>JAIYDY010000022.1 GCA_027487245.1 Hyphomicrobiales bacterium
AGTAGGGCTGGCTGACCACGGGCCTGTCGATGCCAAGCCCGTCGCAGATGCGGCAGATCTCGGCGATGCGCCAGGAGCGGTGGTTGGAGACGCCGAGATAGCGGATCTTGCCGGCCCGCACGAGATCGCCCAGTGCGCGCACGGTCTCGTCGAGCGGCGTCGCGTGGTCTTCCTTGTGGATGTAGAGAATGTCGATGTAGTCGGTGCCGAGGCGCTTCAGGCTCGCCTCTGCCGCCTGCAACAGCCATTTGCGCGAGAGGCCCTTCTCGTTCGGCCCGTCGCCCATGGCATTGGCGGCCTTGGTGGCCAGCACCCAGCGGTCACGATCGCTGCGGATGGCGCGCCCGGTGATCTCCTCCGAGCGGCCCTCGTTGTAGGCATCCGCAGTATCGATGAAGTTGACCCCCGCCTCGCGCGCGCTGGCGATGATGCGCCCGGACGTCGCCTCATCCGTCGCCCCCCCGAACATCATCGTGCCGAGGGTAATCGGCGAAACCTGGAGGCCGGAGCGGCCGAGCTTCGTGGTGCGCATGGGGAGTGTCCTTTTGACAGAGCTGGCAAGCTAGGACGGTGCCGTGACGTCCGCAACTCCCGGACCAAAGCCGATTATGGGCGTTCGCCTCGGAGAAGTCTGCCTTCGATAAGGTCAAGGACCGGCCCAAGATCGGCAATGGAGTCGACCACGAAATGCGCACCGGAGCGGGCCAGGCGCGCGTAAGCAGCATCGCGCATCCGGGCTCGCTCCAGTTCGGTCAAAGCCGCGGTTTCAGCGGGGTTCAGACCGAAGACGTTGCCTGTCATCGCCACGCCCACGGTCCAGCAGCCGGCATTCAGACCTTCGGCAATGCCCACTTCGGTGTCATCAACCTTGACAACGCTTGATGCGGGCCAGACGCCAAGATCAAGGAACGTGCGATACATCATCAGCGGCGAAGGGCGGCCTTCGGCCAGATCGCCCGCGCAGACCAGATTGTCAGGCGCATAGCCCTGAGCTGAAGCCAACGGCAAAAGCGGTTCCATGATCTCGCGGATGTAACCGGTGGTGGACCCGATTTTCAGCCCGCGCGCGCGAAGCATGTCCACCATCTGCGGGACACCCTCAATCAGTGTTGCAAAATCCGTCACCACCGCAATGTTCATGGGCACGAACACCTCGTAGATGCGGTCGATCGCAACATCATCGGGCGGAGTTCCTTGTGCCGCCGTCCAGGCTGACGCGATATGCGGCTCCTGCATCATGGCCTTGATGTGATCACGCTTGGCCATCCCCATCGGGCCGCGCGCATCAGCCACTGAAATGTCCACCCCGAAAGTGGCAAAGGCCTTCACGAACACCCCCATCGGCGCTTGCGAGCCATGGTCGATGATGGTGCCTGCCCAGTCAAAAACAACAGCGGAGAGGTGGTTTTGTGACATGTCAGGCTCCCATGAGGTCAGCCAAGGTTTCTTCAGCGATGGCAAATGAGGTGCTCGCACCAGTGCCGCTGGTCACGATCACCAGGCGAATGGAGGGATCGGGCGCATCCCGCACCATCAGCCGATCAGGCAACGAGGCATAGGTGCCCATCCAGCGCTCCGTCACCTGCGCGCCCGGCAGATGCAGGGTTGCATGCAGTTCTTCCATGATCAGGTCATCAACATGACCTTGTGCAAACGGGGACGGGCTCCATTCGTAATGGTGGCTGTCGCCCACGATCAGACCACCATCGGCGCCTTGCACGACAATCAGGTGAATGCCCGCATCGAGATGATCGGGCTGCTCTGCGATCAATCGCGTTTTCAGCGCAGCAGCTTCCGGTAATTCCGAGTAGCCAAGATAGCGCACCAGCGACAGATCCGACATCACCGATCCCGGCAAACGGAACCCGGTATTGCCCGGCATGACCTTCATCATGTGCAATCGGCAACGGGAAATACCCATTGCTGCGATCCGCTCCGGAAACAACGACAGAAGGTCATCACCGGGGCAGACGATGATCCGCTCGGCCCGCAACGTGCCGCCGGTGGTCACCACACTGCCGGGCTCAACCGCCTTGACGAGCGTGCGGCGAAAAAACGTCACCTGCATCTCGTCCTGCAACCATGCAGCCAATTTGGGGATGGCATGCCGACTTTCGATGCGCAGATCATGCGGGCTCCAAAGCCCGCCCGCCACAGCATCACCCGCCAGAATTGTACCATGCTCCGCCGCCATCTCGGACGGGCTGAGCAGGCGGCACCCCTCACCCATCTCGGTTTCGGCAAAGGCTTCAAGCACATCCATCGCTTCCGCGCGGCGGACAGAGACCAAAAGGCCGTGGTGTTCGACAGGTATGCCGGCCTTGGGTGCCAATTCCGCCCAGACATCGCGCGACCGCCGGGCACGGCGCCAGCACTCACCCGCCTGCTGGCCTGTCACCGTGACAAAACCAAAGTTCCGCACCGAAGCCCCGATGGCCTCGGCCTCGCGGTCTACTACGGCCACTGACAAGCCGAGCCGACGCGCCGCGAGCGCATGGGCAAGGCCAACGATGCCGGCCCCGACCACAACAACATCGAGATGATCAGTCATTTATGCCAGTTCGCATCTTTGGCTCTCGAATTCTGACGGCTAGAGCGCCCATGTTTTGAATGTGTTGGAGCGCTGCGATGCTGGATTGCTTCGCAGCGCTCGCAATGACAACCCTCACCGCATGAACTTCTTGTACGCAATTCGCTTCGGCATCACGGAATCAATCCCCAATCGCCGCTTCTTGTCTTCCTCGTAGTCCTGGAAGTTTCCTTCGAACCATTCGACATGGCTGTCGCCTTCGAAGGCGAGGATGTGGGTGGCGATGCGGTCGAGGAAGCGACGATCGTGGCTGATGATGACGGCGCAGCCGGCATAGTCTTCCAGCGCCTCTTCCAGCGCGCGCAGCGTGTCGAGGTCGAGATCGTTGGTGGGCTCGTCGAGCAGCAACAGGTTCGCGCCGCTCTTCAGCATCTTGGCGAGGTGAACGCGGTTGCGCTCGCCGCCGGAGAGCATGCCGACCTTCTTCTGCTGGTCGCCGCCCTTGAAGTTGAAGGTCGAGCAATAGCCGCGCGAGTTCATCTCGCGCTTGCCCAGATAGATGATGTCGTTGCCGCCGGAGATTTCCTCCCAGACGGTCTTCTTGTCGTCGAGGCTGTCGCGGCTCTGGTCGACATAGCCGAGCTTGACGCTCTCGCCGACGGCGATCGTGCCCTTGTCGGGCTTCTCCGCCCCCGTGATCATGCGGAACAGCGTGGTCTTGCCCGCGCCGTTCGGGCCGATCACGCCGACAATGCCGCCGGGCGGCAGCTTGAAGGTGAGGTCGTCGATCAGCAGCTTGTCCTGGAAGCCCTTGGACAGGCCGGTGAAGTCGACCACGTTGTTGCCCAGCCGCTCGGCGATGGGAATGATGATCTGGGCTGTGTCCGGGCCCTTGTTGGCCGCCTGCTTGACCAGTTCGTCATAGCGCTGGATGCGGGCCTTGCTCTTGGCCTGCCGTGCCTTCGGGGAGGCCTGCACCCAGTCCTGCTCGGCAGCGATGGCCTTCTGGCGCGAGGCTTCCTCGCGGCCTTCCTGCGCCAGCCGCTTCTGCTTCTGGCCGAGCCATGAGGAGTAGTTGCCCTCGTAGGGGATGCCCTGCCCGCGATCGAGTTCAAGGATCCAGCTGGTGACATTGTCGAGGAAGTAGCGATCATGGGTGACGATCAGGATCGCGCCGGGATAGTTGCGCAGGTGGTTTTCCAGCCAGCCGGTGGTTTCCGCATCGAGGTGGTTGGTCGGCTCGTCGAGCAGCAAGAGTTCGGGCTGCCAGAGCAGCAGCTTGCAGAGCGCGACGCGTCGCTTCTCGCCGCCCGAAAGCTTGTCCACGGCCCAGTCGTCGGGCGGGCAGCGCAGCGCGTCCATGGCCTGATCGACCTTGCTGTCGAGATCCCAAAGGCCCTTGGCCTCGATCTCGTCCTGCAGCCTGGTCATCTCGTCGGCGGTCTCGTCCGAGTAGTTCATGGCCAGTTCGTTGTAGCGGTCGAGCACGGCCTGCTGCGCTGCAACGCCTTCCATGACGTTCTCGCGCACGGTCTTGGTCTCGTCCAGCTTCGGCTCCTGCGGCAGGTAGCCGACGCGCGCGCCCTCGGCCACCCAGGCCTCGCCGGTCCACTCCTTGTCCATCCCCGCCATGATCTTGAGCAGGGTCGACTTGCCCGCGCCGTTGACGCCGAGCACGCCGATCTTGGCATCGGGATAGAACTGCAGGTGGATGTTGTTGAGGATCTGCTTGCCGCCCGGATAGGTCTTGGACAGGCCGCGCATGTGGTAGATGAACTGGCGGGACATGGGTGTGCGGTGCTCCGGAGCGGCATCAAGGGCCTAGGTTGCCCCGCAGGTAGCAAGCGGTGCGCATGGGTTCAAGGAGATTGCGCCTTGCGCGCGGATTTGCGCGCCATGGCCGGCAGGCTTCGCGGCGCACAAGCTGATCCCGGCCCAAGGCCGGGATGACGGCGTGGTCAGGCACCCACGAACCGGAAGGCGCCATCCTTGCGCTCGACGCGGCCAAGGCCGGGCCAAGGCAGGTGGGTGCCCAGCAGCGCGATGCGGTCGGTAGCCAGCATGTCGAGCGTGCGGCGGCGCGAGGCAGCGGCCCTGGCCGCGTCCATGTCCGCGCCCCAGCGCCAGTCCGGCCGGGCAAAGGAGACGAGGCTCTGCGTCAGCACGTCGCCGCCGATCAGCAGTTGCTCCGAGCCGCTCGTCAGCAGCACCGAGACGTGGCCCGGCGTGTGGCCGGACGTATCGACAAGGCTGACGCCTGGCGCGATCTCGTCACCGGGTCTCGCGGGCTTGAGGATGTCATCGATCATCCTGAGTCTGCGGGCGGTCCCCGCAGCCATGGCCTGGAAGGCGTCCGGCAGGCGCGTAGCGAGGTCAGGCTGACGCCAGTAATCCAGCTCTGCGGCGCTCATCAGGTGGGGAGCGCCGGGATAGCGCGAGGTGTCGAAGTCGTCGATCACGCCCCAGAGGTGGTCAGCATGGGCATGGGTGAAGATCACCTTCGTGACCTTGTCCGCCTCGATGCCAGCCGCCTTCAACGCGTCCGGAAACTGGCCGAGCCCGGCCATGAAATCCGTGCCGCCGCCGGCATCGATCAGGATCAGGTCTGTCGGCGTCCTGACCAGCATGACGTTGACCTGGCTTTGCAGGCGCGCCGGGTCCAGCCCATTGGCAGCAAACAGGGCATCGGTCTCGGCGCGCGGCGTCTCGGGCAGGACAAAGCCGATGGGCAGCGACAGCCCCCCATCGCTGACCACTATGACCTCGAATGCGCCAAGCATCACCCGGTGATGGCGCGCGAGGGCCGGGGCAGGCGCGGCGAGGCCGGCGAAGAGGAGCCCCCCCGCACCGGCCAGGACGCTCCGTCGCGACGGCATCATGTGAAGATGTCCGCGACGATGCCGGCATACCAGCCGATGTTCTCGGCCTGGGTCTGCTTGCGCAGGTCGGCGCTTTCGCGCAACTGCGAGACGAACGGAACCGTCGAGGTGATCTTGTCAGGACGCGGTTCAAACTGGCCGCCGACCTTGATCGCGTCATCGTCGTTGAGCAGGCTCCAGCAGGTGTTGGTGTAGCGCGCCGGGAAGACCCGCGAGCCGGTGAGTTCACTGCGCACGGTCATGGCAGCGACCTTGGCCTGGCTGTTGGCCGAGAAGGCCGATTTCGGCATGTCACCGGCAATCGACGCGTCTCCCACGATGAAGATGTTGGCATCGATGGTCGAGCGCATGCTGGCCGGATCAATCGGGCAATAGCCGGAAGCATTGGCGAGGCCGGCGCTGCGCACGATTTCACCGGCGAACTGGGCCGGGATGACATTGACCAGCGCGGCATCCTTGTAGGTTTCGAAGCCGGTGACCACCGTGCCAGTCTTGGGATCAACCGACTTGACGCCCTCGTGGATCTTGGGGCCGAGCCACTCCACCATGCCCGGATAGTGCCTGTCCCAACCTTCCTGGAACAGGGCCTGCTTGGAAAAGTTCTCCTTCGGGTCGATGACGAAAATCTTGCAGCGGTCCTTGCCGGCCTTCTTCAGCACGTGGGCAAACATGGACACGCGCTCATAGGGGCCGGGCGGGCAGCGATAGGGGTTGGGCGGCGCGATCATCACGATCACCCCGCCATTGGGCACAGCGTTGAGGCGGTTGACCAGCAGCGTGGTCTGCGGGCCAGCCTTCCATGCATGGGGCATGGCGGTTTCGTGCTCACGGCCCCAGCCGGGCACGCTGTCATAGCGCAGGTCGATGCCCGGCGAGACGACGAGCCGGTCATAGGGCAGGGCCTGCCCGCCGGCGAGCATCACAACCTTGCGGTCCCGGTCGATGCGAGCGGCCATGTCATGGGCCATGGTGATGCCGTTGGCCGCCGCCATCTTCTCGTAGGAATGGCTGATGTCGGCCATCTGCTTGTAGCCGCCAACCACCAGATTGGAATGGAAGCAGGTGACAAACTGCCGGCTGGGCTCGACCAGCGTCACGTTGAGCGCGCCGGCGCTGTCCTTGGCGATGTAGCGCGCGGCCGTGCCGCCACCTGCGCCGCCACCGATGACCACGACACGGGGCTTGGCCTGGCCGATCACCGCCGAGCTGCCGATGGCGAACACGCCGGCGCTTGCCCCCAGTCCGGTCAGCAAGGCACGGCGATTGAGCGATGACATGGGTGACATGGTCTTCCTCCGGTTGTGTGCAGGCCTCTGGCGTGCCTGCTTGATGGTTCGAGTGTGACGCGACCTGCGGCCTTTTCAAGGGCCTTTTTGATGTGTTCGAAGCCGAAACCGCGCGCTCATCCGGTTCGGGGACCAAATGACGGCTCCCTATTCCGGCTTGAGGCTTGCGAAGTAGGCGGCCAGCGCGGCGAGTTCGTCGCTGTTGAACTTGCCGGCGACGGCCTGCATGACCTGGTTGTCCCGCTCGCGGCGGGCATAGGATTCCATCAGCGCCATGAACGAGATCTCGGGCATGCCGGCGATGGCCGGAATGCCGCCGACCTGCCGGCCGCTCGGCAGGTGGCAGGTGACGCACTCGCCGGCCAGATACTCGCCGAAAGCCTTGTCGGCGGCATGGGCCGGCAACGCCATGAAACCAGCCATCTGGCAGGCGATGCCCAGAAACCCGGAAGCAATGAAGCGGCGAACGGCCATGCGCTCACTCCACGCGCGGACGGCTGGCGCTGTCCGGCGTGACATCGAGCACCATGGCACGGCCTGTGACCTTGGCAGGCTCCTTGGCACAGTCCTTCATGCAGACCTTGCGGTTCCAGAAGTGCTTTTCGGTGACCTCGCGGTCATCGTCATAAAAACCCTTGGCATTGGGCAGTTCGATCTGGGCGAAGTTGCTCTGGTTGAGTTCCTTCTCCGGATCCTTGATGACATCGTTCATGTGCAGGATGTAGGCGGAGATGGCGTAGATCTCGTCCGGCGTCAGCGACTGGGCATTGCCGTAGGGCATGGCCCGGCGGATGTAGTCGAACAACGTGCTGGTGGCAGGCCAGAACGAGCCGATGGTCTTCTCGGGCCGATCGTTCTTCAGGCTGCCAAGCCCTCCCGACAGCACCGGCCAGCGCGCCACGCCCTCGCCAAACTCGCCGTGGCAGGCCGCGCAATTGGTGATGTAGAGCGCCTCGCCGTCCTTGGCGTTGCCCTTGCCGACCGGCAGGCCGCGCCCATCCGGCAGCACGTCGATGTCCCAGGCCTTGACCTCCTCGGCCAGCGCGGGCCGGCCAAGTCCGAAAGGCTTCGGCGCAGCGGTGGCGGCGGCGGTGGTTGCAGGCCTTGCGGCCTGCTGCTGCGCCGCCGCAGCGAGCGGGAGCAGACCGAGCGCGACCGCGGCCATCCAACCGACGCTCCTCATCCTGAGGCTGCCAGTGATCCTCGTCCTGAGCCAGTCAAAGGATGCGGGCACACGCGGCACGTTCCGGAGCTCATCCTTCGACGGGTTCAGGATGAGGGTCGTGGGGATGGATTGATGGGCAAACAACTCCGCGGAACGGTCATGCGATCTCGACATTTTCCGTCTCCCCGTTGGCGCGCACCAGCCAGGTCTGGATGCCGTTGTTATGGTAGATGTTGTTGACGCCGCGCACCTTGCGCAGTTCGTCCTTGGTGGGCTGCACATAACCTGTCGAGTCATGGGCGCGGGACTGGATCATCATCTCCTGTCCCTGCCAGTCGAAATCGACATAAAAGCGGGTCAGCGACTGGTTGAGGACCGGGCCATCGATGCGGGCCTCGCGCCAGTTCCGTCCGCCATCCAGTGTCACGTCCACGCGGCGGATCGTGCCCCGACCTGACCAGGCGAGACCGGAGAGCACATTCTGGCCCTTGGCCAGCAAGGGTGCCTGCGGCGAGGGGTTGGTGACCACTGATTTGCAATCCATCACGAAGGTGAAGCGGCGCGAGCGGCCATCGGCCATCAGGTCGGTGTATTTCGAGGTTTCCTCGCGGGCGAGATGGGCCATGTCGGTCAATTCGAGGCGGCGTAGCCACTTGACCCACATGTTGCCTTCCCAGCCCGGCACGACGAGGCGCACCGGATAGCCCTGCTCGGGCCTGAGCATCTCGCCGTTCATCCGGAAGGCGACGATGCAATCATCGAGGGCCTTGGCGAGCGGGATCGAGCGGTTCATGCCCGAGGAATCCGCGCCCTCGGCCATCACCCACCTTGCATTGGTGCGAACCCCAGCCTCGTTCAGCAGGTGCTTGAGCGGCACCCCGGTGTACATCACATTGTGCACCATGCCGTGGGTGAACTGGCAGCCGTTGAGCTGCGAGCCGCGCCACTCCATGCCGGAATTGGCAGCGCATTCCAGGAAATGCACCCGGTTGATGCGCGGAAAGCGCTTCAGATCCTCGATGGTGAAGACCAGTTCCTTGTCCACCAGCCCGTTGATCATCAGCCGGTATTGGCGCGGGTCGATCTCTGCGATGCCGCCATGGTGACGTTCGAAGCACAGGCCCGACGGCGTGATGATGCCGTCCAGTTCGTGCAGTGGCGTGAAGTTGACCGAGGATTGGCGGCTGGCGGTGAGCCACTCGACATCGCGGCGCACGACGTGGGCCTCGAACTTGGAAGGCTTGCCATACGGACGGTCGGCGACACCGTCACCGAGATACTTGCTCCAGTCCGGCAACTCGGTGATCGCCTTGTCGGCGGCACGGGCGCCGGCACCCTGCGCGTGCGCACCACTGGCCGCGAGCACGCTGCCTGCGGCGGCAGCGGCAAGGAAGCCGCGGCGTGAGGTCTTGTCCTGTTCAGCCATCACACATCCTCCTGTGGCACTGGATCGGGGCTAGGCCTGCAAGTGAGAGCCCTGCGGAATGAAGCGGCTGGCCCATCACACGCCCACCACCTTGACCGCATCGAGGGGGCGCGGCTCGATCACCTTGCGGGCCGTGATGAACTGCTCGACGACCTCCCAGATCGGCGGGCCTTGCGTGTTCTCGTTGATCGAGGCCCAGCCTGCGACCGTGTAGTTGCGCGAGGCGTCGATGGGCTGGCCTGTCTTGAGATGGGTCATGCCGGAAATGCGGCTGCCGATCGCCTTCGTGGGGTCGATGGTGAACCCCATGCCGCCGACCCGCACCATGTCGCCGCCGCCCTGGAAATAGGGATCGGGATTGAAGATGTTGTCGGCCACATCCTCGATCACCTCTTTCAGCCGTGCGCCGGTCATCTGCATGCGGTAGCAGGCAGGGTAGGTCATGGCGCAGCCATTGGTGACATCCTCGAAGGTGATGTCCTGTCCCGGCAGGAGGCTCGCACCCCAGCGCACGCCTGGCGACAGCGATATCTCGGCATCGCGCACTTCCAGCATCGCATCGGTGAAGACATCGTCGAACGAGCCCTGGAAGTTGCCGCGCCGGTAGAGCACGCCGGTGGTCTTGCCGAGCACGCGGCCGAGGTCCTGGGCGAAGGGGGCGCGATGACGCGCGATCAGCGCCGCCACCTCCGGGTCCGGCGCGATGGCATCGGCAAAGACCGGTATCAGGCGGTAGGAGAAGCCCTTGATCTGCTTGTCCCGGACGTCGAGATCGAGCCGCGAAACGAACTTGCCGTGCGAGCCGGAGGCGACCAGCAGCGTCTTGCCGACGCTCAGCACCTGGGGCAGCGCATCATGGGTGTGTGCCGTGAGAATGACATCGATGCCCTTCACGCGGCCCGCCATCTTGCGGTCCATGTCGAAGCCGTTGTGCGAGAGCAGGACGACCAGATCGGCCCCTTCGGCGCGGGCCTCGTCGACCTGCTTCTGCACGTCGTCCTCGCGGATGCCCATCGTCCACTTGGGAAACATCCAGCGCGGATTGGCAATCGGGGTGTAAGGATAGGCTTGCCCGATCACGGCGATGCGCACCCCGCCGCGCTCGAAGCTGCGGCGCTGCTCGAACACCTTTTCCTCGAAGTCGGTGTCGCGGACGTTCTGGGCCAGGAACGGGAACGGCAGCGCCTTGACGATCTCCTCGACGCGGGCCTCGCCAAGGGTGAACTCCCAGTGCCCGGTCATGGCGTCGGGCTTGAGTGCGTTCATCACATCGACGATGTCGGCGGCCTTGGTCTGGAGCGAGGTCCAGGAATTGGTCCAGGTGTCACCACCATCGAGCAGCAGCACGCGGTTGCCGCGCTCGGCCCGGATCGCCTTGATGACGGTGGCGATGCGGTCGATTCCACCCATGCGGCCATGGCTTTTCGCCAGTTCGGCGAAATCCTGATCGGTCAGCGCATGGGCCTCGGGCGTCTTTGCCGCGATGTTGTAGTGGCTGAGGAAACGCTGCCCGGTCAGGTGCGGCGGCAGGCCGGCGGCCTTGCCCACACCAAGGTTCCAGCTCGGCTCGCGGTAGTAGATCGGCACCAGTTGCGCGTGCAGGTCAGTGATGTGGACCAGTGTGACGTTCCCGGTGGCCGGAAATCGCAGCAGTTCTGCCTGGGTCAGCCGGCCTTGTGCGGCAGCTTTCCCGAGCAGTCCACCGCCAAGGCCGGTGACCATGGCCGCAGCACCGGCGGCCTGCATGAAGTCGCGTCTGGAGATCATGGGATGCGATAGCCTCCGCTCTCGATCGACGGTTTTGATACTACAGCGTCAGCCCGCCCCTGATCCGGGCAGGCGCACCGAACGATGCACGTCAGGTCCTGATCCCGGCCCGTTGGCCGGGATGGCACCACCAAGGGTGGTCAGGCGACCGTGATCTTGTTCTTGGCGACGTAGTTCGATCCGTCATCGTCGGACCATGTGAACTCGAACTCGCCGCTCTCCGTCGCCTTGACGAAGAACGACTGGTAGGGGTTCGCCGAGATCGCCGGATGCCAGTCGGCACGGAAGACCTCCTTGCCGTTGAAGGTGGCGCGGAAGCCCTTGATGATCTTGCGCGGGATGGCGGCGCCTTGCGCATCGCGGCGCTGGCCGCTCTCCATCTCGTGCGAAATCAGCGACTTGATCTCGATCATCTCGCCAGCCTTGGCCGTGGCTGGCAGGCGGACGCGGGGTGTCGGACGTGTGGACATGGTGTTTCTTCCCTTCCTGTTCGGCTTTCCGATCGGCCCCTTGGGCGGACAGACTGCCGTATTCCCGGTTGGATTCTTGGTTGGATGCCTGATCGCTGGCGGGACTAGCCGCCGCAGCCGCCGATGGTCACCTTCACCTCCTGGCTGGCGGTGAAGAAGGAACCGTTGGACATCTCGACGAGCGCCACGATGTTCTGGGTTTGGGCGAGGCGGATGCGCGTCGAGGCCGCAGCCTTGCCGCACTGTGGCGTGAAGTAGAACGACACCACGCCGGGCTGCGGGTTGCCATCGGCAAAGACATGCACGGCCTTGACGTGGTCGGCGTCCGTCATCGGGCTTTCGATATCGACACCGAGCGGAACGACGAGGCCGTTCTCGGCGATGGCAGGCAGGTCGAGCTTGATCCGGCCATCGGACGGCTTCTTGCCGCCGAGCAGCTTGGCGAATTCTGCCTCCACATCCGAAGGCTTGGCGAACGCCAAGCGCGGCGCGATCGCGGCAGCGGCGAAGGCGAGTGCCCCGGCCGCCAGGGCAAACCGCCGGGTCGGCTCTCGTGTCAGGGTGTCCATCCGTGTTTCCTTCCGTGGCTTGTTCTTGTTGGTTCGGCGGCACCTGTTCCGGCACCGGCCGCGCTTGCCGTGATCGGATGTTTCCAACAAACCGCGACGCGCTATTGATATTCCATTTTCAGAATGTAAGGTGATCTCTAAGGCGTTGTCGAGGGCAATTCGTCGCTGCGCTGCACAATGAGACGCACTCCTGAACAGCGTCCGATGGAGGGAACGATGAGGATCAGAACGTCGGCGATCGCCGCGTTGACAGCTGCGTGCGCCGTGCTCGGCGTCGGACTTCTGGCCGGTGGCCATGCGCAAGGCCAGCAACCGGAACAGGACTTGAGCGAGAAGGAGATCGAACGCTACCGCGCGATGATCTCCGACCCGATATCGAACCCCGGCTTCCTGAACGTCGACCGTGGCGAGCAATTGTGGAGCCTGAAGCGTGGCGCGAAGAACGTCTCGCTCGAAACCTGCGATCTTGGAGTCGGGCCCGGCAAACTCGAAGGCGCCTATGCCAAGCTGCCGCGCTACTTCGCCGATGCCGGCAAGGTGTTGGACCTCGAACAGCGCCTGCTGTTCTGCATGACGACCCTTCAGGAACTCGACACGAAGGACGTGATCGCCCGCCGATTCTCGGGGCCGGGCCGGGTGTCGGACATGGAGGATCTCGTCGGCTTCATCGCCAACAAGTCGAGCGGCATGAAGATCGAGCCGCAGGTCAGCCACCCCAAGGAGCAGGAAATGCTCGCTGTCGGCGAGGCGATGTTCTACCGCCGCTCCGCCGTGATGGATTTCTCCTGCGCCACCTGCCACGCGGCGGAAGGCAAGCGGATCAGGCTTCAGGGCCTGCCGGACTTCTCGAAGCCTGGCAAGGCTGCGCAGGAGACGATGGGCTCATGGCCGACCTATCGGGTCAGCCAATCGCAGATGCGGACCATGCAGCACCGCCTGTGGGACTGCTATCGCCAGATGCGGATGCCGGCGCCCGACTATGCCTCCGACGGGCTGACGGCGCTGACCGTGTTCATGATGAAACAGGCACAGGGCGGCGAGATCACCGTGCCCTCGATCAAGCGCTGAGGAGAGCCCCCATGAACCGCATCACAACATGCATCCTCGCGGCCTCCGCCTTCGTCTTCATTGCTCCCGCCTTGGCGCAGAGCCCGGCACCGAAGGTTGATCCCGCCGTCGTGGAGGCTTTCGTGGCCGCGACCTGGAAAAGCACCACCGGTGACTGGCGCGCCCGCGTCGACCAGGACGAGACGCAGAAGGCCTGCACCGCCAGCAACAACGAGCCGACCGGCCCGCTGTTCGACCAGATCCGGGACCGCGAGACCGCTGCCGTGATCTTTCCCGCCGATGGCAAGGTACTGGGCGACTGGAAGAAGGGCGCGCAGGTGGCCCAGCGCGGCACGGGCGGCCAGTTCACCGATCAGGCCAACACCTATCGGGGCGGGAACTGCTATGCCTGCCACCAGATGTCGAAGGCCGAAGTGTCCTACGGCACCCTCGGCCCGTCGCTGAACGGCTACGGCAAGCTGCACCGCTTCGATGCCGCCGAAGCCCGCAAGACCTACGCCAAGATCTACAACTCGATGTCGGTGATGCCATGCTCGCAGATGCCGCGTTTCGGGCACAGCAAGTTCCTCAGCGAGGAACAGATCAAGGATGTCGTCGCCTACCTCTACGACCCCGAAAGCCCGGTGAACAAGTAGCCGGAGCCAACATCGGCTGACGCCCCTGCGGTGTCAGCCGATGCTGCCGAGCCAGGGCAACTTCTCATAGAGCCAAAAGCCAATGCGGTTGATCGTGCCGGTGATAAACAGCAGGCCGGTCAGGACAAGCACCAGCCCCATCGCTTTGTCGACAAACGGCATATGCCGCCGGAAGCGCTGCATGAAGCGCTGGAACGCGCCAGCGAAGAAGGCCGCCGCCAGGAACGGCAGCCCGAGCCCGGCCGAATACGCCCCCAGCAGCATCGATCCACGCAGCATGCTGGCCTCGGTGCCGGCCAGCATCAGGATCACCGACAGAACGGGCCCGGCGCAGGGTGTCCAGCCGAAGCCGAAGGCGAGCCCCACGAGATACGCCCCTGCCAGGCCCGGCGGGCGGACGGGCACAGCAATGCGCGCATCGCGATCGAGCAAGCCGATGCGCAAGAGGCCCAGTTGGTGCAGGCCGAACAGCATGATGACCACCCCGGCCACAACACCGAGCGTCGCCATGTGCTGGTTCAGCAGGCGGCCGGCAAATGAGGCCGTGGCTCCGAGGACCACGAAGACGGTCGAGAAACCCAGAACGAACAGCGCCGCGCTGGCCAGCACCCGAAGGCGCGCCCGCTCCGCCTCATGCAGGCTGACGCCGGCCAGCCAGGCGAGATAGCCCGGCACGAGCGGCAGCACGCACGGGGCGAGAAACGATATGATGCCGGCCAGGAAAGCCGCGCCGAGGCTGACATCGAGGCTCATGGCCGGCGCACGCCTGCGAGCCGGATGGCAACGTGGCGCGACGCTGCCTGCGGCATGTGCTGCTCCACCGTGGGCCTGTTCGTCATGTCCGGATCAGACTTCTCATGCTGGCCTCTCCCCAACGGCTGGCATTGATGATACATTCGCTTCAAGGCATATGATATGGTCTTGTGATCTGCCACCCCTCACGTCCGCCCGGCGCCGCCTTAGCCGAGTTCCAGATCCGTTGGACTGATCCGCTTGCCTGTGATTCATCGCGCCCTTGCCCTGTTGCTGCTGATCGCCGGCCTTTTGGTGCCGGCGCATGGCCGTGCGGCGGAACTGCTGATGTTCGAGGAGCGCGGCTGTCCCTGGTGCCTGCGCTGGAAACAGGAGGTTGGCGTTGCCTATCCTCGCACGCCGGAGGGCCAGCGCGCTCCCTTGCGCAGCATCGAGATGCCCGCTGCAGCCCCTCAGGGCGTGATATTGGCCCTGCCTGTGAGAATCTCCCCCACCTTCGTTCTGACCGATGACGAGGGTCGCGAGGTCGGCCGCATCGTTGGCTATCCGGGCCCTGATTTCTTCTGGGGCCTGTTCAGTGATATGATCTCCAGGCTCCCTCGCAAGCAGGCCGGACAAGCTCCCAATGGATAGACCGCACCCGACAGCCGATACACCAGAGCCTGCCGAGACTGACCCTGCAGGCTCGCCAGACACCGCGCGCATGATGCAGAATGCCCGCAATGCCAGCGACTATCTCAAGGCGCTGGCCCATGAGAGCCGGCTCATGCTGCTGTGCTTCCTGTCCGAGCGCGAGCGCTCGGTGAGTGAACTCGAAACCCTTCTGGCTCTGCGGCAGCCCACTGTCTCGCAGCAACTGGCGCGGCTCAGGGCCGATGGTCTGGTTGCCACGCGGCGCGACGGAAAGACCATCTGGTACAGCTTGTCTGATGAAGACACACGCAACGTGATCCGACTGATCTACGACAAATTCTGCAAGCACTGATGCTGTATGGTCAGGGATGCGGGATGAGCGCACCCGTGGCAGGACTGACAGCGCCCGTGATGCATCGTTGCGATATCGTCATTCTCGGGAGCCCGCTGTCGGCCAGAGGCCGCGGCTGCCCTTTAGTCCCAAGCCCTTGCAAGCAGACCTGACAGCGTTCTAGCTGTCGGATACAGCCTTGCGTGTTATCTGGATCGTCCATGGACTCCTCACCCCACCCCGTAACGGTTCGCAGGCGGGGCCGTGTTTGCCTGATCGTGATCGATAGCCCGCCGGTCAATGCCGCCTCCCATGCGGTGCGAAGCGGCGTGCAGCGGGCATTGAAAGCGGCGGAAGCGGACGCAGATGTCACCGCGATCATCATCCTGTGCGAAGGCCGCACGTTCGTGGCAGGCGCGGATATCCGCGAGTTCGGCCAGCCGCCGGGTGAGCCCTCGCTGCCGGCCCTGTGCCAAGAGATCGAGGCCTGCACCAAACCCGTAATCGCCGCCATCCATGGCACGGCGCTGGGTGGCGGGTGCGAGATCGCCCTCGCCTGCCATGGGCGCATCGCCGATGCCGGCGCAAAGCTGGGCCTGCCGGAGGTCAAGCTGGGCCTCATCCCCGGTGCCGGGGGCACGCAGCGCCTGCCACGGCTGATCGGCATGGCAGCAGCCATCGAGATGGTGGCCACCGGACGGATGATGGGCGCGGCCGAGGCGCTGGAACGCGGCCTGATCGATGTCATCACAGAGGGCGATCTGGCCAGTGATGCCACAGCCTTTGCCGAACGACTGGTCAGCGGCAAGGCTGGAGCACAGGGTGATGCGGCGCAGCCCTTGTCTTTGCCCTTGCGCCGGACCGGAGCCTTGCCCGTCCCGGCCTATGATGAGCCGGCCATGGCCGCGCAGATCGAACAGATCGAGCGCAAGGCGAGAGGCCAGCTTTCACCCGGCGTGGGTGCGCGCGCCGTTCTGGCTGCCGCGACGCTCGACCTTCCGGCAGGGCTTGCCCATGAGCGGGCCGCCTTCGCGGGCCTTCTGGCCAGCGAGCAGTCAGCCGCCCTCAGGCATGTGTTCTTTGCCGAGCGCGCAGCGGCACGGGTACCGGCGCTCGAGGGCGCAACGCCGCGGCCTGTGGCCATCGTCGGCGTTGCCGGAGCCGGCACGATGGGTGCCGGAATCGCGGTCGTGCTCGCAGAAGCGGGCTATCGCGTGATTGTCGCCGAGCGGACCGAAAAGGCAGCTGAAGCAGGGCGCAGCCGCATCGCTGCCCTGCACCAGCGCGGCGTCGAGACAGGACGCATCACGCGGGAGGTGGCTGCCGCAAGGATGGCTGCCACTGCAGTCGGGCACGACATCACGGCATTTGCGCCGTGCGATCTGGTGATCGAAGCGGTCTTCGACGATCTGGCCGTCAAGCAGGAGTTGTTCGCAGCCCTGTCCGGCATCGTGCGGCCGGATGCCGTTCTGGCGACCAACACAAGCTATCTCGACCCGAACCTGATCGGAGCGGCGGCCAGCCACCCGGAGCGCGTGGTCGGTCTGCACTTCTTCTCGCCCGCCAACGTGATGCGCCTGGTCGAGATCGTTGCCACCGGCCGGACCGCGCCCGATGTGCTCGCCACGGCGTTTGCCGTCAGCAAGCGGCTCGGCAAGCTGGCGGTGCTGGCGGGCAGCTGTGACGGCTTCATCGGCAACCGCATCTTTTCGAGCTACCGCAAGCAGTGCGAATACATGCTTGAGGATGGCGCACTGCCGCACGAGATCGACGCGGCCATGGAGGCCTTCGGGCTGCCGATGGGGCCGTTCGCGGTGTTCGATCTGGCGGGGCTCGACATCGCCTGGGCCAGGCGCAAGCGCCTCGCGGCAACGCGCGATCCTGCCGAGCGCTATGTGCGCATCGCCGACCAATTGTGCGAATTGGGCCGCTTCGGGCAGAAATCCGGTGCGGGCTGGTATGTCTACGAGAATGGCAAGCGCCGCCCCGATGCCGGCGTGACCAGCATCATCGAGGCCGAGGCTCGGCGCAGCGGCGTCCAGCGCCGCAGCATCGGAGCCGAGGAAATCCGCACGCGCATCATCGCGGCGATGGTCAACGAGGGCGCGCGCATCCTCGGCGAAGGCATGGCCCAGCGCGCAAGCGACATCGATCTGGTGTTCATCAACGGCTATGGCTGGCCGGCCTGGCGGGGCGGGCCGATGTTCCAGGCGGACCGCATGGGTCTTGGCACCATCCTCGCTGAGGTCGAGCGCATGCAGGCGCGCGACGGGGCGGGCTGGGAGCCTGCGCCCCTGCTGGTCGAGATGGAGCGGTCGAAGCAGCTTTTCGGCGGCTGACCTGTCAGCGTCATCCCCGCGCCAGTTCCACGGCGAGGCGGGCGGCCAGCCTCGCATTGTTCCTGATCAGCGCGATGTTCGTTGCGAGGCTCCGGCCTGAGGTCAACTCCAGCATGCGGCCCAGCAGGTAGGGCGTGACGGCCTTGGCCGAAACGCCGGCCGCATCGGCATCGGCCAGCGCCTGCCCGACAAGGCGGGCGATCTCCGGCGCGGCAATCTCGTGCTCGGCCGGAACCGGATTGCAGACCAGCGTCCCGCCCCCAAGGCCGAGTTCCTGGCGGGTGCGCAGCATGGCCGCGATCTGGCCGGGATGATCGAGGCGGATCGGCGTGGCGATGGCGCTGTCGCGGCTCCAGAAGGCGGGCAGGTGATCGCAGCCATAGCCGATCACCGGCACGCCAAGTGTCTCCAGCATCTCGAAGGTCTTGGGCAGATCGAGAATGGCCTTGGCCCCGGCGCAGACCACCGTGACCGGCGTCCGTGCCAGTTCCTGAAGATCGGCGGAGACATCGAAGGTGTTCTCGGCATGGCGATGAACCCCGCCGATGCCGCCTGTGGCGAACACGGCGATGCCGGCCAGATGCGCGGCAATCATGGTGGCCGCCACTGTGGTCGAGCCCGGCAGGCCGGCTGCGACCGCGTGGGCCAAGTCAGCTCGCGAGAGCTTGAGCACACCGCTGGCCTGCCCGAGCCAGTCCATCTGCGCATCGGAGAGGCCGATGCGGATGCGCCCCTCGATCACGGCGATCGTGGCCGGCACGGCCCCCTCGGCCCTGACATCGGCCTCGACCGCGCGCGCGGTCTCGACGTTGGCCGGCCAGGGCATGCCATGGGTGATGATGGTCGATTCCAGCGCCACCACCGGCTGGCCGGCTTCCAGCGCGGCGGACACTTCGGGCGAGAAGGCGCAGAGCGGGTGGCCCGGCAACCGGCCTTGATGGGACGTGCTGGTCATGGCCTCGGACCTTCTGCAGATGGGAGCAATGGCGGCCCGGAAGTCTCGCCGGATAGAAAGGCATCGACGAGGGCGGGCGACAGCGTGTCATCGACACTGAGCGGCGATGCCACGGTCCGCGCTGCAATGATCGTCCCGAAACGGACGGCTCCGGCCAAGGCCAGCCCGTGGCCGAGTGCCAGCAACGTGGCAGCGATCATGGCGTCGCCTGCTCCCGTAACATCGACCACCGCGGTGGGCGCTGCCGCAACGTGCACCGGACCGGCGCCATCGTCGGCAATGCAGCCATCGGCCCCCAGCGTCAGCACCACGGCGGCGGCACCGCGCGCCCGCAGGGCAGCCGCCAACGCCGCTGGCTCGCCGGACGCAGCCTTCGCATCACCCTGCCCACCCAGCAGCGCAGTGGCTTCATCGCGGTTGAGGAACAGGCACGCCACGCCTGTCAGATCGAGGGGCAAGCGCATGGCCTTGGGGACCGAAATCACGTCGAGCGCCAGCTTGATGCCACTCTCGCGCGCCTGCGTGGCAAGGCTCGCCAGAACTTCGGCAGGAGCGTTGCAATCGGCAAACAGCCAGTCGGCATTGCGCGCTGATGCTATGGCCTCGTCGACAAGCGGGCCATAGATGCGGTCAAGGATGGCCATGTCGGCGGCAGCGACATGCAGGCTGCCATCAGGCTGGAGCAGCGCGATGTACTCGGCCGTTGCTGCACCCTTGACCGTGCGCACGGAGCCAACATCCACGCCGAGCGCCGCCAGATGATCGACCAGCGCAGAACCGGCCGGATCATCGCCGACGCATGAAGCGAAGCGCACCTCGGCGCCGAGGCGGGCGAGGTTTTCCGCCACATTGCGGGCCACACCCCCAAAGCCCAGCGTGCCGCGCGCCGGGTTCGACGTGCCAGGCCTGATGGGCTGGAAAGCCTGGAGCTTGCGGTCGATCACCGCTCCGCCAAGACACAGGATGCGCGGCCGCCGCCTCATCGGGCGCTCGCGTCAGGCAAAGACCGGTTCGGGGCAAGGGCTGGTGCCATGCGGCCATCCTGCAGGGGCGATCTTGCGCTGATACGGGCTTCAGCCGATGCGTGCAACTGCACCGGGGCCCGGTTGATGCCTGCCCTGTCCACAGCGTCATCCCGGCGCGAGGCCTGGATGACGGCGAGATGGCGGGATAGCGGTCAATCCGCGCTTTGCTGCCAGAACGGGCTTGACGCGCCTGTCACACCGTCATTGAACTGTCATTCAGGGGCTCTAGCACAACGGGCCAAGCTTTCAGTTCAGGGAGTCTGCCATGACCAGCCTAACGCCACGCGTGTCCCGCCGCCTCGTTCTGGGCGGTCTTGCCGGCTCTGCCGCGCTGGCTTCGCCGGGCTTGCTCAGGGCGCAGGCCAAGCCGGTCGTGGTCTACACTGCCTTCGTGGAATCGGTGAATGCCATCGCACCGGTGTTCAAGGCCAAGACCGGGCTCGACCTCCAGATCGTGGCCGCGGGCTCAGGCGAACTGGTTCGCCGTGTCAGGGCCGAAAGCCAGCGCCCGCTCGGCGACTGTCTGATTTCCGTCGGCGGCGAGGGTATCGATGCCGCCAAGGAGCTGTTCACGCCCTATGTCACCAAGGACGATGCGGCGATCCGTGCCGATCTCAAGGTCAGCCCAGCCTGGGTGCCCTTTTCCGTGACGCTGGCCGGCGTGCTCGCAGTCAACACGCGTCTGGTGCCAGAAGCGGAGATCCCGTCCACCTGGGCCGATCTGGCCGACCCGAAGTGGAAGGGCAAGATCGCTTTTGCCGGGTCTGACAAGTCCGGCTCCGCCCTGATCCAGATGCTCCAGATCATCTACACGGCCGGCGACACCGAAAAGGGCTGGGAACTGTTCGGCAAGATGTTCGACAATTTCGTGGTGACGGGCAGTTCCGGTGCGGTGTCGCGCGGCGCGGCGCAGGGCGAATATGCCATCGGCATCACGCTTGAGGACAACGCCACGCGCTTCATCGAGGGCGGCTCACCGCTGAAGATCATCTATCCGAAGGAAGGCATCTCGTTTGCGGCCGATGCGATGACGCTGGTGGCCAACGGCCCCAACCCGGACGGCGCAAAGGCCCTGCTCGATTTCATCGTCTCGACCGAGGGGCAAACGATCATCGTCGAGAAGTTCGGGCGCCGCCCGATCCGCAATGACGTTCCGGGGCCAAAGGGCGCGCTCTCCGTGACGGATCTTCCGGTGAAGAACCCGCCGGTGGCTTGGAGCAATGCCAACAGCAAGCCCTTCCTTGACCGCTACCTGCGTCTGGCCCGCCGCTGACGGCATCGGGCATGGCCACATCGGTTGATGGGGGCATCAGCGCGGCGGGCGCCCAAGGCCCGCATGTGCGGATTTCCGGCCTGACCAAGCGTTTTGAGGCCTTCCAGGCGCTGGGCGGGATCGATCTCGACATCGCGCGCGGCGAGTTGATGACGCTGCTCGGCCCGTCCGGATGCGGCAAGACTACCTTGCTGCGCACCGTGGCCGGCTTTTTGCGCCATGACGGGGGCAGCATCAGCGTCGGCGGCCGGGTGATCGACGATCTTGCGCCCCACAAGCGCAATTTCGGCATGGTCTTCCAGAGCTATGCGATTTTCCCGCACCTGTCGGTGAAGGATAACGTCGCCTATGGCCTGAAGGCGCGCGGGGTCGGCGGCAAGGAACTGACCAGCCGCGTGATGGAGGCTCTGGCCAGCGTCAAGCTCGAGGCGCTGGCGGAGCGTTTTCCAGATGCCATGTCCGGCGGGCAGAAGCAGCGCGTCGGGCTGGCCCGGGCCATGGTGATCAAGCCCGAACTGCTGCTGATGGACGAGCCCCTGTCCAACCTCGACGCCAAGCTGCGCATCGAGATGCGGCAGGAAATCCGCCTGATGCAGAAGCAGCTTGGCATCACCACGCTCTATGTCACGCATGACCAGGAAGAGGCGATGGCCATCTCGGACCGCGTGGCCGTGATGGATCGCGGCACCTTGCAGCAGGTCGCCGCACCGGAAGCCATCTACGACAACCCGGTCAACGCCTTCGTCACCGACTTCATCGGCGGCTGCAACTGGTTCGACGGTCAGATCATCGCGCTGGGTGCCGGGCTCGGGCTGGCGCTGGCCGGCGAAGCACCGGTCCCGCTGGCGGCAACATCCCGGCTGACACCGGGCCAGATGGTCAGGCTGGCCATGCGCACCGAGGATTTCACGCTGGTGGGCGGCCCGGACTGCGCCATCTCCGGCACGGTGCTGATCCGCTCCTATCTCGGCCAGCGCACGCGGCTCAGGCTGCGCCATGCGGCGGGCAGCGAATTCGATGTGGATCTGCCCAGCGCCCCCGGCCTGCCGGGCGAGGGAGACGTGGCGCATCTCGGTTTCCTGCCCGGCCGCACGCGCCTGTTCGCGGCGGATGATGGCCGGCGTCTGGTCTGAGGTGCCGGCATGACGCTCGCCGCGCTCCCGCGAAAAAGCCATGCCGAACGGGCCTGGCATGCACTCCGCACCGATCCGTGGACGCTGGTGGCGCTGGCGGCGCTGGCCTTCCTGGTGGTGTTTGTGGTCCTGCCGCTGTTCGAGCTGCTGCGGCAAAGCGTGATTGGCCAGGAAAGCGGCCGCTTCGGGCTGGAGAACTTCGTCACCTTCTTCGAGTCGCGCTACTTCCGGCGTGCACTGGGCAACAGCTTTCTGGTCGCGACACTGGGCACGGTGCTGGCGCTGCTGATCGGACTGCCGCTGGCCTTCGTGTTCGCGCGCTATGATTTCCCCGCCAAGCGCTGGATCGAGGTGGCGATCCTGATGTCGATGCTGTCGCCGCCCTTCGTCGGGGCCTATGCCTGGATCCTGATGTTCGGGCGCTCTGGCCTTGTGACCGAGGCCGGCCGCAGCATCGGGCTGGAACTGCCCACCATCTACGGGCCGGTCGGCATCGCGATTGCCAGCGCCTTCGGCCTCTATCCGCTGGTCTTCCTGGTGGTGCGCGGCGCGCTCAGCCGCGTCAGCGCCACGATCGAGGAGGCTGCCGCCAGTCTCGGGCGTTCACCCATCTACGTGATCTGGAGCGTGACCCTGCCGCTGGTGATGCCTGCTGTGGTGACCAGCGCCTTGCTCGTCTTTCTCGGCATCATTTCGGATTTCGGCACGCCGGCGATCCTTGGCGAAGGGGAGCGTTACCCGGTGCTCGCCACCCTCGCCTTCTCCCTCTACCTCTCCGAGATCGGGGCCGAGACCGGGATGGCCGCGACGACCAGCATGATCCTGGTGGGGCTCGCGCTGGCGCTCGTGCTGGTGGCCCGCTTCCTGGCGACACGGCGGCTGGTGGCCAATGATGGCGCGTCGAGCCGCAGCCCCGAGCCCCTGCCGGCGCGGACGGCCTGGATGATGGCGGCAGGCGTGGCCGCGCTGGTGCTGATCGCCAACATGCCGCTGTTCGTGGTGGTGATCTCGTCGTTCCTGGAGGTGCGCGGGGTGGTGTTTCAGCCGGCGCTGACATTCGACAACTACACCAAGGCGTTCGGTGCGCTGGGCAACGCGCTGACCAACAGCCTGATCTATGCCAGCGTGGCGCTGGCGCTGACCATCGTGGCCGGCACGGCGCTGGGCTATTTTGTCAGTCGCCGGAGCGGGCCTCTGGCGCGCATGCTCGACCTTCTGATCATGATCCCCTACGTGGTCCCCGGAACGGTGCTCGGGATTGGCTACGCGCAGGTGTTCAACGGCCCGCCGCTGTTCCTCACGGGGACGGCCAGCATCATCGCCATGGTCTATTTCGTGCGCAAGCTGCCCTACATGATGCGGGCCTCGTCCTCGATCGTCTACCAGATCGACCGCAATCTCGAAGAGGCCTCGCTCAATCTCGGCGTGCCGCCCGGGCAAGGCTTCTTCCGCATCATGGTGCCGCTGATGCGCCCCGGCGTTCTGGCCGGTGCCAGCATTGCCTGGGTCGAGATCTTCAACGAATTATCCGCCTCGATCGTGCTCTACACCGGGGCTACGCGCACGTTGCCGATCGCCGCCTACCAGCAATCGCTGGGCGGCGATGTCGGCATGGCGGCGGCCTATGCCACGATGCTGATCGTGGTCACGGCTGCGGCGCTTACCTTGTTCATGCTGGCCAGCCGCGGCCAGAAGGACAAGGGACTGGGGTTGCTGTGAACGATGCAGACCGAGCATGAACTGACCGCCTGGCTCTGAGCGAGGCCGAATTCCAACCTTGTCTCGATCCTGTTCGAGGAACTCGGCCTTACCTATCGCGCATCGGAGTGCCGGTCGTGATGCGCGCCGTGCAGTGCAGCGCTCATCGCGCCGGCAGCATGACGTTATAGCCGGGGCTGGTCATGGCTGCGGTGACAGGGACAGGACGGCCGATCAGGCCACGGGCGGGGCATCATGAGGCAGGCGCGGCACCGCCACCCTCGATGGCACGGGCGGCCTCCGAGAACGGCAGGGCGAGCAGCGGGGCGAACAGGGCCAAAGCGGCGACGGCCTCGTCGGCATAGGCATTCTCGGCATCGAGCACATTCATCGTGCCGATCATCCGGCCCATCACGATCACCGGGATGTTGATGCACGAGCCGCAGCCGAGGCTTTCGATCAGGGCATGGTCGGGGAAGGCCCAGCGGATGTCTGCCATCGTGCGCCCATGCCAGGGCTGAAGGCCCTTGATGACATGGTCGCCCCAAGGCGTCGGGCCCATCGGCTTGCGCCCGGTCAGGGGATAGGCAACAGGATCGGACGAGTAGATGCGCTCGACCTCGCGGCCGCCCTCGACCACGACCAGGAGGGTGAAAAGCCGGTGGCCGACAAGCGATTTCACGGCGCTGTCGATGCGGCCATAGAGCGCCTGCGGGCTTGCCGCACGGACCATGACTTCGGTCGAGGCGGCCAGTTCACGGAGGATTGCGTCTGCGTTGATGGTCATGATGTTGTGCCTTTCGGGTGGACGGCGACAGGTTTTGGTGCCCGCTGGTTGCGCTCCGGCAGGAGACCGTCAGGCCTCAGGCGCAGCAGCAGGATCAGGGCAAGCCCGACCATGATTTCGCGTGTGGCAGCAGCCTGCACCGGCGTGACGCCCGGCACGACCTCGGCCATGAAGCGGGTGAGTTCGAGAAAGCCGATCAGCAGATAGGAGCCGATCAGAGCACCGAGAGGACGGCCCACGCCCCCTGCCGTGACGGCGAGGAACACGTAGATGGTGATCAACGGCTGGTAGATTTCGGGCGCGACATAGCTTGTGTAGTGGCCGTAGATCGCACCCGCGAGCGCGGCGATGGCGGCGGCGATGGAGAAGGCCTGCGCTTTCAGCAGCACGACGGGTTTACCGGCGACGGCGGCGACGACCTGATCCTCGCGCACGGCCCTGAGCGCCCGGCCCCACGGGCTGGAAGCCAGGTGGTTGAGCAGCAGATGCACGGTGATGGCGAGGCTGGTGACGATGACCAGCATGGTGATGTGATAGTTCGGCCCCCAGGCGCGCGGCACGATCGACGGCACGCCGGCAATGCCGTCGGTGCCGCCGGTCAGCCAGATCTCGTTGGACGCGACCAGCCGCACCACCTCGGCAAAACCCAGCGTGACAATGGCGAGATAGTCGTCGCGCAGCCGCAAGGTCGAGATTGTGACGAGGAAGCCGACGCCGAGGCCAACGAGGATGGAGAAGGCGATCCCGAGGGGGATCGGCCAGCCGGCCCATTTGGTCGTCATCGCCGAGGCGTAGGCCCCGATGGCGAAGAAGCCGACCAGCCCGAGGTTGACGAGCCCGGTCAGGCCCCAGGACAGGGTCAATGACTGGGCCAGCAGCGCATAGACGCCTGCCACGACCAGAATGAAGATCAGGTAGTTGACCATCAGCCGGATTTCTCCCCGAACAGGCCCGACGGGCGGATGGTGAGCACGATCAGGATCACCACAAAACCGATCGCCGTCCGATAATTGGGCGCGAGCAGCAGCACGGTCAGTTCCTCCACCATGCCGATCAGCAATGCGCCGACGACAGCGCCGGGAATGGAGCCAAGCCCGCCCAGCACGGCCGCGGCAAAGACCGACAGGATGAGCCTGAAGCCGGTGAGCGGATCGGCGGCGGTATCCAGCGCCACCAGCATCCCGCCGACGCCGGCCAACCCGCCACCCACGACAACCGTGATGGCCGCGACCGTGGCCGGCTCGACACCCTTCAGGCGGGCCAGTTCGGGGTTGTCCGCCGTGGCCCGCATGGCGCGGCCCATGCGCGTGAAGTTGAGCGCGACCCAGAGCAGGGCCATCAGCAGCAGGGCGACGGCGAAATTCTCGACCTGCTGGGGCGAGATGCGCAGATCGCCGAAGCGGATGTCGCGCATCAGCGGCACGTTGAAGCCGCGCGGATCGTTGCCGAAGCCGAAGCGGACCATGTTTTCCAGCACGATGCCGACGGCCAGCGAGCAGATGGCCATCATCAGCGCCCCGCTCTTCTCCA
Source organism: Hyphomicrobiales bacterium (assembly GCA_027487245.1). GTDB lineage: Bacteria > Pseudomonadota > Alphaproteobacteria > Rhizobiales > Beijerinckiaceae > Allobosea. The sequence continues at coordinate 26,253 of JAIYDY010000022.1, forward strand.
GCGGGCGAACGGCCAGCCACTCCGCCGCCACCGCCGCGATGCCGGCGCCGAGGAAAGCGAGCGCGAAGCTCGCCTCCAGAGGCCAGCCCAGACGGACATTGGCATACCAGCCGGCATAGGCCCCGATCGTGGCCAGCGAACCGATGGCAAAGTTCGGGTAGCGGAGCACGGCGAAGATCGCCGTGAAGCCGATGGCCGGGACCGCAAGGATGGTCCCGGACACGAGCCCGTTGAGCAGGGCCTGGACGATGGATGAGAGCATTGCCGATGCGCGATCAGGCGATCCGCACCAGCGCCATCTTGCCGGCCTTCACCTGTTCGTAGCGGAACTTCACCTCGCTGATGTCGCCCAGATCGGTGAAGTCGCAAGGACCGGAGGCGCCGTCATAGTCGACCTTCTTGCCGGCCACGATGGCCTTCAGACCGTCGACGGCATTGTCGACCTTGTCGCCGCCGCCCTGGCTGACCTTGCGCACGTTGTCGCGGATGCCCTGGCCGGTGGCATCCTTGCCCTGCGCCATCGCCATCAGCGCCAAGTTGACGTGATCGTAGATCTGGCAGGCGAACGGATCGGGGCTGGCCTGCTTGGTCAGGTCAGCGACCTTCTTCCAGCCGGCCGAGCCTTCCTGTGGCGAGGGCAGCATGCCGTAGGCGCCTTCGGTCGCCTCAGGCTGGCCGACATTGTCGACGAGCTTCTGGTTGATCGAATAGCCCGGCCCGACCACCTTGCCCTTGTAGCCGGCGCGGAAGAGGTCACGCATCAGCACTGTGGTGTCGGTCAGGTAGCCGCCGACGAAGATGCAGTCGGCGTTGTAGCGCATGGCCTGATCGACCTCGGTGCGCAGGCTCGGCTTCTTGTCGTCGTAGATCAGCAGTTCGGTCGCGCCGCCCACCTTGTCGTAGGCAATCTTGAAATTGTTGAAGGTGGACTGGGTAAAGGGGGTCTGCGGCATCATGAAGAAGGCGCGCTTGCCGCCGGAGACCTCAAGGCAGAATTCGGCGAACTTGCGGCCCTGGAGGGTGGTGTTGGGCTGGGTGCGCACCAGCCAGCCATTGTGCGGCAGCTGGGTGATCGAATCGGCGCCCGAGACGGTGAACAGGAAGGTCTTGCTTTCCCAGCACAGCGGCGCCACCGCCGTGGTGACGGCAGAGGCCCAGGTGCCCATGATGGCGGTGACCTTGTCGACATCGATCAGCTTGCGGGCGGCGCGCACGCCGGCCTCGGCATTGGTCTGGTCGTCTTCGGAGATGACCTGGATCTGGCGTCCGAGCACGCCGCCGGCGGCGTTGACCTCGTCCGCCACGGCCTTCACCACATTGGCCATGCCTGGGCCATACTGGCCGCCCGAACCGGTGAGCGGTGTCAGGGTGCCGATGCGGATCGGGCCGGCCTGCGCACGGACGATGGCGGGTGCGGCGAGCAGCGCGGTGCCGGCGGCTGCCCCTGCCAGAAGCTGGCGGCGATGGATGATCAGGCTCATGAATGTCTCTCCTGTTGGCTTGCGGTTGACGTCGTTGCAGTCGAAGTGGCGGAGGTCTGAAGGCTGGTCAGGGAAGACCCGGTGAAGCGGCGGCTGTCGCCCCCGCAGGCGGCGGTTTCGATGGTGGCGCGGCTCTGGCCTGTCCATGGCCCTTGCGCCCGCCCAGGAACAGGCGGCGGATATCCTCGTCGGCGATGATGGCGCTGGCCTCGCCCTCGCGCACCACCTGTCCGTCGACGAGCACATAGCCACGGTCGCAGACGCCGAGCGCCTCGATCGCGTTCTGCTCGACCATGATGATCGCGACGCCGTCGCTGGCAAGCCCCCGTATGCTGGCAAACAGTTCCGAAGCGGCCTTCGGGCTGAGCCCCGCGGTCGGCTCGTCGAGGGCCAGAACGCGCGGCTCGGCCATCAGGGCGATGCCCATGGCCAGCAACTGGCGCTGGCCACCGGACAGCATCCGGCCCAGCGCGCGCCGCCTCTCGGCCAGCAATGGCAGCCTTGCATAGACCGCCTCGCGCCGCTGCCGCACCTGCTTGGGGGTGGTGTAGGCCCCCATGGCGAGGTTCTCCTCGATGCTGAGAGCAGCGAAGACATTGCGCTCCTGCGGCACCAGAACGAGGCCCGCCGCCAGCACGGCCTGCGGGCTTGCCCCGGTCACATCCGCACCGGCAACGCTGACCTTTCCGGCGCTGGCGCGCAGCAGGCCGGTGGCGAGCTTGAGCGCCGTGGATTTGCCCGCGCCATTGGGGCCGATGATGGCCACCATCTCGCCGGCATCCGTCGTCATGGACACGCCCTTGACGATGTGATCGGCAGAGGCATAGCCGCCCACAAGACCCTCGATGGCCAGCACGCTCATGCCGCCATCTCCACACGCACACCGAGATAGGCACGCTGGACCTCGGCATCCTCGCGCACGGCATCGAACGAGCCCTCCGCGAGCTTGCGGCCAAGGGCCAGGACAATGACGTGATCGGCGACGCGGGAGACGAGGGCCATGTCGTGTTCGATCAGCAGCACCGTGCGCCCTTCGGCCACGATGGCGCGCAACTGGTCGCCGATCTCCTCCGCGAGGGTCGGATTGACGCCGGCCGCCGGCTCGTCGAACAGGATGAGGCGTGGCTCGGCCATCAGAGCCCGGCCGATTTCGAGCAGTTTCTTCTGGCCGCCGGACAGGGCGGTGACGCGGTTGTCGAGCAGATGATCGAGCCTGACGCGCCGCGCGACGGCCAGCGCCTTTTCGGCCAGAGCGGCCTCGTGGTCACGGACGGCGCGGGCATCGCTGATCAGGCGAAGCAGGCTTTCGCCCGGCTGGCGCGGGCCATAGAGCATCAGGTGTTCGAACACGCTCATCTTCGGCAAGCCGCGCGCGATCTGGAAGGTGCGGACCAGCCCGAGGCGGTTGATCCTGTCCGGCGTTTCGCGCTCTAGCGGATGGCGCGCACCATCGGCGGCTGTTAGCGCGACGCGGCCGCTGTCGGCCCGCAGCAGCCCGGAGATGACGTTGAACAGCGTGGTCTTTCCGGCCCCATTCGGTCCGATCAGGGCCGTCAGCCGGCCCGGCATGATGGTGAGGCTGGCACCGTCGAGCGCTTTCAGGCCGCCAAAGGCGAGGTGAACATCCTCGATGCTCAGGAGCGGCTGCGGCGAGGGCTGCGACACGGACATCAGCCCAGTGTAGAAGTCCAAGTTGTCCGGTCAACTGGAAGATGATGCGCGCACGTCGCAGCAGCAGGGCCTGATGTCTGCTCAAATCTTTGGCAGGACGGATTTCGGCATCATGCCATGGATGCCTTTCGCGCCATTGACCGTCTGGGTCACGTGGAAATCGGCGATCAGACTGCACAACGAATAGGCATCTTCGGACGACAACCCGTGGCGTTCGCCGAGCCAGCCGATCAAGTCCTTCAGCGCGATGTCCATGGCCCGGTCGAGCGAGGGGTCAAAGCCCATGCTGATCAGGTGGCTGGGTGTCTCGGCACGCGGCATGGCCAGCTTCATGTCCTTGCGCACGACAAGTTCGAAAGTGCCGGTCAGCGCCGTTTCGAGCGCGGTCAGGCAAACCTCGCCATCGCCCTGCACGCCATGGCCATCGCCGCAGGAGAACATCGCACCGGGCACATGGACCGGCAGGTAGAGCGTGCTGCCGGCAACCAGTTCCTTGTTGTCGATGTTGCCGCCATGGGCACGCGGGATGACCGAGGTGATGCGGCCCCATGATGGAGGCGGCGCCACGCCCATGACGCCGAAGAACGGCTTCATGGGCAGCGTCACGCCGAAGGGAAGCGTGCAGGTCATGGCCTTTCGGTCGATCGGGATGATCAGCAGGCGCTCATCCGGGTAGCTGTCAGGCAAGGTTCCGCCCAGCGGCCTGATCAGGTTGAAGCCCCAATCCTGCCGGAGCGTGACCTCGCGGATGCGGACTTCCAGGACATCGCCCGGCATCGCGCCTGCCACGGCCACCGGCCCGGTGAGGATGTGCGCTGCCGGATAGGATTCGGCCTGCTCGCGCACGGCTTTCAGTTCAGGCGGGGTATAGCCCGGTGCCATGGCAATCATCGGCACGGTGCCCGTCAGCGTGTCGATCGTGATCGTGTCGCCGCTGGCAATGGTGACCTGCGCCGGGCGCGTCGCATCGAAGAAGCCGTTGTGGCAGGTGGCCGGGGTCGATGTCAGATGGACGTGGGGCATGGTCTGCTTTCGAGAAGGCTGCCGCCGTTGATGGGCGGAGTGAGGCAGGATCGGCATGCATGGCCCATGCCGTGACAAGGCACCGGTCAGGACGATGGCATGGACATTGCCGGAAGGAACGCAGGCCGTATCATGGCTGACGCCGTCCCTCTCTTCCCGCAAAGTCACATCAGGACAAGACCATGGACAATACGCCGATGCCCGAGATCGACATTCCCGCCGTGAAGGCCGAGGTCGAGGCGGCCTTCGCGCTCTACGAGACCGCGCTGGTCAGCAACGATGTCGAGACGCTCGACGGACTGTTCCATGACGATGCCCGCACGATCCGCTATGGCGGCGGCGAAAATCTCTATGGCCATGCCGAGATTGCCGCCTTCCGTGCCGGGCGCTCGCCGGCGGGGCTCGAACGGACGCTTGAACGCACGGTGATCACCACCTACGGACATGACTTCGCGACGGCCTGCACCCTGTTCCGCCGGGCCTCGCTGGCAGGCAAGGTCGGGCGGCAAAGCCAGACCTGGGTGCGCACGGCGCAGGGCTGGCGGGTGGTCGCCGCCCATGTCAGCATCATCCCCGATCCAGCAGCGTGAAGGCAGCCGGAGTGACGGAGCGGGCCGGCGAGGCAGGCTGGCGGGCTCAGCCCCTGTCGAGAACCTCAAGGTCGGCGGCGCTCATTGCCATGGGGATGCCGGAGCGGACGAGTTCGGCAAAGCCCTCGTTCGGCACCATGATGGTGAGGCAGTAGAGTTTCGCCGCGCCGGTGTTCTCGACAATGTGGTCATGCCCGGGCCTGACGAGGAACGAGTCGCCGGTGCGGATCTTGTGCGTCAGTCCCCCGCAATGGGACACGCCCTCCCCCTTCAGCACGAAGAACATCTCATGGGCATGACCGTGGTGATGCAGCGGTGTCGCGCCGCCCGGTTCAAACACCTCGATGAAGGCGTTGAAGGGCACCTTGTCGCGGATCGGATCGCAGATCATCGCCATGTAGTTGCCGTCCGAGGCCTTGATGCGAAAGGTCTCGTAGTCGGCGGGTGTGCGGACGATGACGGGGTCTGGCGTTTCCATGAAGATGCTCCGCAAGGATTGGACGTGAAGGGTTCAGTCAGGACAGGGCAAGCACGGGATGTGCCAGCCCTGCGGCGGACAAGGGCCGGGTGTGGACCTCAGCGAGCGTGCATCCGGTCGAGCCTCACCAGCCGTCCCAGCGCCACCAGGGCCAGTACCGTGGCGATGATGAGCAGCGTCGACACGGCGTGCACCGTCGGCTCCAGGCTGAAGCTGGCTTCGGCATAGATGCGCACCGGCAATGTCGTCATGCGCGCCGTGGTGAGGAAGCTGGTGACGGTGACTTCGCCGAAGGAGAGCAGGAAACTCATGATGCCTGCGGCCACCAGCCCCGGTGCAAGAGATGGCAGGACCACCAGCACGAAGCGGCGGACCGGGCCGGCGCCGAGGCTGGCTGCGGCGTTCTCCAGTGCCTGATCGAGTTGCTCGACGGAGGCATGCAGCAAGGCGATGCTGAACGGCAGAACGAGGACCACATGCACCGCCATCAGCCCGAAGAATGGCGGCACGGCTGTATAGGTCTGCAAGAGCCGCAGCATGCCGACCCCGATGGCGACGTGCGGCAGGGACAGCGGCAGCGTCCAGAACGCGGCCAGCACGCCAAGGCCGGGGAACTTCCAGCGCGCCAGCGCGAAGGCCGCCGGCAAGGCCAGCGTGATTGCGACGAAGGCTGTCGCCGCCGCCAGCTGCACCGACACCCAGAAAGCAGGGGCATAGGCCCCGCCGAAGATGGCACGCTCATACCACTTCCAGGTGAAGGCCCTGAACCCCGCGACGGTGGCCTGCGGCACATCGTTGAAGCTCTGGATGCAGACCAGCACCAGCGGCAGCAGCAGCAAAAGCAAGGCACCGGCGAGCAGGATGCGGCCGAGCACGGGGGCCACCACTTCGAGCAGGCGCATCAGCCAGACCGGCAGCGAGGCGGCGGCCTTCGGTGTGCCGGACAGCCAGGGCGTGAGCTTGCGTGCGACCACGAAGATCAGCACGGCAAAGCCGATGCCTGCGGCGGTCATCAGCAGCGCCAGCGCCGAGGCCAGCGGTGCATTGAGATTCTGGAGCGCCTCCTGCCAGACCAGCATGCCGGTGGTCCAGACCTTCTTGCCGCCGAGCAGCGTGGCCGAGACATAGGCCGTCGATGACATCAGGAAGACGATGACGATGCCGGCGCGCAGGCCGGGCAGCGACAGCGGCAGATCGACCAGAAAGGTGCTGGCGGTGCGCGAGGCCCCGAGGCTGGTCGCTGCCTCGTGCACCCGTGGCGGAATGCCCTGCAGCACGTCGTAGAGCGCGAGCACGAGGAAGGGCATGAACACCTGCGCCAGCGCCAGCGCGACTGCCCCATGGGTGTAGAGCATGGTCCGGAATGGCGCGATGCCGACCAGGCCGAGGACCTGGTTGACCAGCCCGTCAGGGGCCAGCAGCAGCACCATCCCCAGCGAGCGCACCACGACGTTGGTAAGCAGCGGAATGAGGATGACGGCAAAGGCCAGTGGCCGCCACTTCACCGGCAACCGCGCCAGCCAGAGGGCGAGCGGATAGCCCAGGATGACGGTCAGGGCCGTGACGCCGATGCCGAGCAGGATCGTCTCGACGAGGACACGCAGATAAAAGCCGTCGCCAAGGATCGTGGAGAACTGCGCCGGACTGGGTCTTTGCAGGAGATCGCCGAACGGATCGGGAAACTCGTGCATGGACAGCAGCACCACCACGGCCAGCGGCGCGGCAAAGGTCAGCGCCAGCCAGAGCGTGGCTGGCGCTGCGAGGGCAGGCCCGAAGAACCGGGAGAGAAAGCTGGTCAACCAGCAATCTCGCGGTTGAAGCGGCTCGACCATTGCGGCTGGCTGCGGATGACATTGTCCCAGTCAAAATCGACCAGTTTCTCGACATCGGGCCCCATCACAAGCTTGGGCCTGAGGTCAGCCGGAACCACGAGGTTCTTGACCGTAGGCGAATAGTAGATCTGCTTGGCGTAGGCCATCATGCAGGGCTCGCTGAGGTGGAAGTTGATCCACTCCTCGGCCAGCTTCTGGTTCCGGGTGCCGGCGGTGATGCAAGCCACGTTCATGGCGATGGCCTGGCCCTCAACCGGGTTGGCGATCTCGATGTTCGGGTTGCGGGTCTCTGCATAGAAGCGGGTGAAGCTTCCGAACTCGATGGAGATGTCGGCGACGCCCTGATCGAACATGCCGTAGAGCTGGTCCTGGCTGCCCTGGATTGCGGCAAAGGGCTTCAGTTCGCGGATCTTGCCAAAGGCGGCATCGATGTTCTTCTCGTCGCCGCCCCAGACCTTTGCTGCCATCAGCAGGCCGGCCGTGCCTTGTGCGCCGGGATAGGATGGCCAGGCGACGCGGCCCTTCCATTCCGGATTCCAGATATCCTTCCACGAGGTCACCGGCTTCGAGGCCTTGCGCTTGTCATAGACGATGGTGACGGGGTTGAAGGCCACGCCATAGCCGCCAAGCTTGGCGACGTCGTGGAGGTTGGCGAAGTTCGGCACGGCGGCTGTCGGGGCCTGCGTGACACCGTCCTTCACGGCCTGCCGGCTTTCGAAGATGTTGAGATAAAGCACGTCGAAGCTTGGACGCCCGCGCTCCGAATAGGCCCTGGCGCGGCGCTCGGGCGTGCCGCCGAGGACGTAGGAGACCTTGCAGCCGTACTTCTCGACCAGCGGCTTCTCGCAGAACTCGCGCACGATGCGCTCCTGTGCTCCGCCCCAGACGCCGACGACGAGTTCGTCGCCGGGCTTGGGCTGGGCAATGGCTGTGGTGACGAAATGGACAGGGGCCACGGCACCGGCGCCGAGCACGAGCTTGCCGAATGTGCGTCTGGAGATGGTCATCGGAGAGATCCTTCTGGGTGACTGGGTTGGCAAAACGGGTTCAGGCGGAAATGAAGCTCATGCCGCCCGGCAGGGCATTGATGCGGCAGGTGCTGCCGAGGGGCGGCGGCGGGGTCTCGGAGGGGCTGAGCACGCGCACCCGCCCGGCCTCGGTCTCGACATCGACCTCGAAGACATCACCGAGATAGGCTGCGCTGGTCAGCACGCCGCCAAGTGCCAGCGGCCCGGCCTGGACATCGGACAGCCGCAGGCGGGCGGCGCGCAGCACGATGGCTGAGGCTCCGGCCGGCGCATCCGTGCAGGTCAGGCCCGGCGCAGTGAACAGGCCCGCCTCGGTGCGTCCCTCGATCAGGGTACGTGCGCCAAGGAAGGCGGCGGTGAACGGATGGGACGGATGATCGCACAGGGCCATCGGCGTTCCGACCTCGACCAGCTTGCCATGATCCATCACGCAGACCCGGTCGGACATGGCCAGCGCCTCTTCCTGGTCATGGGTGACGAACAGGGTCGTGATCGACAGCCGCTGCTGGAGCTGGCGGATCTCGCTGCGCATCTCGGCCCTCAGATGGGCATCGAGATTGGACAAGGGCTCATCCAGCAACAGGACACTCGGCTCGATCACCAGCGCGCGGGCCAGGGCGACGCGCTGCTGCTGGCCGCCTGAAAGCTGCGAGGGATAGCGCTCCGACAGCCGCGACAGTGCCACGAGGTCCAGCGCGGCTGCGGCTTTTTCCAGCCGCTCGCGGGTGGCCATGCCGCGCATGCGCAAGCCGAAGGCGACGTTCTCGATCACCGTGAGATGGGGGAACAGGGCATAGGACTGGAACACGACGCCCATCTTGCGCTTGTGCGCCGGCTGGCGGGTGATGTCCTGGCCAGCGAGCGTGATGCGCCCGCCGCTGGGGGCGATGAAGCCGGCCACCATGCGCAGGGTCGTGGTCTTGCCGCAGCCCGACGGGCCGAGCAGCGCCACCAGTTCGCCGCGCCCCACCGAAAGCCTGACGCCATCCACGGCCCGCATCGTGCCATAGGTGGCGGACAGATCATCGAGCACCAGATGAGCCGGTGCGGCGATTTCCGTGCCGGACGTCATGGCTGCGGCTCCTGGCTGTAGAGGGTGCGTTGCGTGACACGCGCCATCGGATAGGCCGCGACCTCGCCGCAGAGTTGAACCAGCGCCTTTGCGGCCCGTTCGACGATGACGGCACCGCGCGCTGCATCGGCGGCGGCGGCATTGCCACAAGCCCCGGATGGCTGGAGATCCTGCGCCTGCCAGCCGAACCCGACCGCGCCTTCCGCCGTGAGCAGCCCGCCGCCCTTCTCGATATCGACGGTGATCGGCTCGAAGTCGGCAGCCTGCGTCATGTCGACCTGGCCCTCGTGCAGGTGGAGCATGACGGAGGTCTCAACCTCGCCGCCATGAATGCCGTGGGTCAGTTCGGACTTGCTGAAGAGGTCGTCCTTGCGGGTCATGCGCGACCACATCGCGTTGACCACGAACATGCCGTGGCGCACCCTGAGCTCCCTCGCGACGATGTCGATGACCTGAGGCTGGCCGCCATGGGAGTTGAAAATGATCAGCTTGCGGCAGCCGGCCCGGAAGACGCTTTCTCCGACCTCGATCCAGACCTTTGCCAGCGTCTCGTAGGACAGGGTCAGCGTGCCCGGATAGGCGTTGTGCTCATTCGACTTGCCCACGGGCAGCATCGGTAGAACCAGCACCGGCATGTCATCCGGCATGAGCGCGACAGCGCGCTCAATGATGCCGGCATTGATGGCAGCGTCGACCTTGACCGGCAGGTGCGGGCCATGCTGCTCGACCGCACCCACTGGCAGAACCGCCACGATGCTGGCCATGTCGAGCCCCGAGAATTGCCGGGAGGACAGGTCCCACCACCAGTGCGACGGCAAGGCGACCGTGGTGCTCACGCGCCGCGACCTGCTGCAGCGTCAATGCCGAAGACCCATGCTGTCATGCCAGAAGCTTCCCCGTCCGGCGCGCTTTGCCGCGCCTTCAGTCCGGGACCTGCCAAGCACAAGCCGTGCCATGACAGGCCGCTTGAGGTGACTTATGCACAGAATTGTCCAGACAGGTTGGCCGCCACAGCCTGGCGGCGGACCTGCTCAGCCCGGATGCCTCCGGTTCCAGTCATCGGCATAGGCCGTGCAGCGGCGGTCAAGCTCGGCCCGGTCGAGAACGCCGCCGGGCAGACTCCGCGACGGGCCAGCAGCCTGAAACGGAACATAGCGCTGGTGGGCGATGCGCCAGAGGCGGCGAAGCTCTGTCAGCGGCTCGGGATGGTCGTCGACGCGGATGTCGATGGCAGGGAAGACCTCGCTCGACCATATCCTCAATGCGGCCGACTGCCGCCCGCGCTTGTCGCCGCCCGCCCGCTCGCCGGCATCGAGCGCGATCAGCAGCCGCTCATCGAAGTCGAGATCGGCATGGGCCAGGTAGCTGGCAAGCGTGTCGGCCACGACGGCAGGACCAGCCAGCATGTTGCCGGCAACGGAGACATGTTCGGCGGCTTGCGATCCGCACCAATCGACGCAGTCCGAGCCGGTGAACACGGCCGTCCGGCCCAAGGCATCGATGATGTGGGCCTGACGCTGGCTGGCACCGGGATCGGCGGCGACAACGATGGCGAGCGCCTCCTCGGCGCTGCGGCCTTCCTGAAGCAGCCGCAGACCATCAACACCGATGAACGGATTGACGAAGGACTGCGTGGCCACGGCCCCGACCCCGCCGCAGCCATAGGGCACCCGCGCCCCGACCGCGAAGGCACACGTGGTCACGGCCACGGCAAAGCGGCCAGTGGCGGGATCTTTCGCGACGATGGACCAGGTCATGCGGCTTTCCTTGTGCTGGGATGAAGCGAGGCCCGGTTGCGGCCCCGCCGCACCGTGTTCTAGCGACCGATGGCATAAGCCTGCATGAGGCGCGGGGTTGCGGCAGCCCTGAGGATGCCGTCGGCCCCCTTCTCGGCAGCCGTTGTCCGCCCCACGGTCCAGGAGGCGGCGCGTTCGACCTGATGGCCCTTGGCCTCAAGGGCAGCAATCGTTTCCTCACCGACGCTTTCCTCGACCATGAGATGGCCAAGCCGGGCCTCACGCGGATAGAACGAGGACGGGGCATGGGCGGTGTGGAACATCGGCAGGTCGATGGCCTCCTGCAGGTTCAGGCCGTGATGCACGCGGCGCAGGAACAGCGACATCTGCCACTGGTCCTGCTGGTCGCCGCCGGGCGTGCCGAACGCGAGGCGCGGATCGCCATCCTGGAAGGCGAGGCTGGGGGTGAGCGTGGTGCGCGGACGCTTGCGCGGCGCAAGAGAAGCCGGCAAACCTTCCGTCAGCCAGAACATCTGCGCCCGAGAGTTGAGCGCAAAACCCAGTTCGGGGATTACTGGCGAGGATTGCAGCCAGCCGCCTGAGGGGGTCGCGGAGACCATGTTGCCCTCGTTGTCGATGGCATCGATGTGCACCGTGTCGCCACGGCGGTTGGCGGCCACCATTGATTGCAAGGTTGGTTCGCCCACGGCAGCGCCGCCTCCGCTGGTGCTGCCGGGCAGGCGCAGTTCGGCCCACATCCGCGCCACCTGATCCTCGAAGCCTGCCACGATGCCGGGGCGCAGGGTAAGGGAGGCCGCATCGCTGATCAGGGCGCGGCGTTCGGCTGCATAGGCTTCCGAGAGCAGCGTTTCCATCGGCACCGACACGAAATCCGGATCGCCGTAGTAGGCTTCACGGTCAGCGAAGGCGAGCTTCAGCGCTTCTGCGACCAGATGGATGAACGGCGCGCCCTTGGGGTCCATGCCGTTCAGGTCAAAGCCTTCGAGGATCTTCAGTGTCTGGAGAAAGAGCGGCCCTTGCCCCCATGGCCCGGTCTTGAAGACCTCCCAGCCGTGGTAGCTGACCGAAGCGGGTTTCTCGTAGCTGGCGCTCCAGCGTGCCATGTCGTGGCCGGTAAGCAGGCCCTTGTGGCGGCGACCGGAGGAATCCATCACCTCCTGCGTGCGGCAGAAGCGATCAATGGCCTCCGCCACGAAGCCCTGGCTCCAACTCCGGCGCGCAGCCTCGATCTGGTGTTCGCGCGAGCCGCCGGCAGCCTCGGATTCGGCGAGGATGCGGGCATAGGTGGCGCCGAGCGTCGGGTTGGCGAACAGGGCCTTCGCCTTCGGCAGATTCCCGCCCGGCAGGAACACCGCAGCGGAAGTCGGCCACTCGGTCTCGAACAGGTCCTTCACGGCCTTGATCTGGTCAGCCACGCGCGGCAGCATGGGGTGGCCGTTGAGGGCATAGCCGATGGCCGGGGAAAGCACCTCGCGCAGGCTCAGGCGGCCATGGTCCCGCAGCATCAGCATCCAGCCATCGAAAGCACCCGGCACGACCGTGGCCAGCAATCCGGACCCCGGAACCAGATCAAGCCCCAGCGCCTTGTAGGCGGCGATGGTGGCAGCCTCGGGCGACGGGCCCTGGGCACACAGAACCTCGACCTGCTTGGTGCGGGCCGAATAGAACACTGCCGGCATGTCACCGGACGGGCCAACCAGATGCGGCTCGACGATCTGGAGCACGAAGGCCGCCGCAATGCAGGCGTCAAAGGCATTGCCGCCCTTTTCCAGCATCGCCATGCCGGTCGCGGACGCCATCCAGTGGGTCGAGGTGACGACACCGAAAGTGCCGAGGATTTCAGGCCGGGTGGTGAACATGGGGGACGCTTTTCAGGTGAGTTGCAGGGTCGCAAGGCTGGTGCTGGTGTCAGGGCATCGGGCGGGCCGCTCATGCCTCTTTCGGGTCGAGTGCATCGCGCAGGCCGTCGCCGAGGATGTTGAAGCCGATGACCACGAGGCAAATGGCAATGCCCGGTGAAACCGACATCCACGGGGCCTGTTCCATGAAGTTCTTGGCGGTGTTCAGCATCGCACCCCATGAGGCCTGCGGCGGCTGCTGGCCGAGGCCGAGGAAGGAGAGCGACGCCTCGAGGATGATGGCCTGCGCCATGAACAGCGTCGACTGCACCAGGATCGGCGGCAAGGTGTTGGGCGCGAGGTGACGCACGAGGATCACGCTGTCGCGGACGCCGACGGCCCGCGCACCCTCGATGTAGTCCTCGGCCTTGACGCTGATCGCCTGCCCGCGCGCCAGCCGGATGAAGATCGGAATGGCGGACAGCCCGATGGCAATCATCGCGTTGCTGAGCGAAGGCCCGAGGATGGCCGCGAAGGCGATCGCCAGGATCAGGAAGGGGCAGGCCAGAAGCGCTTCCGTGATGCGCGAGACGACGATGTCGAGCCAGCCGCCATACCAGCCGGCCGCGAGGCCCACCGGCACGCCGACGCAGACCGCGATGCCCACCGAGACGACACCCGCCATCAGCGAGGCGCGCGCGCCATAGAACAGGCGCGAAAGAATGTCCCGGCCAAGTTCGTCCGTGCCCAGCCAGTACAGCGCCGAAGGCGGCTTGCGGATCAGCAGGAAGTTGGTCTTGTTCGGGTCGAACGGCGCGAGAAGCGGTGCCAGCAGCGCCATGACGACAAACACGCCGACGATGCTGCCGCCGATCCACGCCGCGCGGCTGCGGCTGAGCTTGCCCCAGACGCGGCTCTGTTTCGGAGCGAGCAGGTCGGGCCCGGAAGCAGGGGAAGCAGCGGTGGCCATCAGCGCCCCCTGAGGCGAGGGTTGACGAGGATATAGAGCAGGTCTGCGACCAGATTCATGACGATGAAGCCGATGGCGGTGCACAGCACCACACCCTGCACCACGCCATAATCACGGTTGAACACGGCATCCACGATCAGCTTTCCGAAGCCGGGAATGGTGAAGACCTGCTCGGTCAGCACCGCGCCGGCCAGCAATTCGCCGAACAAGATCGTGGACAGCGTGATCACCGGAATGAGGGCATTGCGCAGGGCATGCTTGTTGATGACGACGCTCTCGTCGAGGCCCTTGGCGCGGGCGGTGCGCACGTAGTCGGAGCGCAGCACCTCGAGCATGGCCGAGCGGGTGTGGCGCATGATGAAGGCGGCAAGGCCGGTGCCGAGCACGAAGGCCGGCATGATCAGCGTCTCGATCGCGCCAATCGGATCGGAAAAGAAGGGCACGTATCCGGAGGCCGGCAGCCAGCGCAACTCCACCGCGAAGACCAGGATCATGACGATGCCAAGCCAGAAATTCGGGATCGAAAGGCCCGACAGTGCAACCGCGCTGGCGGCATAATCGACGCTCGTGCCCTTGCGCACGGCAGCAATGATCCCGGCTGGCAGGCCGATCCCCAGCGCGACGATCATGGAGGCCGCCGCCAGTTGCAGCGTCACCGGCAGCTTTTGCAGGATCAGGCCGAGTACCGGCTCGCCGGTGCGCAGGCTGCGCCCGAACTCGCCCTGCACGACCTGACCGAGCCAGGCGAAGTATTGCACCACGATCGGGTCATCGAGGCGGTAGATGGCCCTGAGGCGGGCAATCGATTCAGGATCGCGCTCTTCGCCCGCCATCACCAGGAAGGGATCGCCCGGCAGCGCATGCTGAAGCGCGAACACGAACAGCGACACGATGAGCAGTGTCGGAATCGCGATCAGCACGCGGTTGAGGATCAGCTTCAGCATTGTGGTCGGGTGCCAAGAAACAGCAGAAAGGCCCCGGATCCGACCCGGGACATCACGTCGCGTCCGGCCGGATCGCAGGTCAGCGCACCGGTCGCTCCCGGCTCAAGGCCGGGAGCGACGCAGGCTGGATTATGCCGGCCGGGCCTCATTGGCGCTTCAGGCCACCAAGGCGGATCATGCCGTCCGGGTGGAGCTGGAAGCCGGAGATACGGGCCGACGTGGCATAGAACCAGGGCTGGTTGTAGAGATACAGCACCGGGATCTCGTCCTGCGCGATGGTCTGCGCCTCGTCATAGAGCTTCTTGCGCTCGGCCTGATCGTAGACGGCCCTGGCATCGGTGAGCAGCTTGTCGATGGTCGGATTGCTGTATTTGCCATCGTTCTGGCCACCGCGCGAGGTCCAGAACGGATGGATATTGCCATCGGGGTCAATGCGGCCCGACCAGCCGACGCGGCTGAGCTGGAACTTGCCCTGCTGCTGATCACGCAGCTGGCTGGCAAACTCCATCGAGCGCAGCGACACGTCAAAGCCAGCCTCCTGAACCATCGCCTGAACCACCTGGCCGAGCTGGGCGTCGACCGGGTTGTTGGTGATCATCATTTCCAGCTTCAGCGGCGCCGTCACGCCGGCTTCCCTCAGCAGCGCGCGGGCCTTGGCGACATCGCGCGGCGGCACCACCAGATCCTTGCGGTAGTAAGGGCTGGAAGGCGGGAAAGCCTGGACAGTCGGCGGATGGGTGTTCTCGAACACGACCTGGTTGATCACGGCGCGGTCGATGGCCCAGGAGAAAGCCTGGCGCACGCGCTTGTCCTTGCCGAACGGCGTGTTGGCCAGATCTCCGTTGGCGTGGTTCAGGGTCATGCCCTGATAGCCGAGGCCGGGCGTGAACAGCACCCTCAGGCTTCGGTCGGCCTGCGCCGACTTGACGTCGGTGGCGGCCAGTCGCTCCAGCATGTCGAGCTCGCCCGAACGCAGGTTGGCGAGGCGCACCGTGGTGTCTGGAATGGAGCGGTAGATGATGCGGTCGAAGCTGTAACTGGCGGCTTCCCAGTGGTCGGCAAACTTGTCCAATACGATGCGGTCGTTCTGGACGCGCTCGACGAACCTGTAAGGACCGGTGCACACCGGCCTGGCCCCGACATCGCCCGCGAAGGTTGCCGGCGACAGCATCATGCCGGCGCGGTCGGCCAGCTGGCTCAGCAAGGTGGCATCACGTTGCTTGAGCTTGATCGCGATGGTCAGCGGGTCGACAACATCGACGCTGTCGATGGTGGCCAGTTCGGAGCGGCGCAGCGATTCCGGCAGGGTGCGCGCGCGTTCGAGGTTGGCCTTGGCGGCAGTTGCATCGAACGCCGTGCCGTCATGGAACTTCACGCCGGCGCGCAGCTTGATCGTGGCTGTCAGGCCATCGGCGGAAAAGCTCCATTCGGTCGCGAGCCGGGGCACGAGCTGAAGGTCGGGGCTGGCATCGAACAGCTTGTCGCACAGGCCCTTGAAGACGATACGGCCGACAAAGGTGCGGGCCCGGTGCGGGTCCAGCATGTCGGGGTCTTCCTGAAGGCCGATGCGCAGGGTCGAGGTCTGGGCGGCGGCCCCGGTGGGGAGCGCTGCGACGACACCCAGCGCCAGCGCGCAGGCTGCCATGGTTGAGGTCAGTTTCGGTCGTGTCATGGTCATGGTCCTCCTCGTTCTGTCCGGTTATGGCCGAGCTGTCGTTACTGCCCGGGGCTGTTCACTCTGGCTGTCGGCGCGAAGCTCGTTGCTGGCGGCGGCAAAAAGCGCGATCCGCCGCTGGCGGGCCTCGCTGCCGGGCACGATGGCAAGCACATCGCGTGCCGGAAACTCGCTCGCCCTGTGGCAGGCCACCACATGACCCGGCCCGATCGCGGCGAGCGGCGGGGCTGTGGTGCGACACAGCGCGATGGCATGGGGGCAGCGGGTGTGGAAGCGGCACCCCGGCGGCGGCGCGCTTGGCGAGGGCGGATCGCCTTCGAGCAGGGCCGTGTCGCGCCGCCCCAACGGATCCTGCGCAGGGATCGCCTCCATCAGGGCACGCGTGTAGGGGTGGGCGGGGCGCTCGAACAGGCGCTCGACTTCGGCCATCTCGACGATCTCGCCCAGATACATCACCGCGACGCGGTCCGCGGTGTGACGCACGACGCCGAGATCATGTGACACGAGCAGCATGGTCAGGCCGAGTTCGGCCTTGAGATCCTCGAGCAGGTTGATGATCTGCGCGCGGATCGAAACATCCAGCGCCGACACCGGTTCGTCGCCCAGGACCAGCTTTGGCCGCGAAGCGAGCGCGCGGGCGATGCCGATGCGCTGGCGCTGGCCGCCGGAAAATTCGTGCGGATAGCGGTCGGCATGTTCCGGCAGCAGGCCAACCAGCGCCAGCATGCGCCCGACCTCTTTGGCCACCCCAGCCCCGGTGGCGAGGCCATGGGTGATGATCGGCTCGGCAACAAGCTGGCCGACGCTCATGCGCGGGTTGAGCGACGAAAACGGGTCCTGAAACACGATCTGCATGTCGCGTCGCATCTGGCGAAGGGCTTCGGGCCGGGCTGCCGTGACATCGCGACCGTCGAAGATCACACTGCCGGAATCCGGCTCGATCAGGCGCAGCAGCAGCCGTGCCAGCGTGGATTTGCCGCAGCCCGACTCGCCGACAATGGCGAAGGTCTCGCCGCGCCGGATGTCGAGAGAGACATCATCGACCGCGCGCACCACGGGCTCGCGCCGGAACAGGCTGCGCTGGCCGCCGAAATGCTTTGTGAGATGGCGCGCACTGAGAATGACCTCGGGACCGGCGAGCTCCCGCTCCCCGGTTGCCATCCCTGCCCCGACGGCCTCGCCCGCCGGATCTGTCGCAGAAGCCGTGCTCATGCCGCGCTCCCGAGGGCTGCGCCGGCCATCGCCGCTTCCACCGGGGCCTTGAAACAGGCGACGGCGTGGCCGTCACCGAGGTCGAGAAGCGGCGGCACCTCGGCCCGGCAGCGCGCATCGGCAAACGGGCAGCGCGTCGAAAAGCGGCACCCCGCCGGCCACTGCGCGGGCGGCGGGACAGCACCGGGGATCGAGGCCAGACGCGCCTGACGCTGGCCGAGCGAGGGCAGCGAGCCCATCAGGCCGATCGTGTAGGGATGCTGCGGATCGTGGAAGATCTGCTCGACCGGGCCATGCTCGACGATGCGGCCGGCATACATCACGGCGACATCGTCGGCGACCTCGGCGACGACACCCAGATCGTGCGTGACCAGAACCATGGCCGTGCCGGTGTTGCGCTGGAGATCGCGGATCAGCCTGAGAATCTGCGCCTGGATCGTCACATCCAGCGCCGTCGTCGGCTCATCGGCGATGAGCAGGCGCGGGCTGTTGGCCAGCGCCATGGCGATCATGATGCGTTGGCGCATGCCGCCCGACATCTGGTGGGGATAGGCTTTCAGCCGCGCCTCGGGTGCGGGAATGCGCATCTGCTGCAACACGGCAATGGCCCGCTTTTCGGCCTCCGCCATGGAGACCTTCTGGTGGCGCAGGATCACTTCGGTGAGTTGGTCTCCGATCGTGAAAGCCGGATTGAGCGAGGTCATCGGCTCCTGGAAGATCATCGTCATCCGGTTGCCGCGCAGGTCAGACAGGTCCTCCGGCCCGAGTGTCAGCAGGTCACGACCCTCGAACAGGATGCGGCCGGAGGTGATCTGCGCCGGTGGACGGGCCAGAAGCCCCATCAGCGAGAGCGAGACAATCGACTTGCCGCACCCCGATTCGCCCACGAGGCAGAGCGTGCGTCCAGCCCTGACGCGGAACGAGACATGGTCGACAAGCGAAAAACCAACCGGCAGCCCCGCAAACGTGATCGACAGATCGTCGACGACGAGCACGTCGGCAGCAGCGTCGGTCGGCGGATCGTGCGGTGGCATTGTCGGCGGTAATGTCCGGACAGGTGAGAATGTTTCAATGAGCCTGCAGGCTGGGCGCTGGCTCCGGCAGAGTCAAGCCGGCTCGCGATATGCAGCCCCTCTCCCGGCGAATGCCAGGCCTGCGTCCATGCCGGTTGGCTGACGTTGACGGGGCATGCCCGGAGCTGCTGTCACACGGCAACGTCGCGCAGACCGAGCATCTGGCGCGCCTGCTGCCAGGTGGCGACCGGGCGCCGGTGACGCTCGCAGATTTCTCCTGCGCGGCGCACCAGCGCGGCATTGGAAGGCGCGAGCGTGTCACGGTCGAGGCGGACGTTATCCTCCATGCCGGTGCGGGTGTGTCCGCCGCGCGCGATGGCCCATTCGTTCAGCAGCGCCTGCGCCGGGCCGATGCCGGCGGCGCACCACAGCGCATCGGGCGCGAGCCGCTTCAGCGTGGCGATGTAGATGTCGAGGATGGCCTCATCAGCCGGCATGGCGTTCTTCACGCCCATCACGAACTGGACATAGAGCGGGCCCCTGAGCCGCCCATCCGTCGCCATGCGCGTCGCCTGGACGATGTGGGACAGATCGAAGGCCTCGATCTCGGGCTTGATGTCATGGGCCAGCATCTCGGAGGCGAGCCAATCCACCAGATCGGGCGGGTTCTCGTAGACGCGGGTCGGAAAGTTGTTCGAGCCAACCGAGAGCGACGCCATGTCCGGCTTCAGCGGCAGCATGCCTCCGCGCTCGCGCCCAGCCCCGGAGCGGCCCCCGGTGGACAGTTGCACGATCATCCCCGGGCAATGGCGCTCAAGTCCTTCCTTGAGACCGGCGAAGCGTTCAGGGTCCGATGTCGGCCGACCCTCGTCGTCCCGCACGTGGCAATGGGCAATCGAGGCCCCGGCCTCGAAAGCCTCGTGGGTGCTCTCGATCTGTTCGGCAATGGTGATCGGCACGGCCGGGTTGTTTGCCTTGGTCGGCACGCTGCCGGTGATCGCGACGCAGATGATGCAGGGCTGGACGGCGGGGCTCATGGCAGACCTCAGATGTCGAGGAACACGGTTTCGCCATCGCCCTGAAGGCGGATGTCGAAGCGGTAGAGCGGCTTGCCGTCACGCAGGCTCAGGCTGGCGATCAGCGTTTGCCGGCGATGCACCTGCTCGATCAGGGCCAGCACCGGATCGGCAGCATTGGCGGCGGCCTCGTCGGAGAAGTAGAGCCGCGTGCTGAGGCCGATGTTGATGCCGCGCGCCACGATCCACAGGCTGATGTGCGGGGCCATCAGCCGGCCATCGCGCCCTGCCACCGGTCCGGGCTTGACGGTGTCAAAGCCCCACAAGCCGGTGTCGAAATCGGTGATCACGCGGCCCCATCCGCGAAAGCCGGGTGCGACCTCGCCGCTGCGCGGGTCGCCGGGGTGGGCGTGGATGCCGTTTGCATCCGCCTGCCAGGTTTCGATCAGCACATCCTTCACCGGCGCGCCGGTGCCATCCAGCACCACGCCTTCGATGCGGATGCGCTCGCCGGCCGCGTGCGGCCCGGCAATGTCATGACCAAGCTCGTTGCTGTAGATGTCGAAGCCCGCAGCGCCGGGCGCAAGACCGATGTGGACGTACGGACCGGCGGTCTGCGACGCGGTTTCCTTCAGTTCGTGCAAGGCTTGCGGCATGGCTCAGTTTCCTTCCAGCCGGTTCTCGAACAGCGTCGAGCGCGTGCCGCGCAGAATGATGTCGAACTTGTAGGCCAGGCAATCGAACGGCACCGCCGCGCTCATGTCCAGCGGCGCGATGAGCTGCTCGATGGCGCGTGGATCAGGGATCGAGCGCACGATCGGGCAACGCTGGATCAGCGGATCGCCCTCGAAGTACATCTGCGTGATCAGCCGCTGGGCAAAGCCCGAGCCGAACACCGAGATATGGATGTGGGCCGGCCGCCAGTTGTTGACCCAGTTGCGCCAGGGGTAGGCACCGGGCTTGATGGTGCGGAAGGCATAGCCGCCAGCGGCATCGGTCAGGGTGCGGCCGCAGCCGCCGAAATTGGGATCGATGGGTGCCAGGTAAGCGTCCTTGCGGTGCCGATAGCGCCCGCCGGCATTGGCCTGCCAGATCTCGACCAGCGTGCCCGGCACGGGCCGGCCGCTCTCGTCGAGGACGCGGCCATGCACGATGATACGCTCGCCCACCGGATCGCCCGTATGGGCGTAGTTGCGGATCAGGTCGGCATCGCCCGGATCGATGTCGCCATGGCCGAACACCGGACCTGTCAACTCGGAGGCCGAATTCTCGATCGACAACAGCGCAAGGCGCGGCGACCGGGCCACGGAGGTCTTGTAGTCCGGCGTCAGGGCCGGCGGATGCCAGGTGCGGTCACGCTGGAAGAAGGCGGCGGGCTTGGTCATACAGCTGTCTTTCGGCAAGGTTGGACCATGATGGAGCGCGGTGTGCGCGCAGTTTCGCGGAAGGAAGCTTGCGGTGCGCCATGCCCTTACTCCGGCACCTGCAAGGCTGTCCTGAGCTGGCCGGCGTCGAGGCCGAGCCCGGTGAAGATGCGCCAGGCATCTATGCCCTGATGGAAGAAGAGTTCGTAGCCGGAGATCATCGCCAGTCCCTCTGCGGCGGCATCGCGCAGGAACTCGGTCTCGACCGGCGTATAGACCGCATCGAAGGCCCAGGCAGCGCCGCGCAAGGCGCTGCGCACCAGGGGTGTGCCCTCAAGTCCGACCATGCCCACCGGCGTGCAGTTGATGATGCCCTCGGAGCCTGGGGCAAGAGCTTCGGCATCGGCACCGGCGATGGCGGCCAGACCGGGACGGGCCTGCCACAGTGCGCCGCACAGGGCCTCTGCCTTGGCCACGTCGCGGTCGACGATGGCGATGTCGGTCAGCCCGAGGGCCACCAGCCCGAAGGCGACAGCCTTGCCGACACCCCCGGCGCCGATCATCAGCACCCTGCCGGCAGGCCGGCTGCCGAGTGCGGCGCGATAGGCCGCCATGAAGCCGGAATGATCGGTGTTGAAGCCGCGCGGACCATCGGACTCGAAGACCACCGTGTTGACCGCGCCCATGGCGCGCACCAGAGAATCGTCGATGCGCACCTTCGCCGTCACGACCTCCTTGTAGGGATAAGTGACATTGACTCCCCGGTAGCCGCCCGCCTCGCACAGCGCGAAGGTGCCGTCGAAATCCAGACCCAGATGGCGCGGCACGATCTGGTCATAGCTCACGATGCGTTGCACCTGCCGGCCTGCCAGCCGGTGCAGCTCGGGCGACTGCGATGCGGCGATGTTGTCGCCGATCAGGCCAAGGCGGATGGGTGCGTTCCGCATCGTTCAGCCCCCTGCCTTGAAGCGGTGCCGCTGCAACCGTGCTGTCATGCCGATCGCCGGGATGGCCGACACCATCCAGACCAGCGGTGGCGGCAGATGCTTTGTCACCGGGCTCCATGAGACCATGATCCGGCTGACCGTCGGCGTGCCTGCCGCCATGCCGACGTCGATCCCATGCATCAATGCTTCGGCAAGGCCAGACATGCGGATCATGGCCGCGACAGACGGGATACCGTCGCATTCATTTGGAGGCTGGAAGGTGCAACGGTCGCAAGGAGTCGTTCGCTCATCAGACCAGTGTTCAATGGAGCCCGGGAAATTGCAATCGGGCGTGCGGCGGTATCAGCCCGTCTGGGAAGGAGAATGCTGACCGATGTGGCATCGCCAGCCTATCTCCAGCGCCTTCAGCGGTCCCGTCCGCCGCCGAACCGCTCCGCTGCATAGGGTGTGGGATCGGTGAACGGCGTTTTCCCTGTCATCAACTCCGCCAGCAATCTGCCTGTCACGGGTCCCAGCGTGAAGCCATGATGGGCATGGCCGAAGGCGAACCAGAGGCCGGGATGGCGTGCCGCCTTGCCGATGACCGGTTTCATGTCGGGAAGGCAGGGCCGGGACCCGCACCACGGCTCGGGATCGAGCGCGCGGCCCAGCGGAAACAGAAGTCTGGCCGCTGCTTCGGCCTCCACGAGTTGTCTCGACATGGCGGGCGCGTCGCGTTCCGCCAGTTCGACACCGGTTGTCAGCCGGATGCCCTGACGCATCGGCGAAAGCACATAGCCAGCCTCCGGATCGCAGACGGGATGGGCCAGGCCCCGGCCCTCATCGACCGCATAGTGCATGTGATAGCCGCGCTTGAAAGCCAGCGGGAAGCGGTAGCCCAGCCGTTGGCACAGATCGCCCGACCATGGCCCCAGGGCGACCACCACCTCGGCTCCGGTGCAGGCGACGGAGTCTTCGCCGACCGACCAGCCTGCGGCGCTCCGGTCAAGGGTCATGGCATCCGCCTTCATCAGGACACCGCCGCGTGCGACGAAGAGTGCAGCATAGGCGCGCGTCAGTCCGCCAGGATCAGACGAGGTAACCGGATCGCGCCAGTGGATGGCGCCGGCAAGGTTCGACAGGTGGGGCTCGAGCCCCCGGAGCGCAGCGGCATCGAGCACATCGTGGCGCAGGCCGTAGGCGGCAAGGCCGGTGGCGGCCTTCTTGGCGCGTGCAAGATCCACGGCGCGGGGGTAGATCTCGATCCAGCCGCCGTCGCGCATCAGAGACTGCGCGCCAGCGGCACCGACCAGGGCCTCATGCTCATGGATCGAGGCTTCGATCAGGGGCAGCATCTCGGCTGCCACCCGTGCGAGCCGGGACTTGCCGGAATGCCACCAGTAGCGCGCAAGCCAGGGCAGCATGCGGGGAAGATACGATGGCGAATAGCGCAATGCCGTCGTGCGGTTCGAGGCGTAGCGGACCAGCTGGGCAAGGTCGTGCGGCATGGCGTAGGGGATCACCGACGAGCGCTCGACAAGGCCGGCATTGCCGTGGCTGGTCTCCGCTCCGGGTTCACCCCGGTCGACAAGAATGACGGCTCGTCCTCGGGCCTGGAGATGCAGCGCCACCGAGACACCGATGATCCCGGCTCCCAGCACGATCACATCACAGCTTATGCCAGCCGGGTTGCTGCTTGTCTTGCGACCGGGGTCGCCACTTGCGTGGTTGGCCGGCTTGCTGCTGGAGTCCAAATGGATTGCCTCGAATGCAGCGTTCCCGGATAGGTCCGGGAATGGCGCAATTTTCGGCAGATGGCCCGGTCTCGCAGAAATTTGCAAGAAAAAAACTTTGTGTTGACATAATGACAGAAAACTTTCTTCATCGCGTGGCGGGCAACTGATCATGACCTCGAACCTCCGCCAGAGACTGCAGGCATGTCTGCTGGATGGCTCCAAGGCCGACAAGGCGATCGCGAGCTACATGCTTGCGCAGCTCGCGGGCATGCCGTTCGAGACAGCCGCGACACTGGCCAGCAAGGTTGCAGTGAGCGAGGCGACGATCGGCCGGTTCTGCCGCTCGCTCGGCTACAAGAGCTTCCGCGATCTCAAGCAGCAGCTCAGGCAGGATATCGGAGACAGGCCCTGGCTGATCTCGGACCGGCTGGAGGACTTCCGCCAGCGCAGCCTCTCGGGAGAGGACCAGTTGGCGCGCTCGCTGCAACTGGAGATCGCCGGCCTCGTCGGGCTTTACGAGCTCGCCCATTCGGAATCCTGGAAGCGTACCGTTTCCCGGCTGGCCACGGCACCGTCGATCTTCGTGGCCGGTTTCCAGACCGAGCGCGGGATGGCGCAGTATCTGGTCAACCAGCTGCACTATCTGCGCGACGGGGTCAGGCTGCTCGACATGGCGGGTGGCAACTTCTCGGAGGTGCTGCTCTCGGACGCAGCCGCGCCCAGCCTCGTGATCTTCGAGGCGCGGCGCTATTCACGGCTGGCCAAGGTGCTGGCCCAGGAGGCGAAGGCTGCGGGCCTGCACACCATCCTCGTCACGGACGCGTTCTGCGACTGGGGCCGGGCACTGGTCGACGAGATGTTCGTGGTCTCGACGGAGTTCAACCTGTTCTGGGATTCGTCCGCCCAGATGGCGAGCCTGGTCAGCCTGCTCGTCAACGCGATCTTCATCGAGCTTGGCCCGCAGGTCGAGGCGCGCATGGACCGGATCGCCGCCCTGCACGGGCGCGTCACCGGCAATGTCGGGGACAACACCGGCCCCGTGACCTGATACGGCAGGCCGCCGCAAGACCGACAGGAAGCGCCGGAGGCGCAGGCCTGCGCCACCCTTGTCTCGCTCAGGGGATGCACTGGCATTGCCAGTCATCCTTGCCGACACGGCCACTTATCACGTTCCGCACAGCGCTTGGGAGAACACCATGAAGACGATCCTCAAGGCTGCCCTTTTCGGGGCCAGCCTCTGCACGCTCATGGGCAGCAGCGCGCTCGCCCAGAATGCCACCTTCGTGCTAGGCTCCCGCGAGGTCGGCGCGCCGAGCTACAATCCTATCAAGGCAACGCGCCTCAACGCCGCCAACACCTTCATCTATGACCGAATGGTCATTCAGGACGCGGACCAGAGCTTCCACGGGCAGCTCGCCACCTCGTGGGAAGCCGCCGCGGACGGCATGAGCTGGACCTTCAAGCTCAGGCCCAACGTCAAGTTCCATGACGGCGAGCCGTTCAACGCCCAGACGATCGTGTGGTGGGTGCCAAAGTTCAAGGGCACCGAGAATGCCTTCATGACCGACGCCATCGACAAGGTCGAGGTGGTCGATGATCTGACCGTGCGCTTCGTGATGAAGACGCCCGATCCGAACATGCTGTTCAACATGGCCTCGACCTTCATGGGCGTCCCCTCGCCCAAGGCCTTCGATGCGCTCGGGGACCGCTATGGCGTGGCGGGGGCAGTCGGCACCGGTCCGTTCAAGCTGGAGAGCTTCACGGTCGGCCAGCAGACCGTGCTGGTGCGCAATGACGCCTACAACTCTGCCTCTGCGCTGTCGGCCAACAAGGGGCCGGCGAAGATCGCGCGGCTGACCATCCGCGAGATCGCGGAGGATTCCACCGCCTTCCTCGAACTGAGGACGGGCGGCGTCGACATGCTGATGAGCGTGCCAACCGACTTCCTGCCCCGCCTCTCCGCCGAGCGCGGGACCAAGGTGATGACCCTTCCGGGAACGGAGGTCTACTACATGCCGATGAACACCGCGGTGGAGCCATTCACCGACATCAAGGTGCGCGAGGCCGTGGCCTTCGCCGTCAACCAGAAGGAAATCCTCGACAGCCTCTTCGGCGGGGTGGGCGCGGTCGCCAACACCTTCCTGATCTCTGGGCTGGCAGAGTCGAAGGTCGATCCGAAGCTGATGATCTCGTACGATCCGTCGCGGTCGCGGAAGGCTCTGGACGAGGCCGGCTGGGTGGCAGGCCCCGATGGCATCCGCGCCAAGGGCGGCGTCAAGCTCCAGGTCAAGCTCTGGACCCAGAACGGCACCGAGTTCAAGCGCGTCACCGAGGTGATCCAGGCGCAGCTCAAGGCTGTCGGCATCGGTGCCGACATCACCATCTTCGATGCCGCCACCATCACCGCGCAGTACCGCCGGCGCACCGAGCACCAGCTAGCGGTCAGGGTTTACTCCTGGGCCAATGCCGACATTCTCGACTGGTTCCACTCCGGCAAGCGGCTCGGCCACCCGAACCACGCCATGTGGAACGATCCGAAGTCGGAAGAGCTCAACGAGAAGGCGATGAAGGGCTCGCGCACCTGGGACGAGCGCGTGACGAATTTCCGAGCCTACCACGAGCATCTGCTGTCCCAGTTCGTCTTCGCGCCGATCTATCAGCCGGTGCAGAACTTCGCCTTTTCCGAGGCGCGTCTGTCCATGCCGGCGGTCATTCGCGGCACGCGGCTTCAGGGCCAGACGGTGGTCGACATCGAGGTGAAGAGGTGAGGCATCCACCAGCGGGCTGACGGCAGGCAGGCGAGATGGCGCTCTTTCTGATCAGACGGCTTTTGCTGCTCATCCCGGTCTTCCTGGCCGTCTCGCTGGTCATCTTCATGATCATCCGGTTCGTACCGGGCGATCCGATCGACAACCTGCTCCAGATCGGGTCCACCGAGGAGCAGAAGACGGCGATGATCGCCGCCTACGGCCTCGACCGGGCCTTGCCGGTGCAATACGCCATCTGGCTTGGCAAGATGCTGCAGGGCGACCTCGGCGAGGCCATCATCCTGCGCCAGCCGGTGAGCACGCTGATCGCGCAGAACCTGCCGCACAGCCTGATCCTGGGCTCGCTCGCCCTCGCCTTCTCGACGCTGGTCGGGATCGCCACGGGGGCGCTGGCGGCGAGCTTCAAGGATGGCTGGCTCGACCGTCTGGTGATGACCCTCATCCTTCTGGGTTCGACCTTGCCGAGCTTCTGGCTTGGCCTGCTGATGATCCTGCTCTTTGCGGTGCAGCTGGGCTGGTTCCCGGTCTCGGGCGCGCGCAGCTGGAGCGCGCTGGTGCTGCCGGTGCTGACCATCGGGATCGGCGGCGTTGCCCTCGTGGCGCGCGTTACCCGCGCCGCCATGATCGAGATTGCGCGCAAGGACTTCGTGACAATGCTCCATGCCAAGGGCGTGCCGCCGCTGCAGATCCAGCTTGGCCATGTGCTGCGCCATGCCCTCCTGCCCGTCGTCACCATCCTGAGCCTGCGCATCGGCTGGGTGCTCGGCGGGGCCGTGACGATCGAATATGTCTTCGCCCGTCCCGGACTGGGTTCGCTGCTAATCACGTCGCTGAACCAGCGTGACTATCCGGTGGTGCAGGGCTGCCTGCTGATGCTCGCCATCGCGGTCATCCTGGGCACGCTGATCGGCGACATCGTGCAGGCAGCGATGGACCCACGCCTGCGGGAGACTCTGCGATGACCATTCCATCCTCCGCCCTCGGCCGGCTGCTGCGCACCCCGCGTGGCCTCGGCGCGGCCATCGTCCTTGCCATCATCGTGCTGGCCGCCATCCTCGCCCCGGTGATCGCGCCTTACGACTATGCCGCCCAGAACCTGCGCAACGCCAACATGGACCCCGGCGCGCTGCACTGGCTCGGCACGGACGAGTTCGGCCGCGACCTGTTCTCGCGCATCATCTACGGTGCGCGCACCTCGCTCGCCGTCGGGGTAACCTCGATCTCGATCTCGATGGTCTGCGGCATGGCGCTGGGCGCTGCGGCCGGCTACTTCGGCGGTGCCTTCGACCGCGTCGTCACCATGGTGGTCGACCTCAGCTGGTCCTTTCCCGAGATCCTGCTGGCGCTGATCCTGATCGCGATCCTCGGGCCCGGGCTTGCCAGCACGATGATCGCCATTTCCATCGCCTATCTGGCGCAGTTCACGCGGCTGACCCGGGCGCAGGTGATGGCGCTGAAGAGCGAAACCTATGTCGAGGCCACCATCAGCCTGGGTGCCGGATCGGGCCACGTGCTGTTCCGCCACCTGCTGCCCAATGCCGTGACGCCGGTCATCGTCGCGGGGATGCTGGCGACGGGGGACGCCATCATCCTTGAAGCCACGCTGGGTTTCTTCGGGCTCGGCGCGCAACCGCCCACCCCGAGCTGGGGCGCAATGATGAGCTCGGGCACGGCGCAGATCTTCATCGCACCCTGGATCATCATCTTCCCTGGCCTCGCCATCGCCATCACCGTCATCGCCATCAACCTTTTCGGCGATGCGCTGATCGATGCGCTCGACATCCGCCAGCGGTTGCGGGAGGGCTGACCGGGATGGCGCTCCTCGATCTGTCCGACGTCACCGTTTCGATCGGTGTCCTGACGCCGCTCGACCGCATCGCCTTCTCGATCGAGGCGGGCGAGATCGTCGGCGTGGTCGGCGAAAGCGGCTCGGGCAAGTCGCTGACGGCCATGGCCGTGATGGGCCTGCTGCCGCTCATCGGCGGCAGGATCACCTCCGGCGCCGTGCGTTTCGCAGACGTTGAACTGAACAGGCTGCCGGAGAGGGACTACCGCGCGCTGCGGGGCCGCCGGATCGCGCTGATCAGCCAGAACCCGATGACCTCGCTCGATCCCATCCGCCGCGTCGGCGAGCAGATCGACCAGGTCTCGATGATGCACCTGGGGCTCGGTGCAGAACGGGCCAGGCTCCGCAGCGTGGACATGATGCGCCAGCTCAGGATCCCCGAGGCGGATGTCGTGCATGGCAACTATCCCCATCAGCTCTCGGGAGGCATGAAGCAACGCATCGTCATCGCCATGGCACTGGCGGCGGACCCCGAACTCATTGTCGCCGACGAGCCCACCACGGCGCTCGACGTGACCATCCAGGCCCAGATCATCCAGATCATGGTCGAGATGGCGCGGCGCAAGAACGTGGCGCTGATGCTGATCACCCACGATATGGGCGTGGTGGCACAGGCCTGTGACCGGGTCGTCGTGCTGTATGCGGGTCGCGTCGCGGAGACTGGCAGCGTCGAGCGCATCTTCGCTGCGCCCCGACACCCGTACACGAAAAGCCTGATCGGCTGCATTCCGGTGGAGGGCCTGCCGCCCGGCGGACTCAAGGGCATCGACGGCGTCGTGCCCGGCGTCGCGAACTATCCGACTGGCTGCCGCTTCCACCCGCGCTGCTCACTCGCCCAGGACCGATGCAAGATCGAAGCGCCGCTGCTGCGCGCGCTCGAAGAGGGGGCCGCCGCCTGCCATCTCGCAGGCGACCCGCCATGAGTGCGCCATTGGTCAGCATGCGCGGGCTTGGCCGGACATTCGTCAGCCGCAAGGGGCTGTTCGGCGCACACCGCTCGATGCGGGCGGTCGACGACGTGACGCTCGACATCCCCGCCGGCAAGGTGACGGGGGTGGTCGGGGAATCGGGCTGCGGCAAGTCCACGCTGGCGCGGCTGGCGCTCAGGCTGATCGAGGCGAGTTCAGGCTCCGTCACCTTTGACGGGACCGACATTGGCAGCCTGGAGCCCGCTGCCATGCGCCAGATCAGGCGGCGGATGCAGATGGTCTTCCAGGACCCGTATTCCTCGCTCGACCCCCGCTACAGCATCGCCGACTGCCTGCTTGAGCCATTCGCCATCCAGGGCCTGATGCCGCCGGCCCGGCAACGCGCCGCGCAGGTGGATGACCTGCTCGACATGGTCGGCCTGGCGCGCAGTGTCGCTTCGAGCTTCCCGCATCAGCTTTCGGGTGGCCAGAAACAGCGCGTCGGCATTGCCCGCGCCCTCGCGCTCAAGCCGCAGTTTCTGGTGCTCGACGAACCTACAGCCTCCCTCGACGTCTCGATCCAGGCCCAGATCATCGAGTTGCTCGAGCGGTTCCGCGATGACTTCGGCCTGACCTACCTGTTCATCTCGCATGACCTCGGGCTCGTCCGCTATTTCTGCGACCAGATCGTGGTGATGTATCTTGGCCGCATCGTCGAGGTGATGGACAGGCCGGACGCGACGCCGCGCCACCCCTACTCCCGCGCGCTGCTGAACTCGACCTTCGCCCCCGACCCGGCAAAGCGCCGCGTCGTCACCCCGATGGCCGGCGAAATCCCGAGCCCGTTCGCGCTGCCTCCCGGCTGTGCCTTCGCCGCACGCTGCCCGCAGGCGAGCGCGCTGTGCAAGGCGGAGCGCCCGACGCTGGCCGAGAGCACGGCAGGCGGCCGGATCGCCTGCCACCACCCGCAGGATTGACGCTGCATCCAAGGACGATCGCTGGCATGGCCTTCACCATCCTCACCGCCGAGTTCTCCCACGAGAGCAACACGTTCAGCATCAGGCCTGCCGGTCTCGCGGCTTTCGAGATGCGCGGCATCCTGCTCGGCGAGGCGGCCATCGCAGCGCGGGGCGAGGCCAACACGCCGCTGGCCGGCTTCCTCGACATCGCCCGCCCCCAAGGCTGGGGCGTGATCCATGCGGTCAGCGCCCATGCTGCGCCCTCGGGCCCGGTGACGACGGAAGCCTACGAGCATCTCGCCGGCCTGATTGTCGGCGCGGCACAGGCCCATCGCGGAGCGCTGCATGGTGTCGCGCTCGGGCTGCACGGGGCGATGGTGACCGAGACATCGGAGGATGGCGAAGGCGAGTTGCTCGACCGTCTGCGGGCGGTGCTGGGGCGCAGCCTCCCGATTGCCATCACGCTTGATCCCCACGCCAACGTCACCGGGCGGATGGCGGCGCTGGCGGACATCATCGTGTCCTACAAGACCTATCCGCATGTCGACATGCGCGATTGCGGGCGGCAGGCAGCGGACATCCTGCGGCGGACCATGGCCGGGGAGATCGCGCCCGTCACCATCCGCGCCACGCGGTCGATGCTCGAGGAAGTGAACGGAGGCCGCACCGACATCGGCCCGATGATCGCCCGCCTTGCCGTCGCGTGCGCCCGCGAGCAGGAGCCGGACGTCTTTGCCGTCAGCGTCAATGGCGGCTTCGGCAACGCCGACATCAGCGAGGTCGGCCCCACCGTGCTGGTGACCGGGCAAGGCGACGTGGCAAGGCATCAGGCCTTCGCCGAGATGATCATGGACGACATCTGGAACCGGCGTCGCGAGCCGATCAACAGCTACATCTCGACCGCTGAAGCGGCCGCCGAGGCGACGACGTTCGATGCCGGCGCTGGCCCGCTTGTCATCGCCGACTATGCCGACAATCCTGGCGGCGGCGGCTATGGCGACGGCACAAACCTTCTTGCGGCGCTGATCGCGGCGGATGTGCGCGAGGCCTGCTTCGGCCCCATGGTCGATCCCCAGACCGTCGGCGAACTGGCCGGAGTTGCCCCCGGCGAGCGCGTTGATGTCAGGCTGGGCGGCAAGACCGACGCTGCGGTCGGCGGCGGGCCGCTCGCGCTTGCTGCGATCCTGCTGCGCCGCTCCGAAGGGTCGTATGTCGGCGACGGGCCGATGATCGGCGGGCTCCGGGGCGAATGGGGCCCGACCGTGGTTCTCGGCGTCGGCGGCATCGAGGTCCTGGTTGTGTCCTTTCCCCAGCAGATGCTCGATTTGCAGCAGTTCCGCGCCTTCGGGATCGACCCGGCGGCGAAACGGGTCGTGGCGCTCAAATCCATGCAGCATTTCCGCGCCGCCTTCGAACCCGTTGCCGGCAAAATTCTGGTCTGCGACAGCGGAGCGCTCTGCACGCCGGACCTGGCCAAGCTGCCCTATGTGAAGGTCCGCAGACCCATCTTCCCGCTGGATGACATTTGAGATAGCTGCCCGGCCACCCGCAACGGTTGGCGGCTCAAGTGGCCACACCGCACGCCCGGGAGCCACTGATGCTGCGGCCTCGCCCGCTGGCCCGCGCTGCCCGCTGCGCAGGCGCGTTCGGCGGGCCGATTGACGGCCTTGCGAGCCGCACGTATCTGACAAGGCGGGGGCCCTTAGCTCAATGGTTAGAGCCGACCGCTCATAACGGTCTGGTTGCAGGTTCGAGTCCTGCAGGGCCCACCACTTGCCGCACAACCCCTCAGGTCCGCTTGATCCTGACCAGGGTGAAGACCTGGAACGGTGTGATCTTGCGGCGTTCGACGACCTGCATGTCGCCGCGGGCCTCGGCCCAGTCAGAAATCCGCGCGAACGGGAATTCCGGCCGCAGGCCAAGCGGACGGGCCACCTTCGCCAGCCCGTCCTCCAGTTTCGCAGCCAGACCGCGCTCGGAGTAGAAATGGTTGACGAGGATGATCTCGCCGCCGGGCGCGAGCACCCGGGCGCACTCGTCCAGCACCCGCTCGGGATGGGCGACGAGTGTGATCACGAACTGGGCCACCACAGCGTCAAAGCAGCCTTCCCCAAAGGACAGTTGTTCCGCGTCCATGACGTGCAGGCCATCGACCCAGGGGTAGCGGCCTGTCGCCTGTCGGGTGCGGGCACGCGCGATCATCTGTTCGGAGATGTCGATGCCGGTGACGGCATGACGGTCGTCATAATCAGGGAAGGACAGCCCGGTTCCGACCCCGATTTCGAGGACGCGCGCGCCTGCACGCTTGGCGGCGGCGGTGGCGGCGCGGCGGGCGTTGAGGAAAACCGGTCCGCATAACACATCGTAGAGTGGCGCCCAGCGCGCGTAGGCGCGTTCCACGGTCGAACGGTCAAGATCAGCAAGCATGCGGCGATGATCCTCGGTCAGGCGAAATAGCCCGACCGGCATAGCTGCTGCGCGTGACAGTCTTGCGAAGACGGGAGCGCTGCGGGGCGCCTGTCAAAAAACTGAGACACAAATCACGCAATGACCCTGTGAGCGCAACGAACAGAGACCGGGGACGCATGAACCGCTATCGCGCCATCTTCATCTCGGACGTCCATCTCGGCACAAAGACCAGCCAGGTTGACGCACTGCTGAGTTTCCTGAAGCACACCGAAGCCGATATGATCTATCTGGTCGGCGACATCGTCGACGGCTGGCGGCTGAAAAAATCGTGGTACTGGCCGCAGTCGCACAATGATGTGGTGCAGAAGCTGCTGCGCAAGGGCCGCAAGGGCACCCGGATCGTTCTTGTGCCCGGCAACCACGACGAGTTCCTGCGCGACTTCCAGGACAGCCATGTGGGCGGCATCGAGATCGCCGACCGGACTGTCCACGAAGCGGCGGACGGCCGGCGCTATCTGGTGATTCACGGCGACCAGTTCGACGCTGTGGTGATGCATGCCAAATGGCTCGCCTTTGTCGGGGACTGGGCCTACGAGATCGCGCTGATTCTCAACAACCAGATCAACTTCGTGAGGCGGCGGCTGGGCCTGACCTACTGGTCGTTCTCCGCTTGGGCGAAGCACAGCGTCAAGAAGGCCGTCAATTTCATCAGCGCCTTCGAGGAAACGCTGTCGGGAGAGGCCCGGCGCCAGAATACCGATGGCGTGATCTGCGGCCACATCCACCATGCCGCGATCCGCGAGATCAGCGGCATCCGCTACATGAACTGCGGCGACTGGGTGGAAAGCAGCACGGCTCTCGTCGAGCGGCATGATGGCCAGTTCGAGATCATCGCGTGGAACACGAGCCAGCAGCTGCTGATCGAAGCGGCGACGGAAGACGATGCCGAGGCAGACCCCGCCCGACGTGCGGAGCCGCTGGCGGCCTGAGAGGGGCGGCAGATGAAGATCCTGATTGCCACCGACGCCTGGGAACCGCAGGTCAACGGCGTCGTCCGCACCCTGCAGGCGACGATCCTTGACCTGCGCCGGCGCGGTCATGAGGTCAGGATGGTCACACCGCAGGATTTCCAGACCTTCGCCATGCCAACCTATCCGGACATCCGGCTGGCGATGGTGACGGCCGGTGCCATGCGCGACGTGCTGGCCGCCGAGCAGCCCGACGCCATCCATATCGCCACCGAGGGACCCATCGGCTGGGCCATGCGCGGGGCTTGCCTGGCGCTCAGGCAGCGCTTTACCACCAGCTACCACACGCGCTTCCCGGAGTATGTCAGTGCCCGTGTGCCGGTGCCCGAGTGGATGACCTATGCCATGCTGCGGCACTTCCATGCCCCGGCAGCGCACGTGATGGTCTCGACAAGGAGCATACGCGCGGACCTCATGGCGCATGGCTTCACCCATCTCGCCCACTGGCCACGCGGTGTCGACACGCAGCTGTTCCACCCGGATCGGCCTTCCGTGCTCGACCTGCCGCGCCCGATTTTTCTGACGGTGAGTCGCCTTGCGCTGGAAAAGAACATCGAGGCTTTCCTCAGCCTCGACCTGCCCGGCTCGAAGGTCGTGGTGGGTGACGGACCACAGGCGGACGCTCTGAAGGCAAGGTTCCCGCTGGCACACTTCGCCGGACTGAGGCAGGGAGCCGATCTTGCGGCGCTCTACGCCTCAGCGGATGCGTTCGTGTTCCCGAGCCTGACCGACACCTACGGCATCGTGCTGCTGGAGGCGGCGGCTTCCGGGCTGCCTGTTGCTGCCTTCCCCGTTCCGGGGCCGGTCGACGTGGTGGGCGGCAGCGGTGTCGCCTGCCTTGATCGCGACCTTGGCCGGGCCTGCCTTGATGCCCTGGCAATTCCCCGCGACAGATGCCGGGCCTTTGCGATGACGCGGTCCTGGCCGGCGGCCACCGAGGCTTTCCTGGCCAATCTGGTCTGCGCAGCGGGCGACCGGGCTGCGAGCGCCGCCTGAGCACACCGCATGCCATCGGGCATGGCAGCAAGGCATCTGAGCCGTGGATCACCCTGCAGTGACATGGAACCTGCATCGAAACGTCATCGAAGTGTCGCGCAGCCCCGCTAGGCGTCATCCCGTGTTCTGGAGGTCTGTGCATGCTTGAGCTGCGAAATGTGAACCGCGATTTCGGTTCGAAGCGGGCCGTCGATGACGTCAGCCTCGATATCGAAAAAGGCAGTTTCGTTGGCGTGATCGGACGATCCGGAGCCGGAAAGTCAACCTTGCTGCGCATGATCAACCGCCTGCAGGATGTGTCGTCAGGCTCGATCCGCTGGAACGGCCAGGACGTCACGACGCTCAAGGGGCAGGCCCTGCGCGACTGGCGCGCCTCCTGCGCCATGGTGTTCCAGCAGTTCAACATCGTCGGCCGGCTCGATGTGATGACCAACGTGCTGATGGGCCGGCTCAACCACACCTCGCAGATGCGCTCTCTGCTCAAGCTCTGGTCTCCGGATGACCGCGCCATTGCTGTCTCCGCGCTGGAGCAGTTCGACATCACCGCGCTCGCCGGCCAACGCGCCGAATCGCTTTCGGGTGGCCAGCAGCAGCGCGTCGCCATTGCCCGCGCCCTGGTCCAGGAGCCCGAGATCGTCCTTGCCGACGAGCCGATTGCCTCGCTCGATCCGCGCAACACCAAGGTGGTGATGGACAGCCTGCTGCGGCTCAACAAGCATTTCGGCATCACCGTGATCTGCAACCTGCATGATCTCGATATCGCCAAGGAGTATTGCGGCCGTCTGATCGGCATGGCGCAGGGCAAGATCGTGTTCGACGGTGCGCCTGACGAACTGACCGAGGATGCCGCACGCGAACTCTATGGCCTCGAAGCGCATGAGGTCATGACCGTCCTGCCGCCTGCCGCGGTCGGCGGTGCCTATCAGCCGCTGACGGCTGTCGCCTGAGACCGGCACTGCCCTGTCAGTTGCCGGATTGCTTCCCCTCGAAAACCAACTCCGTGGAGTTTCTGCCATGACCCTGACACGCCGCATCACTCTGGGGCTCGCCGCAGGCCTTGCGCTTGCCGCCACCTCGACCGCCGCCTTCGCCCAGGATTGGCGCGCGCGCTTTCCTGAACTGGTCTACGCCGTCGTGCCCGCCGAGAACGCCTCCGGCGTGACCGAGCGCATGGGCCCCTGGATGGAGTATCTGTCCAAGGAACTCGGCGTGAAGGTGACGCTGCGCATCGCATCCGACTACGCCGCCGTGATCGAAGGCCAGCGCGCCGGTTCGATCCACATCGGTGACTATGGTCCGTCGTCCTATGTCCGCGCCCACACCGTCACCAATGGTGGTGTCGAGCCGTTCGTCTCGATGCGCGCGGCGGACGGCTCGACCGGTTACTGGTCTGTCGCTTATGCCAAGACAAGCAATCCGGGCACCAAGCTGGAAGATTTCAGGGGCAAGAACCTGTGCCTCGTCGATCCCAACTCGACCTCGGGCAACAACGTCCCGCTTTACATGTTCAGCAAGATGAACATCGAACCCGAGAAGTTCTTCGGCAAGGTTGTCAACGCCGGCAGCCATGAGAACGCCGTGATGGCCGTGCAGCAGGGCACCTGCGATTTGGCCTTCAACTGGTGGAACTCGGAAGAAGACTCCAACCTGTCGCGCATGGCCAACAAAGGCATGGTCAAGAAGGAAGATTTCAAGATCGTTGGCCGTTCCGACAAGATCCCCGGCTCGCCTTATGCCTATCTGACGTCGCTGCCGGCTGATCTCAAGGCTGCCATCCGTCAGGCCTTCTTTGAAGCACCGACCCGCAACAAGGCAGCTTTCGACAAGCTGACTGACGGCAAGTCGCCCGGCTTCGCCCCGGCCGCGCACGCCGACTATCAGGTCACCATCGAACTGCAGAAGTTCGTCGACAGCCTGCGCCGCCGCAGCGGTTCCTGAAGCCCTTCGTTCACGACACGGGGCGTCACACACAACCGTGTGACGCCCTTTTCATTGTCCTGCGAGTTCCTTGTCCTCCGAGCCGATCGGTCCGCATCATGGCCCATGCAATCCCGCGCCTTCCCGACACGCAGATCGCGGCCCTGTCGGCGGCCTATCGCTCCGCGCAGGCTGCCAAGCGCCGGACCACGCTGATTGGTGTGCTCGTGCTGGCCATCCTCATCATGGTGGCGGGCCGCGTGGCGGAGGTTGATCTCGTCAAGCTCTGGAACAATGCCGGCCAGCTCACCAGCTATCTGGGCCGCATCTTCTATCTCGACAACGGCAAGCTGGTCTTTACCGACATTGCCGACTGGTATTGGGGCCTCGGCCGCTGGATGAACCGGCTATGGGACACGTTGCTGATCGCTTATCTCGGCACGTTGTTCGGTGCGATCGGTGCGTTCTTCCTGTGCTTCGCGGCCACCATCAACCTCGCTGTCAATCCGGCGCAGCGCTTCTTCGCACGCCGCTTCCTGGAATTCTGCCGTACGGTGCCGGAGATCGTCTTTGCGCTGATCTTCGTCGTCGCCTTCGGGCTCGGGCCCGTGCCCGGTGTGCTGGCGATCATGATCCACACGGTCGGCGCGCTCGGCAAGCTGTTCGCCGAAGTGGTCGAGAACATCGACATGAAGCCGGTCGAGGGCGCAATCGCCTCAGGCGCGACCCGCTGGCAGGCGATCCGCTATTCGGTGGTGCCGCAGGTGTTGCCGAATTTTGCCAGCTATGCATTGCTGAGGTTCGAGATCAATGTGCGCGGCGCTTCCGTCATGGGCTTCGTCGGAGCCGGCGGCATCGGGCAGGATCTGATCGAGGCAATCCGCAAGTTCTACTATTCAGATGTCTCGGCCATCCTGCTTCTGATCATCGCCGCCGTCATGATCATCGATCTCGTCACCGAGCGCATCCGCCACCGCCTGATCTCGCTGGAGCATGGCCGATGAAAACCTCACGCATGTTTCCGGACCAGACCGCCATCAGGGCGCGTCATGCCGCGCTTGTTTCCGGCTCGCAGCGCGAGCGCTGGGTGACGCTGGCGGTCGTGCTGGCCATGGCTGGCGTGGCGCTGCTGGCCATCGTCAGGCTGGAATTCTCGTTTGCCAGGCTCGGCAGCGGGATCGTGCAACTTGGCACCTTCCTCGGGCTGATGGTGCCGCCGACGCCGGGCACGCAATTGTGGGCCCTGCTGAAGGCACTGGCCGAAACCGTGGCAATTGCCTTTCTGGGCACGCTGCTGGCTGCGCTCATCGCGTTCCCGCTCGGCTTTCTGGCGGCGCGCAACACTATGGCAAACCGGTTGGTGCGCTTCCTGACGCGCCGCTTCTCCGATTCGATCCGCGGGGTCGATACGCTGATCTGGGCGCTGATCTGGATCAACGTGGTTGGGCTCGGTCCGTTTGCCGGCGTGCTGGCCATCATGACCAGCGACATCGGCGCGTTCTCCAAGCTCTATTCGGAAGCGATCGAGGCGATCGACCGCAGGGCTGGCGAGGGGGTCACCTCGACGGGCGGGAGCAGGGTCCATGCGATCCGCTTCGGCATCGTGCCGCAGGTCATGCCGGTGCTGATCAGCCAGATGCTGTACTATTTCGAATCCAACACGCGCTCCGCCACCATCATCGGCATTGTCGGAGCGGGCGGCATCGGGCTCTATCTGGCCGAGATGATCCGGACCTACGAGTGGGATCAGGTGGCCTTCATCATCCTGATGATCCTCGTCACGGTGGCCGCGATCGACTTCGTCTCGTCGCGGCTCAGGCTGGCGATCGTGGGGGAAAGGACAGGCCGGCTGTGAGTTCCGTCATCGGGCTGTCATCCGGCGTTGGCAAGGCGGGCCACATGGACGAACAAGACCTTTCGCAGGATCGCAGGGCCACCCTTGCCATTCTGGCGCGCGGCACGGAGACCGAACTCGCCGCACCGCTGGCGCGGCACTGGCCCGATCTGGCCGTGCGCGACCTCAAGCGCCCGGAAATCGGCCTTGTCATGGTGCGTGGCCGGATGGGCGGTGATGGTGCCGCGTTCAATCTCGGTGAAGCCACGGTGACCCGGGCCGTTGTCGAGTTGGCAT
The DNA here is from genome assembly GCA_027487245.1 of Hyphomicrobiales bacterium. Taxonomy (GTDB): domain Bacteria; phylum Pseudomonadota; class Alphaproteobacteria; order Rhizobiales; family Beijerinckiaceae; genus Allobosea. The sequence continues at coordinate 64,841 of JAIYDY010000022.1, forward strand.
CGGGCCGGCGCGGCCATGGCCAGATGCTTGGCCGCAATCCCAGGCTCGCCCGCATGGCGGCCATCGCCGATGCGCTGTGGCAGGATGCGGCGGAGCGGCCTTTGGTCGAGCGTGACATCCTGGCACCAATCCGCGCCCGTCTGGCACGCGCCTCGGCGCAGACGCGGGCCGAGACAGCCGCGACCCGAGTCGACTTCTTTACACTCGTGCGGGGGGAAGGTTGACCATGTCCGCGCTTTCGCCCCTTTCGCTGGCTTCCGGCTTTGCCAATCCCGTGTTCGACAGCCAATCAGCCTTCCGTCGTACCATGGAGGCGCTGTCGCGACCTGGCCAGATCCGTGTGCTGGGCGATGGCCTGAGCGCCGAAACGCCGCTCGCGCCTGCTGCTGCGGCCATCATCCTGGCCATATGCGATTTCGAGACGCCGCTTTATCTTTCGCCCTCCATCGCGGCGACGCCCGGCGTGGCCGAGTTCCTGCGCTTTCACACCGATGCACCTGTGGTTCGGGAGCCGGCGCATGCCGCCTTCGCGCTGATCGACCTCAGGGTCGATGCGCTTGATCTCTCCGGGTTTGCCCAGGGCACGGCGGAGTATCCTGACCGCTCGACCACGGTGATCGCGCTGTGTGACAGCGTCGAGGCCGGTGCATCGATGTCGCTCGCCGGGCCGGGGATCGCCGGCATGTCCGAGATGTGCATCACGCCGCTGCCCGAGGGTTTTGCCGCACACTGGGCGGCCAACCGTGCAGCTTTTCCCCTGGGCGTGGACATCCTGTTTGCCGCCGGGGACCGGGTCTTGGCCTTGCCCCGCAGCACACGTCTTGTCGGGAGGGCTGGCTGATGTATGTCGCCGTCAAGGGTGGCGAACGGGCCATCGCCAATGCCCACGCCTTGCTGGCCGAAAAGCGGCGCGGCGACACGGGCGTTCCGGAGATCGGCATCGACCAGATCGATGAGCAGCTGGCGCTTGCTGTCGACCGTGTGATGACCGAGGGCTCGCTGTGTGACCGCAAGCTCGCGGCGCTGGCAATCAAGCAGGCACGCGGCGACCTGATCGAGGCCATCTTCCTGGTGCGCGCCTACCGCACGACCTTGCCGCGCTTCGGCTTTTCCGAGCCGCTCGATACCGCCGCGATGCAGGTGCGGCGGCGCATTTCGGCGACCTACAAGGATCTGCCGGGCGGACAGGTGCTGGGGCCGACCTTCGACTACACCCACCGGCTGATCGATTTCGCGCTGGCCGCAGACGGCGATGCCGACGCTGTGCCGCCAGCCGCCACGGCATCGCCCGATGACAGCGAGCGCATGGTCCGCGTCACCGACATCATCGCTGCGGAAGACCTGATCGAGGCCAATCCTGCGCCACAGGACAGCCAGCCGGTCGGCGACCTGACGCGCGATCCGCTGGGCTTCCCCGCTGGTCGGGACCTGCGCCTGCAGAACCTTGCGCGCGGCGATGAAGGGTTTCTGCTGGCGCTGGGGTATTCGACGCAGCGCGGCTATGGCCGCAATCACCCGTTCGTCGGCGAAATCCGCATGGGCGAGGTCGAGGTCGAGCTGTTTGTCGAGGATCTCGGCTTTGCTGTTTCGCTTGGCGAGATCACCGTCACCGAATGCCAGATGGTCAACCAGTTCAAGGGCTCTCTGATCGAGCCACCCCGCTTCACGCGCGGCTACGGGCTCGGCTTCGGCCATTGCGAGCGCAAGGCCATGTCGATGGCGCTGGTCGACCGCGCACTCCGGGCCGACGAGTTCGACGAGGAGCGCAAGGGGCCGGCGCAGGACGAGGAGTTCGTGCTGTCACATTCCGACAACGTTCAGGCGACCGGCTTCGTCGAGCATCTGAAGCTGCCGCACTATGTCGACTTTCAGGCCGAGATTGCCATGCTGCGCCAGATGCGGGCCGAGGTCGCGGCACGTCTGTCCGGCCGGCACCAGGCGGAGGCTGCCGAATGACCACGCACGCTGAAACCATGCCCTACAACTTCGCCTACCTTGACGAGCAGACCAAGCGGATGATCCGCCGCGCGATCCTCAAGGCTATCGCCATCCCCGGCTATCAGGTGCCGTTCGCCAGCCGCGAGATGCCGATGCCCTATGGCTGGGGCACGGGCGGGGTTCAGGTCACGGCGGCCATCCTCGGGCCGGACGATGTGCTCAAGGTCATCGACCAGGGGGCCGACGACACCACCAACGCTGTTTCGATCCGCGCCTTCTTCGCCAAGACCTCGAATGTCGCTGTCACCACCGCGACAGCGGACGCGACCATCATCCAGACGCGGCACCGCATTCCGGAAGCCGTGCTGGGGGCTGATCAGGTGCTGGTCTACCAGGTGCCGATCCCCGAGCCGCTGCGCTTTCTCGAGCCGCGCGAGACCGAGACGCGGACGATGCACGCGCTGGCGGAGTACGGGCTGATGCACGTGAAGCTCTATGAGGACATTGCGCGCCACGGCCACATCGCCACGGCCTATGCCTACCCCGTCGAGGTCGCCGGCCGCTACGTGATGGACCCGTCCCCGATCCCGAAGTTCGACAACCCGAAGATGGATGATTGCCCGGCGCTGCAACTGTTCGGTGCCGGCCGCGAGAAGCGCATCTATGCCATTCCGCCCCACACAAAGGTCGTGTCGCTGGATTTCGAGGATCACCCTTTCGAGCGCAGCCGATTCGATGTGCCCTGTGCGCTGTGCGGCGCAAGCGACAGCTACCTCGACGAGGTCGTCACCGACGACCGGGGCGGGCGCATGTATGTCTGCTCGGATACCGACCATTGCGAGGGCCGGCGCGCCAGCGGCCATCGTGGTGCGATGCTGGCTGATGATCCTGCTGCCGCTTCCTCGCGGGAGGCAGCAGAATGATGTCCGGCGCATCAAGAACGCCGCTGCTCAGCGCCCGCTCGCTGGCCAAGAGCTATGGCGGCCGGCCCGCCTGCCAGCATGTCTCGATGAGCATCGACGAGGGCGAGGTACTCGCCATCGTGGGCGAGTCCGGCTCAGGCAAGTCGACCTTGCTCAACCTCCTGTCGGGCCGGCTTGCGCCCGACACAGGCGAGGTCCGTTATCGCATGCGTGACGGTGTCGAACGTGATCTGGCGCGTCTGTCGGAAGCCGAGCGGCGGCTTCTGGCCCGCACCGACTGGGGCTTCGTGCATCAGGATGCGGCGCTTGGCCTTCGCATGAACGTTTCCGCCGGCGGCAACATCGGCGAACGGCTGATGGCGGTCGGCGACCGGCACTATGGCCAGATCCGCGATACGGCGGCGAACTGGCTGACCCGCGTCGAGATCGGCGTCGACCGAATCGACGACAAGCCGACAGCCTATTCGGGCGGCATGCGGCAGCGTCTCCAGATTGCCCGCAACCTCGTGACCTCGCCCCGCCTCGTGTTCATGGACGAGCCGACCGGCGGGCTCGATGTCTCGGTGCAGGCGCGCCTGCTGGACCTCATCCGCGGGCTGGTGGCGGACCTCGGCCTTGCGGTGGTTCTGGTCACACATGACCTCGCTGTGGCACGGCTCCTATCCCACCGCATCATCGTGATGAAGCAGGGCCATGTCATCGAGACAGGTCTGACAGACCGGGTGCTGGATGACCCGCAGGCACCCTACACGCAGCTTCTGGTTTCCTCGGTGCTGGCAGCATGACCGCTCATCCCGATACCATCGCCCTCGCCGTCGAGGATCTCGGCAAGAGCTTCACGCTGCACATGCATGGCGGCACCCGGCTGCCTGTCGTCTCGCAGGTCGGCTTTGAGGTGCATGCCGGCGAGTGCGTCGTCCTCGGGGGGCCGTCGGGCGCGGGCAAATCCTCGATCCTGAAAATGCTCTATGGCAACTATCTTGCCGGAAGCGGGCATATCCGCGTGCGCCATGGCGGAGCACTGGTCGATATCGTCGAGGCCGAACCGCGCGCCATTCTCGATATCCGCCGGATGACGCTGGGCTATGTCAGCCAGTTTCTCAGGGTCATCCCGCGCGTGCCGGCCATCGAGATCGTCGCCGAGCCAGCCCTTGCCGCCGGTGTGGACAGGGCCGCCGCGCTGGAGCGGGCGAGCGGCCTGCTGCACGCGCTGAACCTGCCCGAACGGCTGTGGCGCCTGCCGCCGGCCACCTTCTCGGGCGGCGAGCAACAGCGCGTCAACATCGCCAGGGGCTTTGCCGGCGAGCACAGCATCCTCATTCTCGATGAGCCGACGGCATCGCTCGATGCCGCCAACCGCGAGGCCGTCATCGGCTTGATGGCAGCCCGCAAGGCGACGGGCACGGCCTTTGTGGGCATTTTCCATGACGAGGAGGTCCGCGCCCGCGTCGCCGACCGCATCATTGATGTCTCTGTCTTCGCCGCGCGGGAGGCCGCATGAACGCGCCAGCGACAACGGCGCAGCGCGCCACGCGCCTGTCGGATGCCCCGCTGATCCACCCGACGGCGGCGGTCAATGGCTGCACGATCGGGCGCTACACGGAAATCGCCGAGCGATGCACGGTGACCGATTCAAGCCTCGGCGACTATTCCTACATGATGCGCGAGTGCGAAGTCTGGACCGCAACCATCGGCAAGTTCGTCAACATGGCCAGCCACGTGCGGCTCAACGCCACCAACCATCCGACCTGGCGGGCGACGCTGCACCACTTCACCTACAGGGCTGGCGATTACTGGGCGGATGCCAGCCATGAGCAGGAGTTCTTCGACTGGCGCCGCCGTCATGCCGTGATCATCGGCCATGATGTCTGGATCGGCCACGGTGCGACGGTCCTGCCGGGCGTCACGGTTGGCAACGGGGCGGTGATCGGGGCCGGCGCGGTTGTGTCGAAGGATGTTGCTCCCTACACCATCGTCGGCGGCGTGCCGGCAAGACTGATCCGCGAGCGCTTCGATGCGGCCACCGGGGCGCGCCTCGACACGATGGCCTGGTGGGACTGGAGCCACGACAGGCTGCGCGACGCACTCGACGATTTCCGGAGCCTCGACATCGAGGCCTTCCTCAGCAGGCACGAGCAGGGCAGATGACCACCGAGATTTTCGAGAACGCGCTGGTTGTCACGGCTAGCGACATGTTCCACGGCTACGTGGTCACCGAGAACGGGCTGATCGCAGAGGTTGGCGAGGGCCGCGCACCTGAACGCGGGCTTGATCTCAAGGGCGACTATCTGCTGCCCGGCCTCATCGAGATCCACACCGACAATCTGGAGGCCCACTTCCTGCCGCGCCCGAAGGTGCTCTGGCAGGTGGACAGCGCCGTGCAGGCCTATGACGGACAGATCGCCACGTCCGGTATCACCACCGTGTTCGACAGCCTGAGGGTGGGCACGGACGAACACGAAACCCGCACCGAGTTCGTCACGATGACGATGCAACTCGCCGACGCGCTGGAGCGGGCAAGGGCCGCAGGGCTCCTGAGGGTCGATCATCGGACGCACCTGCGCTGCGAGGTGCCGACGCTGGATGTCCTGGACGCGCTTGAGGCCTTCATCGCGCGCTATCCGGTCGACCTGATCTCGCTGATGGACCACACCCCCGGGCAACGCCAGTTCCGCGACCTCGACAAGTATTTCATCTATTACGGCGGCAAGACCGGCAAATCCATGGATGAGGTACACGCGGTCGTGAGCCATCGGCAGCGTGTCGGCTCGGACCGCGCGGCGCGGCACAGGCCGACCGTGGTCGAGATGGCGCACAAGGCCGGCATCGCACTGGCAAGCCATGACGACACGACACTCGAAGAAGTGCGCGAGTCGATTGGGCAGCGTGTCCGAATTGCCGAGTTCCCCACAACCGTGGAGGCCGCCGCCGCCTCGCGCGAGGCGGGGATGGCGACCGTGATGGGCGCTCCGAACGTGGTGCGCGGCGGTTCCCATTCTGGCAATGTCGCGGCCGTCACGCTGGCCGAGCAGGGCATCCTCGACATCCTGTCATCGGATTATGTGCCGGGCAGCCTGCTGGTGGCCGCGTTCGCTCTGCGCGATGTGCCGGCGGTGGGCGGATTGCCGGGAGCCATCGATCTGGTGACGCGCAACCCTGCGAAGGCCACGGGCCTCGAGGATCGCGGCGAAATCCGGCAGGGCAAGCGGGCCGACCTGATCCGCGTCACCATGCCGGGCGATCACCCCGTCGTTCGCGCCGTCTGGCGCGACGCCGTGCGCGTAGCCTGACGGTGGCGCGATGACACCCCGCCAGGCAGCGCTGGAGCCTGTGCTGCCCAAGGCCGAGCAGGCCGTCGGCAAGGGCATCTTCGTGGCGGTGGCCGGTCCGAGCGGGGCTGGCAAGGACAGCCTGATCGCTGGCGCAAAAGCCGTGTTCGCTCAAGATGACCGTATCGTCTTTGCGCGCCGCGTGATCACGCGCCCGGCGGATGCCAGCGAGCCTTACGAATCCGTCACGCCACTCGCCTTCCGGCTGCGGGCGGCGGAAGGCGGGTTTGCCATGTGGTGGGATGCCAACGGACTGAGCTATGGCCTGCCGGTCAGCGTGATGGAAGAGCTGGACCGGGGCCGGATCGTGGTCGCCAATGTCTCGCGCGACATGACGCCCATCATCCGGGACCGGTTCTCGCGCACGCTGATCGTGCATGTCACTGCATCCGCCCAGACGCTTGCGACGCGACTGGAAAGCAGGGGCCGCGAGGAAGCGAGCGACCGGGCCGACAGGCTGGCCCGCGCGCTGCTCAAGGATCAGGCGCTGGAAGCGGATGTCCGGATCGAAAACAACGGCGCGCTCAGCGATGGCATCGAGCAGTTTGTTGCCGCCCTCCAGTCGCTTCTGCCGCGCTGACAAGGGATCATGATGGACAGCCGTTACGCAATCTATCTCGCACCGCCTGAAGACACGCCGCTCTGGGATTTCGGCTCCCGCGTGCTCGGTTACGATGCGGCGAGCGGCCTTGAGCGTTCGGGCTTTGCTCCGGAGGGAATCGAGCCGGCGATCTGGCGACGGATCACCATGCGGCCACGGAGCTACGGCTTTCATGCCACGCTGAAGGCCCCTTTCAGGCTGGCGGAGGGTCGCAGCCTGGCCGATCTGGAGCAGGACCTGGTGCGCTATGCCGCATCGCGCGATGCGTTCGATCTGGGGCCGCTGGCCGTGACCAGCCTTGCGGACGAGGCCGGCCATGGTTTCGTGGCGTTGACGCAGACGCAGCCCTCGCCGGACCTTGTCAGTCTTGAAGCAGAGGTCGTGGCCGGCTTCGATCATTTCCGCGCACCCATGAGCGATACGGAACGCGCCAAGCGCAAGCCGCAGCACCTCAGCGCCCGCCAGCGCGAGGCGCTCAACCGCTTCGGATATCCGCATGTCGGGCCGGACTACCGGTTCCACATGACCTTGAGCGGGGAGGTCGCCGATGTCCACGAGATCGCCGACAAGCTCGCCGATGCGATGGCCAACGAGATCGGAACGGCGCACCTTGCCGTCGATGCCCTTGTGCTGTTCGGGCAGCCTTCGACCGGCGAGCCCTTCCGGATCATCCGGCGGGCAGCCCTCAACAGCCGGCTCGATCTGCGCTGACCGCCCGGGTTGCCACCAGCTCAGACCGCCAGCGAATGGCCGTTCGGACGGCTTGGCAGATAGGCATCGAAGCGCGCCGCGACCGTGCGCAGGAACGGCCGGCCCCGGCTGGTGATCAGGAAGCCATCCTCGGTGCCGACCACGAAGCCGTCGGCATCCTCCTTGATGATTTCATCAGCCTGCGCGATCAGTGGATCGGCGGCGGCCCCGTAGCGCATGCGCAGGTGACGGCGGGAGAAGGCAAGGTCGCACATCAGGCGCTCAATGACTTCGCCGCGCATCTGGTCCTCGGTGCTCAGCGCCACGCCGCGAACTGCCGCCAGGCCACCTGACCGGGTGGCGCGGGCATAGCCGGCAATCGCCGGTTCGTTCTGCACATAGCCTTGCGGCAGCTTGCCGATGGCCGAGGCACCAAGGCCGATCAACGCATCGGCGGGATCGACCGTGTAGCCTTGGAAGTTGCGCTGCAGCCGGCCCTCGCGCGCCGCCACGGCAAGCTCGTCGTCGCGGCGGGCAAAGTGGTCGATGCCGATGCGGGCAAAGCCTGCATCTTCAAGCACACTGGCGGCAAGCTCGGCCTGTGCATGCCGCTCCAGCACGCCGGGCAGGGAGGCGGTGTCGATCAGCGACTGGTGCCGCTTCATCCACGGAACATGGGCATAGCCGAACAGGGCGATGCGGTCAGGAGACAGCTTCACCACCTCGTCAAGGGTGTGGGTCAGCTGCGGCGCGTGCTGGCCCGGCAAGCCATAGATGGCGTCGATGTTCAGTGAGCCGACACCATGCTCGCGGAAGCGGCCGATCACCGCGCGGGTCTCCTCGACACTCTGGACGCGGTTGATGGCCTTCTGCACGGCCGGGTCGAAATCCTGCACGCCGATGCTGACGCGCGTCAGCCCGCTCTCGGCCAGCGCATCGATGCGGGCCTCATCCATGCCGCGCGGATCGACCTCGACGGCGAACTCCATGGCGTCATCGATGCGGAACAGGCGGCGGATGCGATCGACAAGACGACGGCTGTCATCGGGACTGAGGATGGTCGGCGAGCCACCGCCCCAGTGCAGATGCGTGACGCGCGCCGAAGCCGGCACCAGCGACGCGATCGTGGCGATCTCGCGCATCATAGCCTCAAGGTAGTCCGCGATCGGTGCGTATTGCCGCGTGATCTTGGTGTGGCACCCGCAGAACCAGCAGAGCGTGTCGCAGAACGGCACGTGGACATAGAGCGACAGCGCGGCATTCTCCGGCATGGCCTGAAGCCAGTCGCGATAGGTCGCAGCCCCGACGCCGGCATGAAAATGTGGTGCCGTCGGATAGCTTGTGTAGCGCGGCACCGGCTGCTCGGCATTGCGCAGGATGGCTTCCGGAGAAAGAGACATGGGCGATCCTCGTCGTGATCGTGGCGACTGCATGGGCCACAGATTGCCGCACCAAAAGCAGGCCCTCTTTGCGCCCGATCAAACCGGCGACGCCCGGGCCTGATGGCCGGGGAGCGGAGGCCCGCGCTTTGATCAGTGTCAATTACAATGGACACTTCATCGGGCGCTATCTGTCGAGACATGCAGAAAGGCAGCGGCCATGCGCATCCTGTTCATCCATCCGAACTACCATTCCGGCGGTGCGGAAATTGCGGGTAACTGGCCGCCGGCCTGGGTCGCCTACCTGACGGGCGCGCTGAAGAAAGCGGGCTTTCCCGATATCAGCTTCATCGATGCGATGACCTATGACATCGATGACGAAGCATTGAAGGCGAAGATCGCCGAGGCCAAGCCCGACATCATCGGCACAACGGCGATCACGCCGTCGATCTACAAGGCCGAGCGGGTCCTGGAAATGGCCCGGGAGGTCTGCCCGGACGCAGTCACGGTGCTCGGCGGGGTGCATGCCACCTTCATGTACAAGCAGGTTCTGCCCGAGGCACCCTGGATCGACGCCATCGTGCGCGGCGAGGGCGAGGAGATCATGGTGGCCTTCGCGCAGGCCGTTGCCGATGGTCGCTGGCCCGCCGAGCGCGCCACGATCAAGGGCATCGCCTATCTGGACGATGGCAAGGTCGTGGCAACGCCGGCCGCGCCGACCATCAAGGACCTTGATGGCCTGGCACCGGACTGGGGCATCCTGAACTGGGACAAGTACAAGTACATTCCGCTGGGTGTGCGCGTCGCCATCCCCAACATGGCGCGCGGTTGCCCTTTCACCTGCTCGTTCTGCAGCCAGTGGAAGTTCTGGCGCGACTACCGGATCCGCGACCCCAAGAAGGTGGTCGACGAGATCGAGGCGCTGAAACGCGACCACAATGTCGGCTTCTTCATCCTTGCGGATGAGGAGCCCACCATCAACAAGAAGAAGTTCGTGGCCTTCTGCAACGAACTGATCGACCGCAAGCTCGACATCCTGTGGGGCATCAACACCCGCGTCACAGACATCCTGCGCGACGAGGCTCTCCTCCCGCTCTACCGCAAGGCGGGGCTCATCCATGTCTCGCTCGGAACGGAGGCGGCAGCGCAACTCAAGCTCGACCTGTTCAACAAGGAAACCACCGTCGCCGACAACAAGAAGGCCATCCGCCTCCTGCGCGAAGCCGGCATCGTGGTCGAGGCCCAGTTCATCGTCGGCATGGAGAACGAGACCGCCGAGACGCTGGAAGAAACCTACAAGATGGCGGTCGACTGGAAGCCGGATCTCGCCAACTGGGCGATGTATACGCCCTGGCCATTCTCGGATCTGTTCCGCGAACTCGGCGACAAGGTGGAGGTCTTCGACTACGAGAAATACAACTTCGTCACGCCGATCATCAAGCCCGAAGCCATGGAGCGGGGCGAGTTGCTCGACCGGGTGATGAACAATTACCGCCGGTTCTACATGAAGAAGGCTCTGTTCAGCTATCCCTGGCAGGGGACGGGGCAGAGGCGGCGCTACCTCTTGGGCTGCCTCAAGGCCTTCCTCAAGGCCGGCTTCGAGCGCAAGTTCTACGATCTGGGCAAGGTCGACTACTGGGGCCCGCAATCGAAGAAGAAGGTCGACTTCCACTTCGACGCCACGCGCACACGCGCCGTGGACGCCGATGTCGAATGGCAGACCACCCACAACCGCAAGAAGAAGTCCGCCGAAACGGCCGACATCATGGCCTGCGGCGGCGGCAAGGAGCAGATGGCGGATGATGACGACGCGCTGACCATGATGCCTCCGCCTCTGACGCTCAAGGAGCGCGTGCAGTTCTCGCGCGGTGGTCCGCGCATGAAGACCTGACTTGGTCCCGGCCGTGACAGGCGAGGCTGCATTGCCGATGGGCGCGGTGCGAAGCCCGCCGCACCCGGCCGAGGCTGGTGAGCCCGTGGCCCGCATCGGGCCGAACGCCATCATCCAGGCAGCCGCAGCGCTCCGCGTCCACCACGGTGTTCCGGTCTGCGAGCAGGTTTTCGGCGCGGCTGGACTGTCCCATCATCTCGGCAGCGCGCCGCAGACGATGGTGGACGAGGAGGACGTGGTCAGCCTGCACCAGTCGCTGTTCCGGCTGCTTGGCCCGGGCGAAGCGGCTGCCATCGCCCGCGAAGCCGGCGAGCGCACGGCCGTCTATCTCCTGCAACACCGCATTCCCCGTATGGCCCAGCGCGTCTTGTCCCTCCTGCCCGCATCGATCGCCGCAGGCATCCTGTGCCGCGCGGTTGGCCGGCACGCCTGGACCTTCGTGGGAAGCGGACGGTTCGTCGCAAAACGCGGCGATCCGCTGGTCCTGACCATTGTCGCCGGTCCGTTGGGTGGACCTCAGGAGGCTCGCGCCTCACTCTGCGCCTACTATGCGGCAACGCTTCACGGCGTGATGGCCGGGGCGCTGGCCAGACGTGTGACAAGCACGTTCACGCTCCGCACGGTCGACCGGATGCCGGCCTGCGAAACAATCCTGAGCATTGGTGACAGGGCCGGATCGGGCCTCGCGCGGCAGCAACAGATGCCTTTCTGCGATGGATAACCCTGGTGCCTGGGCAGTGTGGGCCCGGCTCCCGCCGTCAGCCGTCGTGCTGGTTCGCACACAGCAGGGACATGCCCTCCCTGGCCATGCGCGAGCCGGGGCGGCTGGCAACCAGCCGCGCCTCACGGCCCCGCATGATCGCATCAGTGTGGTTGGGAGAGTGATGAAACCCGACCAGTTGCCGCGCTCCGGCCGCGTCGGCGAGCCTGACCGCGGCCTCGGCCGTGGAATGCCCCCAGCCCCTGCTCGCTCCATATTCGGCCTCGTCGAACATCATGTCGTAGACGAGCGTCGAGACTCCCTCGCACAGGGCGACAACCGCGGGGTCCTGCACTCCCGACCTGTGCTCGATGTCGGTGATGATCGCCGCCGAGCCGGCGCTCGTATCGAAACGATAGCCGGTCGCGCCCGAGGGGTGATCGAGGGCCACGGTGCGGATTCGGTCCGGCCCGATGCGCAGCGTCTCGCCAGCGTGAAAGCCGTGGAAGATGAAGCGGGCCGGCATCTGCTCAAGCGTGAGCGGAAACAGCGGTGGCGCGAGCAAGGCCAGCAGGGCCGCCTCGGCGGATGCCCCGCCGAGATTGCCGCACCAGACATGGATTTCGCGGCCCTTGTGATGGACCGGCCCGAAGAAGGGCAACCCCGTGACGTGGTCATGATGCAGATGCGTCATCAGCAGGTGGATCGGCTCATCGTCCGGCCAGAGCGTCCGGCGCCCCAGATTGACGATCCCCGTTCCGGCATCGACGACATAGCGGCCCTCGGGCAGGCGCACCTCGATGCAGGCCGTGTTGCCGCCATACAGGAGCATGTCCGGACCGGGCACCGGACGCGAGCCGCGCACGCCCCAGAACGTCAGTTCCGGAGCGCCGGCCGGACCGGAAGCGGGCACGTCGGATCGAGTGTTCACGCCAGCGACTTTTCTGCGGATCGCCAGGTCGGGAGACGGCTATCCGCCCTGATCAAGGCCTCGGGTTGAACCTGATCGTGCCGAAGCCGCAACGGTTCTGCTGTGTGATTCAACACACAGCCCTGCGATGCCCGCTGCCAACGGCAAGGCCCGGCTGCGCTGGCAACCGGGCCTTGCTAGGGATCATGGTGTTGCTGCCGCCGGTGTCGGGACAGGACCGGCTGGGGGCAGTCCGCACCGCATCAGGAGTGCCCGGCACTCCCGCTTCGGTGCGGGATGGATCAGGGTCGCGGAGCGCCAAGCTCGGGATATTCACCGAGCATCGGAGCGCCATTGAGCGGCTTCTGGGCACCCTGGTGGCAGGTGGCGCAGTAGGCCTTGGCCGCATCACCCTCAGGACCAAGCTTGGTCGCTGGGTAGGTGGTATTCAGCGGAGCCAGATAGTTGGCATTGAGCTCCCTGAGCATGCGGATGCCGTGGAAAGCATTGACGCGCTGCGGAGGGGCATCCTTCCACTCGGAGAAGGCCCGGCTGTTGTGGCAGAAGGTGCAGTTGACGCCGAGGGAGTCCGACATGTGGTTCATCAGGGCGTTCGTGCGTTCCGCCACGGCGATGTTCTCACCCTTGGCAGTCGGCAACGCTGTCTTGCCGGTGACACGGATGGTCTCGGCAAACTGGATCAGAGGCGTGAACGGATCAGCAGGCAGGGACGCCCGTCCGACATGCTTTCCAGCCAGGTTCTGGCCGTTGTTCGCGCCAATCCAGCCCCCACCATCGGCGAGGTTCTTGGGATGGCCGCCGCCCGTGAACCAGGTCTGGGCAGGGATCGGGTTGCCGCGGTGGCAGGTGTAGCAGCTGACGCCCGTGGCACCGACGTGGTTGGTCCAGTTGCTGTTGATCTCGCGCGTCATCTGGATCATGCGGCGCGCGGTCTGGTATTGATACTTGGACTCATCGGCCATGTTGTTGAGGTTGTGGCAATAGGAGCAACCCTGGCCTTCATCCGAGCCGGCCACGCCGCCAGGCGCAACCCAGCCTGTCATGGCCACCATGATCCTGGTGAACTCGGTCTCGCTGAGATCGCCGAGCACCTTGACGTTCTGGTAGACCTGACTGGCACGAGGCCCGGTCCGGTCACCCGGCGGAACAACCTCGGGAGCCTGATTGGCCTCGGCCAGCTTGGCGAGGATCTTCGGGCTCTGGACCTGTTCGAGGGCAACACCCCTGTATCCGTTCTGCTGGGTCGCTTCGGGTGGGTTCTGCTGGCAGGCTGCCAGCAGGAGGCCAAGACCCAGACTCGCGGCGGCAATGGCACCGAACCGTATTGACGACTTGATCTGCGTGCTCATGTCACCGCGCTCCCGGAAGCAGGGCTGGGTCAACGACAGGGGGATGCACGGGCGGATAGCTTGGCGCAAAGCCATAATGCTGGGCCCACAGATACCAATTGTCGACGACAGTGCCCGTGAGAAGAATGCCGATCCCGCCCGTGATCGGGGTGAGGACGGCGAACCACCAGGCCCAGCGGTGGATCGATTCCATGGAGGCATTGAAGCCCATGGTCCAGCGCCAGAACAGGGCGGCACGTTCGGAGGCCGTGCCGCGATCGACGATCTGCTCGATCTCGCGCTCGCCGCCATAGCGGGTGACGGCCAGGATGGTGCCGGCATGCATGGCGAACAGCAGCACCGAACCATAGAGGAACACGATCGAGAAGGCGTGGAAGGGATTGTAGTGCAGGTTGCCGTAGCGGATCGAGAAGGCCTGCACCCAGTCAAGGTGCGGGAAGATGCCGTAAGGAACCGCTTCACACCAGCAGCCCATGGCGACCGGGCGGATGAAGCCGAGCACCAGCATCAGCCAGATGGCGGCAGCAAAAGCCCATGGCACATGCGTGCCCATGCCGAGAGCGCGCGCCCTTGTATAGGTGCGGGCCCACCAGAACAGCACCGACAGGGTGAAGAACAGGCCGGTCATCAGGAACCAGCCGCCCTCGTTGAGCGGGATGAAGGGGTTGAGGCCATGCTTGGCCAGAGGTGGCTCAAGGCCGAGCCAGAAGAGTTGGCGCACGAACTGCACCGGATCCCAGTTCACCGAAGCCCACATGTTGAGGCCGATGATCTCGATGGCGATGATGCCGCAGGCGATGGAGAGCAGACCCCAGACCCCAAGATAGACAGGGCCAATCTGCGCGTCGCCGAGTTTGCCGAACCAGTAGTTGTGGCTGGTTTTCGTGCCGCGCTCGTAGATGCCCTTGGCAATCGGGACACCGAGATCGTCAGGTCCTCGGACCTGAACACGGGTAAAGATATTCTGGTAATCGATGGTTGTCAGAAGACCCATGTTGCCCTCCCCTCAAGACCAGATTGGCAGGTCAAGCCACCAGCTCCACCACCTGGGCCAACCCTGGGTCCAGAACGGTCCGCTGATCACGATGCAGACGGCTGACCAGAAGCCGGCCGACAAGGCCAGGAACAGGCCAAGACGGTGGATGCCAATGGTGCCGATGGAATAGCCGATGAAGTCGCGGAAATACGCGTTCTCATGTTCCGGAGTTTTGACCGCCTCGCCCTTTGCAGGATTGGCGGCGGAAAGGACCAAGGCACCATGCAGGGACAGCGCCAGTGTCGTGGTGAAGAAGAACGTCACCGCGATCATGTGGGCCGGGTTGTACATGAAGTTCAGGTACTGGTAGCCGACGTTGGAGACCCAATCGAGGTGGCTGAAAATGCCGTAGGGAAAGCCATGACCCCAGGCACCCAGCAAGACCGGGCGAATGACCACAAGCGTGACATAAGCGAAGATCGCGACACCGAAAGCGACAGGAACGTGATAGCCCATGCCCAGCTTGCGGCAGATCTCGACTTCGCGAAGCGCCCAGGACACGAATGAACCGATGGCGCAGATGGTGATGATCTGCCAGAGCCCGCCCTCGGCGAGCGGAGCAAGCCCCAGACCGTACTTCAGGTCCGGCGGGGCAATGCTGATCGTCCAGGGATTGAATGTTCCTTGCAGCGACGCGCCGTAGAAAATCAGCACGGTGCCAAGGAAGGCGAAGAAGGCGGTCATAACGCCGAAAATGCCGACGTAAAAGGGGCCAACCCAGAAATCGAAAAGGTCCCCGCCGATCAGCGTCCCGCCACGGACGCGGTATTTTCTTTCAAAACTGAGCATTGCCATGGTGTTGGCCTCCGCGTGGTCCCCCAGAAACGTCTCTCTCGCCTCGTTGGGCGAGTAGGGCGGGCAAGTTCGAGCGCAAGCGCCGAAGCCCGTCCGCCCTGGTCTGCCTTACTTCTTCACAACCGCAGGCGCGCTGAGCCAGCTGCCGTAGCGCGGCGTGCTGAGCTGCACGAAGTGGTTGACGAGCACCATCGCGAAGCAGAAGCCGAGGACGGCAACAAGCGAACGGCGCGGATCGAAAATCAGCCAGATTCTCCACATGTCGAATTCTCCTTCTCTACGTTTCAGTGATCGTCAGAACCAAGGACGCCACATCCAGATCAGGATGTGGGCGAACAGCGAAACAGCGCCGAAACCCAAAGTTCCCTGAATCATGAACTTGTGGAATTCCTGTGCCTCACCTTCTGTCAGTCCCGTGAGGGACTGCCTGTCTCTGTCAGCCATGACCTGACACTCCTCATACTGGCCGAAGCCGTTACCGCGCTCATCCCGCGCGGCTGGGATCGTCCTCGTGAAGCCACGATGACTGCCTGTCCGGTTGCCCGGGCAGGATTCGGTCGAACCACGCTCAGCCCATGAAGGCGAAAGCGATGGCGGCCTCGCTCGAACGGCGGGCCTGGGCAAAAATCGAGGCGCGGCCCTCGGGCCGGGCCAGCAGGCCGCGCCCGATCGGGGCAAGCCGCGAGATGATCGCAGCCACCAGGAACAGCGGATACGTCAAGGCCACCAGCAGGCGGAACGCGAAGCGTTCATCGTTGCGGGAGCGGGAGCGGGGCATTTCCAGTCGCATGTCGGTCATGAGTCACCTCTGAGACTATTTATAGCACTGCCTGTCCAAATTGACACCTAGTTTGTCAATTTAATTTGACACTTGTGGATTTAGAAATTCAGTCCCCGTCTTGAAATTTTAAACAAAAACTTCGTTGTTTTAGGTGCTTAGCGCGGTGTTCGCCCCGAGAGGACGCCTTGCGCACGCGACACCGAGCCTTCGGTCACCTCGCCGGAGCCAGCCTCACGCGCATCACGCTCCGCAGCGTCCCGAAGGCGCTTGGCAGCCGAAATTCTGACCAGAACCGGATGATCCTCGACCACGCGGTCGAGCATGGCCTTGGCTTCATTGCTCCAGGGCAATTCCTCATGCAGACGCGAAGGAGTTGCCTCGATGGCGTCCATGTCGGTGCCGAGCGGCAGGATGTTGAACAGCGCGTCGAACAGCGAGTTGCAGACCTCCTGCACGAGGTAGGTCGCGCCGGAGTATCCCATAAACGGGGTGCCGGTATGTCTCCGGATGATGGCACCGGGGAATGATGCGGGAATGTAGATCGCCCGCCCCCCGGCCTCCGCCAGATACATGCGCTCGTTGTAGCTGCCGAATAGAATCAGCGGGGTCTTGGTCTTCACCAGTTCGCGGACCTGGTCGTTCAGGGTTTTCTCGCCCGGCTTGCGCGGAACCGCGAACGTGCAGGGCAGGCCCATCTCGACCTCGAGGAACTGCTTGATGCCGCGCGTGTAGGTTTCGTTCGCGACGATGGCAAAGGAGGCTGTCGCGAAGAAATCCTGCGTCACCGAGCGCCAGAGATCCCACAGCGGCTTGATGGTGGTGTGCTTCTCGCGCTCTATGAACGGCTCGGGGTCAAGCCCGGTCAGCTCGCCAAGCTTGCGCAGGAACTTGGTGGTAGAATGCAAACCGATCGGGGCCTGGAGATAAGGCCGGTCCAGCGCCTCGCAGAGGAGGCGGCCGAACTCGCGGTACATGCACACATTGACCTCGGCATCGCCGAGTTTGTTGATGTCGGCGAGATGCGTACCGAGCGGGAAACAGAGGTTGACCTCGGCACCGATGCCTTCGATCAGGCGGCGGATCTCGGCCACATCTGACGGCATGTTGAAGTTGCCATAGCTCGGGCCGATGATGTTGACCTTTGGCTTTGCGCCCTCCTTGCGGGGTTTGAGCGCAGGGGTCTTCTTCGGGCCGAACTGCTTCCAGAGCCAGGCCATGGCCCGGTTGGCGCATTGCCACTGGTCCTCGTCGATGGTGCGGGGCAGGAAGCGCAGGATGTTGGTGCCTTCCGGCGTCACGCCGCCGCCGATCATCTCGGCGATGGAACCGGTGACGACCACCGACGGCTGGCCGGGATCAAGCGTCTTGTGAGCACGCTTCATGGCACCTTCGGTGCCGTGCTGGCCGAGTTCTTCCTCGCCGAGCCCCGTGACAACGATGGGCAGTTCATGCGGCGGCAGGGCATCGGTGTAGTGCAGCACCGAGGTGACGGGCAGGTTTTCGCAACCGACCGGGCCGTCAATGATGACCTGAAGGCCCTTCACCGCGCAAAAGACATAGACAGCGCCCCAGTAACCGCCTGCCCTGTCGTGATCGAGCACCAGCATCAGAGGATCTCCCCTGACATGCCCATGTCCGTCTTGCCGAGCTTGGCCAGTTGCTTCTTGCGGAATTCCGGGCGGTCGCGCGGCGTGTCGGACCAGATACCGGCGGAGAAACCCTCGCCCACGCCGTCGAAGAACTCCTTCATCACATCCATGCGGTCCTTGTTGCCCATGGCCGCATTGACCACGGTTGCCAACGAGCCGGCACCGGCCACACCCATCAGGGGCCGGGCGGAAATCAGGTTGGTGAAGTAAAGCGAAGGCAGGCCGCGCGACTTGGCGTGCTGCACCACTGGAGTCGTGCCGATGGCCAGATCAGGATCGTGGAAATCGACCGCCGCCAGATCGTTCTCCAGCGAAGCGCGGAACTGGATGTGGACGCCGCGCGCCTCGAGCCATTCGCGGTCCGGGTCGGACCAGCGCGTGCGCGGGCAGGCCGTGCCGACATAAGGCACATTCGCACCGCTTTCGACCAACAGGCGCGCCACCAGCAGTTCCGAGCCTTCATAGCCGGAAACTGTGATCTTGCCGTTGATCGGCTTTGCGGCGAGAGCGCCCTTGATCATCGGAAGGAACTGGTCCTTGGCGGTCTGCACGGTCGCTTTTGAGACCTCACAGACCTCGCCGATGGCGTCGAGCCAGGCAGCGGTGCCGTCATGGCCGACAGGGGCGGAGCCAATGATGGGGCGGCCGGCGATCTCGAACTCGCGAACAGAGGCGGTGTAGAACGGATGGATCGCCGCAACCGCCGCGCAATCGAGCGCGGCGTAGAGCTCGCGCCATTCGCGGGTGGGGACGACGGGGCCGGCGGCCAGCCCAAGCGCTCCCAGCATCATGCCGATACCGACCGGATCAGCCGGGAACATCTCGCCAAGCAGCGTCACCGTGCGCTTGTCATTGCGGCCACCGCGCGGCGCCATCACCGGGCCGGCCTCGGCTTCCTTGCGGGCGAAATTCAGCATCGCACCAGCCAGGATATCTTTTGCTTCGGCATGGGTCGGCACGCCAAAGCCAGGCACGTCGATGCCGATGATGCGCACGCCGTCGATGGTGTCGGGCAAGAGCCGCAACGGCACGCCCGAAGCGCTCGGCACGCACAGGTTGATCACCACGATGTTGTCGTACTGGTGCGGATCGGCCAGCAGATGCACCGCCTCGCGGATATCTTCGAAGAGCTTGCCGGTGACCAGTGTCTCGGAGTTGAACGGAACATAGCCGACTGTCCGTTTCGCACCATAAAAGTGCGAGGTGAACGTCAGGCCATAGACGCAGCAGGCCGAGCCCGAAAGGACAGTGGCCGTGCGGCGCATGCGAAGGCCGACGCGCAGGGAGCCGAAGGCCGGGCACATGCTCTGCGGCTGATCGTGCGGGCCGACCGGATAGTCGGCAGCATAGCGCTCCAGCGTATCGCTTGCGCCGGCGGCAATCGCCGCTTGTCGCATCTGGTCACGCCCGGCATGGCAGCCATTTCCCAGCGCCTCGGCCTTGGCCACGCCTTGCGTCGCCGCCGCGATCTCGGCCTGTGACGGCACGGCCTTGACCGGAGTCACATCGACAGCGGCGGACTTGACCGGCTTGTCAAGATTATTGATCAGCGTGACCATGACCGTCGACCTCAGGCTTCGTCGTAGACGACTTCGAGGGTCTGCTTTTCAAGCACAACACCACCGCACATGTCGGCGAGAGAGGCTGGCTGAAGCACATAGTCGCGACCGGTGGTGTCGGCGGAGAAGAGGCCGAGCAGACCATCGGAGGTCATCGGTGCCGGCCGCATCGGCTTGGAGTCGCCCACATTCTGCACCAGTTCCTCGAACATCGGACCCCAGCGGTCGCCGGGGCGGCCAATGATGTGATAGTTGGCGCTTTTTCTGCGGATGTCCTCGTCCGCCGGGATCGAGGCCAGCACCGGAATGCCGACCGCTTCGGCGAAGGCTGCCGCTTCGCCCGTGCCGTCATCCTTGTTGATGACCATGCCAGCCACCCCGACATTGCCACCGAGCTTGCGGAAATACTCCACCGCCGAGCAGACGTTGTTGGCGACATAAAGCGATTGCAGGTCGTTCGAGCCGACAACGATCACCTTCTGGCACATGTCGCGGGCAATCGGCAGGCCGAAGCCGCCGCAGACCACGTCACCAAGGAAGTCGAGCAGGACATAGTCGAAGCCCCAGTCATGGAACCCGAGCTTCTCGAGCAGTTCAAAACCGTGGATGATGCCGCGCCCGCCGCAACCGCGGCCGACCTCCGGCCCGCCGAGTTCCATGGCGAAAACGCCATCGCGCTTGAAGCAGACATCCTCGATGCGCACCTCCTCGCCAGCCGCCTTCTTGCGGGCCGAGGTCTCGATGATGGTGGGGCAGGCCTTGCCGCCGAAGAGCAACGAGGTTGTGTCGCTTTTCGGATCACAGCCGATCAGCAGCACGCGCTTGCCCTGCTGGGCCATCATGTAGCTCAGATTGGCCAGCGTGAACGACTTGCCGATGCCGCCTTTGCCGTAGATCGCGATGATCTGCGTCTTGGTTTCGTGCACCGCATCTTCGGTCAGGTCGGGGCCGGGCGCTGAGGCTGCCCCAACGCCATGGGCGGCGAGCGCGGCATTCAGGGCATGGTTCGGGGTGGGGGGCGCAAGAGTGCTAGCAGTCATGGGCAGGTTCTCCAGTCCAATATCATCTTGACGCAAGCCGGATCGGCGAACGCGGTTTCATAGGCTTTTGCAGCATCCCCGACGGGACTGCGGTGGGTGACAAGGCCATCAAGCGACAACCTGCCATCGATGATCAGGGCCATGACATCGGCCAGGTCGGAGGGCTGGAACTCGGCAGCGATGCGCAGCCTGGCTTCACGCATGAAGGCAGGCGGGAACACGAAAGAAAGTGGCGCTTCATAAAAGCCGCCAAGCACGATCTCGCCGCCGCGCGCCAGCCGGGCAATCAGGGTGTCCAGCAGTTTGCCATCGCCACTGACATCATAGATCGAACGATAATCGCAACGCGCATCGGTGGACGGATCGACAACCTCGTAGCCGACAGCACCACTCATCCGGATCGGGTTCTTTTCCCAGACCAGGGGTGATCCGCCAAGAGCGACGGTGAGCCTCGCCAGCAGGCGGCCAAGCACGCCATGGCCGACGATGAGGTCAGGCAAGGCGCCGCCGACAAAGGCGTGGCTGGCGGTTGCTGCCAGTGCCAGAAGCACGCCGTTTTCGCCAAGGCTTGCAGGAACCGGGATGACCTTTGCGCCGGGCACGACCAGATGATGCGCCGCGCCGCCGAACAGGCCGCTGATGCCCTGAAAACAGCGCGCGCCTGGCACAAAGACATGCTCGCCGACCGAACGGTTCGCGGCTGGACCGGCTTCGCGGATAACGCCAACCGTCTCGTAACCGGGAATGAGAGGGTATTGCAGGCCGGGGAAATGGGGCATGCGCCCTGTCCAGAGCAGACGTTCGGTGCCCGTGCTGATGCCGGACCAAAGGACCTCGACGACCACATCGACGTCCGTCGCGGCGATCAGCCCGACCTGATCGAGCGCGATGCTGCGTGGCTCTCTCAGAACGATGGCCAGGGTGTTCTTCAAGACGCCTGATCCCCTTATTCTTCAGCCTGGAACGCGGACCGAATTGTCAGCCTATCGAGGCGCTCTCGACTGTCAATTTGTATAGACACTTATATGCCCGGCTTTCTTGCCTGGATCAGTCCGGACAATAGCGGACGCGGCATCGCGATCTGGCGCGGCGCGACAAAACCGGAGCGCGTCAACATCGTCATCAACTCAGATGGTTTGCGGGCACGCCCCTTACCCATGGCGAGCAGGTAAAAGCCAAAATAGGCATCGGCCATCGGCGCTGAGTTCGCATCCCCTGCCATCGGTTCGGCAATCAGGATGGTTCCGCCCGGCTCCAGCGCGGCGAAAATCGCAGCCAGCAGTTTCTCGACCGAGTCATCGCCATGATCGTGGGCGATGCGCACCAGCGTGACCAGATCAGCGCCGCGCGGCAGCGGATCATGCGAGAACGAGCCGCCGACCAGCGTCGCGCGGTCAGCAAGCCCCGCGGCTGAGAATCGCGGTCGGGCCGTTTCAACAACAGCAGGCAAGTCGAACAATGTCAGATCGAGAGCAGGCGCGCGCGCTGCCGCCGAGCGCAGGAATGAGCCATCGCCACCACCCACGTCCATAAGCCGCTTGTGGCGCGAGACATCATAGGCATCGAGCACATCGGTCGCGACGAACTGCTGCGAGGTTGCCATCAAATTGGTGTATGGCGCGACATCGCTGCTCGCGAGCGAAGCCGGATCGATGCCATCGGCATAGGGCCAGTAACGTGCAAGCTTGGTCTCCGTCACCTCGCCGCGCAGCAGCGCCACGGGGTCTGCCATGTCGGCATAAAACATGGCGTGGTGCTCGATCATGGCCTTCACGCCCGGATTGGCCCGCATCGCCGCCCCGATCTGGCCAAGGCCGAAGCGATCCTGGCCGCGATCCTGCAACAGATCCAGTGAGGCCGCCGCCAACAGCAGGCGACGGGCGGCGTCCTCGTTGAGCTTCACATGCCTTGCGACCTCAGCCACGCTGAGCGGACGCTTCGCCAGAAGTTCGAACAGATCGAGCTTCACACAGGCAAACAGCACCTGCGAATAAACGAACCCGGCACACAGATCGAAGCAGTCGCGGGCTCGCTTTGCAGAAACGCGGCGCGTCAATGGGAAGCGCGCGGCCATGATCTGGAAGCGCTGGCTCGCCAGAATGCTGTCACGCAGTCCATAGGCGCGGTCAGCCAGACGGCTCCAGACAGACAGGCTGGCGGGATCAGGCACGCTGGAGATCCGGCCCATGAGATCCTCTCGGCCTGACTTCACGCCGCCCGGATGTGCAGTTCCGCCGGCAGGAAGGCTGTCGCCTCGCGCTCGATGGCAGCCTTCAGCGCCATCTGTCCCGGACAGGCAGGGATGGCGTCGACAGCTTCCGCGATCAATTGGTCAAGCCAGCGGATCGCGCCCTGCATGCCCAGTTCCTTGACCGCATTGGGCCGGCCCCGCGCAGCATCCTGCCCAGCGGGCTTGCCCATTTCCTCGGCTGTGTCCGCCGCGTCGCGGATGTCATCGGCGACCTGATAGGCGCAGCCAAGCCGCTCGCCGAGCGTGCGCCAGGCAACAGGATCATGCCCTGCAGCAAGCGCACCAGAGGCTGTCGCGGCAGCGAAGAGCGACGAGGTCTTTGCCCGGTGATAATCTGCAATCGGGATCATCGCCTCGCTTTCCCAGGCCTGCCCTGCGCAGATGCCATGGGGTGCGCCACCCGCCTGTGCCACGATGCTGACAAGGCCTGCCATCCGGTCCAGATGGGTCGTCGCGCCACGCGCAATCGTCTCGAAAGCCAGCACGATCAGCGCATCGCCGGCCAGAACTGCCAGCGGCTCGCCATAGACCTTGTGCACCGTGGGCTTGCCGCGCCTCAGATCGGCATCGTCAAAGGCCGGCAGATCATCATGTACCAGTGAGGCACAATGCAGAAACTCGATGGCGCAGGCCGCCGCATCCGCCGCAGCCGGATCAGAATCACCGCAGGCCTTCGCCACCGTGATGGCGAGACGGGGCCTCAGGCGATGGCCGCCCGGAAAAACCGCATACTGCAGCGCCGAGGCCAGCTTGGGCGGGCAAGAGGCCTGTGTGATGGAAAGAGCTGACTGCATCGCGGTTTCGATTCGGAGCATCATCGACATGGCGACCACCCTTGATGAATTGCTGTCAATCGAAATTGACACTTGAACTGACATTCAGAATGGACATTGATATTCTGGCTGTCAATTGGGGTTTATCCGGGCAGCGAGGTGATAAAGCTGGAGCTAAACTGACGGCATGAGCACCAGGCGCGTTGCCATCATCGGGGCGGGAATTGGCGGGCTTAGCGCGGCGCTCGATCTTGCATCTGCTGGCCTGCATGTCACCGTGCTGGAGCGCGCCGCTTCGCCCGGCGGCAAGATGCGGCAGCTTTCACCGGGCGGCGAGGCGATGGATGCGGGGCCAACCGTCTTCACAATGCGCCATGTCTTCGAGGCGCTGTTCGACCGTGCGGGCGAGACGCTGGACAATCATGTCACGTTGACACCGCTCGACATTCTCGCACGCCACGCATGGGCCGATGGCGCACAGCTTGACCTTTTTGCCAGCGTCGAGGCCAGCGCCGATGCGATCGGCGTCCTTGCCGGCACGGCGGAAGCGGAGCGGTTTCGCGCCTTCTCCGATGAGACCCGCGCGATCTACGCGCTGCTCGACCGCAGCTTCATGCAGGCCGAGAAGCCAAGCATGCCTGGGCTGGCTGCGAACATGGTGCGGGGGGGCCTGCGCAATCCGCTGGACATGCTGAAGATGCGCCCCTTCGAGACGATGTGGTCGGCGCTGGGGCGCTCCTTCGCCGATCCGCGTCTTCGCCAACTCTTCGGGCGTTACGCCACCTATTGCGGCTCATCGCCCTTTGCCGCGCCCGCCACGCTGATGCTGATCGCCCATGCCGAGCAGGCCGGCGTGTGGAGCGTCAAGGGCGGCATGCATGCGCTCGCCCGCGCCATCTGCGATCTTGCCACGGCCAAGGGCGCGAGCTTCCGCTTCAATGCCCATGTGGCGCGGATCAGGACCGGAAGCGGTGGCGTCGAAGATATCGAACTGGCGGATGGCGAAGTGGTGCCTGCCAGCGCGGTGATCTTCAATGGCGACTATGCGGCGCTCGGCACCGGGATGCTCGGAGCCGAGGTCACGGCAAGCGTGCCAGTGGCCAAGCGAGAGCGCCGTTCGCTTTCGGCCATTGTCAGCTGCAGGCTGGCGGAGACGTCGGGCTTCCCGTTGATCCGGCACAATGTGTTCTTCAGCTCTGACTATCCGGCGGAGTTCCGCAACATCTTTGGCGAGGGCCGCGTGCCCGAAGAGCCGACCGTCTACGTCTGCGCGCAGGACCGGGGTGATGACGGCCTTGCAGCGGAGGGCACACCCGAGCGCCTTCTGTGCCTCGTCAACGCGCCCGCCAGGGGCGACAGCCATGATTTCAGCGAGATGGAGATCGCGCAATGCGAGGACAAGGCAGCGCGGCTGATGGCGCGATGCGGCCTGACGCTCAAGCCGGGCGCGTCTGTGACGACCACGCCGACGGGCTTCAACCAGCTCTTTCCAGCCTCGGGGGGCGGGCTTTACGGGCAGGCGAGCCATGGCTGGCAGGCATCGTTCCTCAGGCCGGGGTCGCGCACGCGCATTCCGGGCCTGTATCTGGCGGGGGGCAGCGTGCATCCGGGGCCGGGCGTCCCGATGGCGGCAATGTCGGGGGCCTTGGCGGCAGCCAGCGTGCTCGGGGACCTGACTTTTCCACGCCCGTTGCCCAAGGCGGCTATCGCTGGTGGTACATCGATGCCCTGAGTGATGACGGCGCCTTCGGGCTGGTGGTGATCGCCTTCATTGGCAGCGTGTTCTCACCCTATTACGCCCGCGCCCTCCGCATGGGGC
>JAIYDY010000039.1 GCA_027487245.1 Hyphomicrobiales bacterium
CCATCAGCACCTGGGCATCGTCGCCCGCGTCGGGAGCGCCTTGCCAGTTGCGATGGGCGGCAAGGATCGCTGGGGTGCGAAAGGCCTGCGGGGTCTGGACCGTGCGCAATGTGGATCGGTCGAGCGTTGCGATGACCAGCCCTGCGGCATCGACCTCTTTGACCGTGTCGGTGACGCCAAGAACCGGAATGGCGGCGCCATGCCGGCTTGCCGCCGCGCAGGCGCGATCGATCAGGGACGGGCTCAGGAAAGGCCGTGCAGCGTCATGGATCAGAACCAGCGTCTCATCCGGCAGGGCTTCGAGAGCGGCGAGGCCTTTCCGCACGCTGGCGGCGCGTGTCGCGCCTCCGATGGCCACAGGCCCGATGAGAAGGCGCTGCGCTTCGGACAGACGCGCGACAGCGTCATCGTGGAGAGCGCGATCATCGGGGTGGATGACGATCTGCACGCGGTCGATCGCCTCGCTCGCGAGGCAGGCACGCAGCGTGTGGGTCAACACAGGCACGCCGGCCAGATGGCGGTATTGCTTCGGCATACCCTCGCCGGCGCGCACGCCACGGCCTGCCGCCACAATCAGCATCACGGTGGACGGGTGGCGCATGGGGCTCCTCAGGCAAGAGACGTCATGCTGGTTCTATCCGCTCTGACTTGCCTCCGTCACCCTGCTTTCAGACGCAAAACGCACAGGCTGCGAAAAAACACTTTGCCGCACTGCAATAAAACGATTAATCCTAAGGCAGAATGGAAGCTGCACAAAAAACAGGCCAGCCCAGGCCGGCGAGCGCGTTGGCCTTCCCCTCCGCATTTCCGGATGCCGGGTGCGGGGTGCGTGTCGCGCTGGCGCCGATGTCCGGGATCACCGATCATGGGCTCCGGCGCGTCGCCATGCAGCTGGGTGCGAGCTACGTCGTTTCGGAAATGGTCGCGTCCGACGAGTTCGTCAAAGGCCATGAGGAAACCCGGCTGCGCGCCGAGGGCGATGGCGTTGTGCCTCATATCGTGCAGTTGGCCGGCTGCGATGCCCGCTGGCTGTCAGAGGCGGCTCGGCTCGCGGAAGGCTCCGGGGCGGACGTGATCGACATCAACATGGGCTGCCCGGCCAAGCGCGTCACAGGCGGCTGGGCCGGCTCGGCGCTGATGCGCGACCTCGACCATGCAACCGGGCTCATCGAAGCGACGGCCAAGGCGACGAGCCTGCCGGTCACGGTGAAGATGCGGCTGGGCTGGGACACTGACAGCCTGAATGCGCCGGAACTGGCCCGCCGCGCGGTCGGTGCTGGCGCTCGCCTGATCACGGTGCATGGCCGTACACGGCAGCAGTTCTACAAGGGAAAGGCCGACTGGTCGGCGATTGCCGCGGTGCGTGCCGCCATCCCGTCAACGCCGTTGGTGGCCAATGGTGACATTCACACCGGCTACGATGCCATGCAATGCCTTGCCGCGTCCGGTGCAGACGGCGTGATGATCGGCCGTGCGGCGCTTGGCCGGCCCTGGTTGCCTGGCCTGATCGCAGCCGAGTTGCGCACAGGGCAGCAGCCCGCCGAGCCATCGCTGGCGCTCAAGCTGGCTGCAACGCTGGAGCATTACGAAAGCTTGCTTGCGGCCATGGGCGAGCATAGCGGGCTCAGGCACGCACGCAAGCATCTGGCGGCGGCGCTCGATGACGCGGCGCGGCATGGTGCCGGACGTGCGGTTGCACTGAAGCCGCTGATCTGCACGGCGGATCGGGCTGATCTGGTGACCAGCCTGATGCGCGAGGCCTTCGAACAACAAGAGACGACTGCTGTTGCAGCGTGAAGCGTGGAGTATCGCAATGGTTGCGGGGGCAGTCCTTGTGGCGGACATGAGTGAGTTTTCCGATCGGGTTTTCGGTGTTCTGCCAATCCCGATCATCGTGATTGACGGCTCGGGTGCGATCGATGTCGCCAACAATGCGGCTGAGGATTTCCTGCAGTCGAGTCTGCCGATGCTCAGGCGCATGAATCTCAGCGAAATCATGCCCTTTGGATCACCTATTCTGACACTGATCGAGGAAGTTCGTCGGCGTGGATCGAGCGTCACCGAATATCGGATCGACATCAGTTCGCCGCGCCTCGGCAAGGACAGGATCGTGGATGTCTTTGCCAGCCCGCTGCGGGAGAGTTCAGGTTCGGTGGTGCTGATGCTCCAGGAGCGGACCATCGCCGAGAAAATGGATCGCCAGTTGACGCATCGCGGGGCAGCGCGCTCGATGACGGCGCTCGGCTCGATGCTCGCCCATGAAATCAAGAACCCTCTATCCGGCATTCGTGGCGCGGCCCAGTTGCTCGAAAGCTCCGTGCCGGATGAAGACCGGGTGCTGACAAGGCTGATTTGCGACGAGACCGACCGGATCGTGAAGCTGGTCGAGCGGGTCGAGATGTTCGGCGATGACAGGCCAGGTGAGCGCTCGCCGGTCAATATCCACGATGTGCTTGACCATGTGCGCCGACTGGCCGTTTCCGGTTTCGCGCGCGGTTTGCGGTTCGTCGAGGAATACGATCCGTCGCTGCCACCCGTCGATGCCGTGCGCGACCAACTTGTGCAGGTTTTTCTGAATCTGCTCAAAAATGCGGCAGAAGCCATGGACCCGTCGGCACAGGATGGCGAAATCGTCATCTCGACCGCTTTCAGGCCGGGCATCAGGATGCAACGCTCCGGTCATTCCGAACGTGTGGCGCTGCCTCTGGAGATCTGCATCCGCGACAACGGCGCAGGCGTGCCGCCGGATCTTCTTCCGCATCTGTTCGATCCGTTCGTCACCACGAAAGCACAGGGCAGTGGCCTCGGTCTTGCACTTGTTGCCAAGATCATCGGGAACCATGGCGGTGTCATCGAATGCGAGTCTGTGCCCAAGCGAACCACATTCCGCATTCTCTTGCCCATCCACAGGTTCATCGACGGGCGACGGATGATGTCGGCGGGGGCCTGAGCGGTGCCTCAAGGCTGCGCTGCTGAACCACGAACTCGACCGGAGTTCCGGTCACGCATGAACAGGACGAACAGATGCCGAATGGCAGTATCATTGTTGCAGATGACGACGCCGCGATCAGGACAGTGCTCAATCAGGCGCTGTCGCGCGCCGGCTACGAGGTCAGGTCGACAGGCCAGGCCGCGACGTTGTGGACCTGGGCCGCGCAGGGGCTGGGCGATCTGATCATCACGGACGTGGTGATGCCTGACGGCAATGCGTTCGACATGCTGCCCCGCATCAAGCGCGTGCGGCCCGATGTGCCGATCATCGTGATGAGTGCTCAGAACACATTCATGACGGCGATCCGCGCCTCGGAGCGAGGTGCCTACGAGTATCTTCCCAAGCCGTTCGATCTGAAGGAACTGGTCGCGATTGTCGGCAGGGCGCTTTCGCGTCCACGCGGCGAGATGTCGGGCTTGCAGCCGGCAGAGGCCGAGGAAATCCCACTCGTTGGCCGCTCCGCCGCCATGCAGGAAATCTACCGGGCGCTGGCCCGGCTCATGCCGATCGACCTGACCGTGATGATCAACGGCGAGTCAGGGACCGGCAAGGAACTGGTGGCACGCGCCCTGCACGACTACGGCAAGCGTCGCTCCGGCCCCTTCGTTGCTGTCAACATGGCCGCGATCCCTCGCGACCTGATCGAATCCGAACTGTTCGGCCACGAGAAGGGGGCCTTCACCGGCGCGCTCCAGCGCAGTGCAGGCCGCTTCGAACAGGCCGAGGGTGGCACGCTGTTTCTCGACGAGATTGGCGACATGCCGATGGAGGCTCAGACCCGCCTGCTGCGCGTGCTGCAACAGGGCGAATACACCACCGTTGGCGGCCGCACGCCGATCAAGACGAATGTCCGCATCATCGCGGCCACCAACAAGGATCTGCGCATCTCGATCCAGCAGGGGCTGTTCCGCGAGGATCTGTTCTTTCGCCTCAACGTGGTGCCGATCCGCCTGCCGCCCCTGCGCGAACGCGTGGAGGATATCCCCGATCTCGTGCGCCACTTTTTCCTCGTCGTGGAAAAGGAAGGTCTGAGCCGCAAGCAACTCGACAGCGAGGCGATGGACCTGCTCAAGCGCCATCGCTGGCCTGGCAATGTGCGGGAGCTTGAGAATCTCGTGCGCCGTCTGGCGGCGCTGTATCCGCAGGAAACCATCACCGGCCCGATTATCGAGGCGGAGATCGTGCCGTCGTCGGCAGCGCCTTTTGCGCTTTCCAGCGAGCGCCCTGAGTCGATCTCGGCGGCCGTCGAGCGGCAGATGGGCAGTTATTTCGGCAGCTATGGCGACAACCTGCCGCCGCCGGGGCTCTATCACCGGGTGCTGCGCGAGGTCGAGGCACCGTTGATTGCGGCTGCGCTCGCGGCGACACGTGGCAACCAGATCAGGGCCGCCGAACTGCTCGGCCTCAACCGCAACACGCTGCGCAAGAAGATTCGCGAACTCGACATGCAGGTCATGCGCTCGGGCCGGTAGAGCACCGGCTGAGAAGATCATTTGGTGACCTCGGCGCTTGATTGACGGGTGCTGCCCGGCTTCTTGCTGCCTCGTGAGATTGTCAGCGCAGCGCCTTTTGCCCCAGGGCGCATTTCCCAACCGCAATGCTTACGGTCTCAATACTGTCATATTTTGACAACACCGTTGCTTCGTTGCATCACATGGCGCAACGTCTCGCGCTGCGTCGGCCAAGCCGGTCGCCGCAGAGTCCCTCCAGCCCGGCTGAGCAACGTGTCATCACAGGCCCTTCCTCGCGAACAGGGACAACCCGAGCCGGAGCGCGGCAGGGTGGCGACCTGGGTCGGCGTCGCGCTGGTGACGCTGGCGCTGACTTCAGCCCTGGCGACATTTCTGGTGATTTCAGGATCGACCCGGATCGTGCCGGTGCACCGGGTGGTCATCAGCCTGTTCATCGTCAATGCCCTGATCATCCTGGCTTTGCTGTTGCTGGTGACATGGCAGGCCTTCACGCTGTTCCGGGCGCGGAGCCGGGGTGCTGCGGCAGCCGGCCTGCACATCCGGATCATCCTGTTGTTCGGGTTGATCGCCGCGCTGCCTGCGATCCTTGTTGCCGTCATTGCCACAATCACGCTGGAGAAAGGTCTGGAGCCCTGGTTCTCTGAGCGCATGCGGCAGGTGATCTTCAAGTCGGTCGAGGTCGCCGACACCTACACGACCAGCCAGTGCACGAATCTGGGGCGCGAAATCCGGCTGATGGCTGGCGATCTGGGAGCTGTGAGACAGGCGCTCGAGGTCGACAAGGCCTGGTTCGAAAGCTTCATGAGCGTGCGGGCGCGGGCACTGGGCCTGCCCATCGTGTTCATGGTCAAGCAGCCCTATCAGATCCAGGTGCGCACCAACCTCAACGTGATTGCCGATCCGCCGCCCCTCGTCGACGAGGCCTTCGAGGAGGCCAAGGCATCCGAGGATCCGATCTGCACGGCCAATCTCGAGACACGCGTGTTCAGTGCGCTGATGAAGCTGCCGGACTTCCCGGACACCTTCCTTCTGATCGCGCGGCAGGTGGACGAACTGGCGGCCGAGTTCCCGAGCCAGGCGCGGGCGGCAGCGGTTGAATATCTGGCCATCGACTCGCGTCGGCAAGGCGTGCAGGTCGCGTTTGGCTCGATGTATGTGCTGATCTCGCTGACTGTGCTGCTCTCGGCGGTCTGGTTCGGGCTGAGTTTCGCCGACAGGCTGGTGGCGCCGATCCGCCGGCTGATCCATGCCACCGATCAGGTCGCGACCGGCAATTTCTACGTGCAGGTGCCGGTCAAGCGGGCCGAGGGCGATCTGGCGCATCTTGGCGAGACTTTCAACAAGATGACAGCGGAGCTGCGCCGCCAGCGCGACGGGCTGGTCGCGGCCAGCGAGGTCATCGACCGGCGTCGCCGCTTTACCGAAACCGTGCTTGCCGGGGTTTCCGCAGGCGTGATCGGCCTTGATGCGGATGATTGCGTCACGCTGCTCAACCGCTCGGCCGAGGGCCTGCTGGGCACCGATCGCCGCGGCATCGGCAAGCCGCTTGATCTGCTGGCTCCCGAACTGGGCGATGCCATCCGCGAGGCGCGGCAGGTGCGCCAGCGAACGGTCAGCTCGCAGGTGCTGATGATCCGGCAAGGCCGCGAGCGAACCTTGAACGTGCGTGTGTCGCGAGAGGGCGAGGGTCCGAAGCTCGGCCTGGTGGTGACGCTCGACGACATCACCGATCTGGTTGCGGCGCAGCGCACATCGGCATGGGCGGACGTCGCGCGGCGCATCGCCCACGAAATCAAGAACCCGCTGACCCCGATCCAGCTTTCGGCGGAACGCATCCGGCGCAAGTTCGGCAAGGCCATTGTCGAGGACCGCGACATCCTGGACCAGTGCACCGACACGATCATCCGGCAGGTCGAGGATATCCGCCGCATGGTCGACGAGTTCGCCTCGTTTGCGCGCATGCCGAAGCCGGCGCCAGTGCGGGATGATCTTGCCGCCATGGTGCGGGAAGTGGCCTTCATGATGCGGGTCGGCAACCCTGATCTGATGATCGAGACAACGGGCGTGGATCATCCGGCCCTGGCTGTGTTCGACCGGCGGCTGGTCTCGCAGGCCCTGACCAATGTCGTGAAGAATGCCACCGAGGCAATCCAGGCGGTGCCTGGCAAAGCTGCCGAGGACGGGGAAGGGCGGGTCGACGTGGTGCTGGCCGACCATGCCGGGCAGTGGTGCATCGATGTCAGTGACACCGGCAAGGGCTTCCCGGCGGATAACCGACAGCGCCTGCTGGAACCTTACATGACCACGCGCGAGGGCGGCACCGGGCTCGGCCTCGCCATCGTCGCCAAGATTTTCGAGGACCATGGCGGGCGGATCGAACTGCTCGACCGGACCGATGGCCAGCGGGGCGCAACCGTGCGCCTCTGGCTACCGGGAAGCGGTGCCGATGCGGTGCCGGATGAACAGATGGAATCACCCCAGCCTACGGCCGGGGCAGGACACGAGACGGCGCATAGCACATGAGTCTGGCTGACATCCTTGTCGTTGATGACGAAACCGATATCCGGGAGCTTGTGGCGGGCATTCTCGAAGACGAGGGCTATTCGACACGCCGTGCCGGATCAGCTGACGAGGCGCTGGCGGCGATCCAGGCGCGGCGTCCCAATCTCGTCTTTCTCGATATCTGGCTGCAAGGCAGCCGCCTTGATGGATTGCAGGTGCTCGACCTGATCAAGGAGAGCGACCCCGAGTTGCCGGTTGTGATGATTTCCGGCCATGGCAACATCGAGACCGCCGTATCGGCCATCCGGCGCGGAGCCTATGACTTCATCGAAAAGCCGTTCAAGGCGGACCGGCTGGTGCTGGTTGCCGACCGGGCGCTGGAGGCGTCGCGGCTGAAGCGCGAGGTCAAGGATCTCAAGACTCGCTCCGTGCAGGCCTCGCGCATCGTCGGGCGTTCGACGGCGGCCAACCAGTTGCGTGCAACGCTCGAGAGGGTGGCACCGACCAATGCGCGCGTGATGATCACCGGTGATCCGGGCACAGGCAAGGAACTGGCTGCGCGCACGCTGCATGCCCTATCCTCCCGTGCTTCAGGGCCTTTTGTCGTGATCAATTCGGCGACGATCACGCCGGAGTCGATGGAAGAGGAACTGTTCGGCATCGAAGCCGTCGAGGGTCGCCTTCGCCGGGTCGGTGCCCTGGAAGAGGCCCACAGCGGCACGCTCTATCTCGACGAGGTGGCCGACATGCCAAAGGAGACGCAAGGGCGCATCCTTCGTGTGTTGATCGACCAGAATTTCCAGCGCGTCGGAGGCACGACACGGGTGCATGTCGATGTCCGTATCGTGTCGTCCACGTGCAAGGACATCGTGAGCGAGATCGCGGCAGGGCGCTTTCGAGAGGAACTGTTCCACCGCCTAAACGTAGTGCCGATCCGCGTGCCGTCGTTGTCGGAACGGCGCGAGGATGTGCCGGACCTGATCGATTTCTTCATGGAGCAGCTCTCCGTCGCCTCCGGGCTGCCGCGCCGTTCCATCGCCGGCGATGCCATGGCTGTGCTGCAATCGCACGAGTGGCCCGGCAACGTGCGCGAACTGCGCAACAACGTCGAACGATTGATGATCCTGACCAAGGGTGATCCCTTGGCCGAGGTGACAACCGAGATGCTGCCAGCGGAAGTCGGCGCGCTGGTGCCCGCCACGCCTACAGGCTCGGGTGGAGAAAAGCTGATGAGCCTGCCGCTGCGCGAGGCCCGCGAGATCTTCGAAAAGGAGTATCTCGTGGCCCAGATTGCCCGATTCTCTGGAAACATCTCCCGCACTGCCGAGTTCATCGGCATGGAGCGGTCGGCATTGCACCGAAAGCTCAAGTCGCTGGGCGTCGAATAAGCGCCGCTGCATGTATTCCGGGCACGGGTGTAAAGGTTGCAGGTTTTGCTTGCGCAATACAGGGACTTGTCGAACACTTGTCACGCGCCCATGTCAGGGGGACATGACGCAAAGAGGTCAAGGCAACCGGATCGTGCCTTGGCCCAGATCAAGAAGATCCCAAAAAGGAAGACGACGATGGCTGCTGAACGGGCGCAGAACCTGCAGGATACGTTTCTCAACTACGTGCGGAAGAACAAGATTTCCGTCACGATCTTTCTGGTCAACGGGGTGAAGTTGCAGGGTGTCGTGACATGGTTCGACAATTTCTGCGTGCTCTTGCGCCGCGACGGTCATTCCCAGCTTGTCTACAAGCATGCCATTTCAACGATCATGCCTGGCAGCCCTGTCGCGCTGTTCGAAGGGCATGAGGACGCCGAGAAGTAGGCGCGAAGGCACCGCGTTCGCACAACAGGCAAGGCTGGCCGCTTCAGACGGCCTGCCCGTGCAAGTCGTACGCATCGGCGCGCTCGACCTTGACGGTGACAATGTCGCCGGCACGGAGCGGCCTGCGGCTTTGCACATAGACGTTGCCGTCGATCTCCGGAGCGTCCCAGACCGAACGGCCCTTGGCCACGGTGGGGCCGGGCTCGTCGATGATGACCTTGATGCGCCGGCCGACGCGGCCGGCAAGCACCTTCGCCGAAATAGCCTGCTGGGTTTCCATGAAGCGCTTGTAGCGCTGCTGCTTGACCTCGTCGGGAACCACGGCCAGGCCCAGATCGTTTGCGACGGCGCCCTTGACCGGCTCGTAGGTGAAGCAGCCGACGCGTTCCAGCCTGGCTTCCTTGAGCCAGCCGAGCAGGAACTCGAAGTCGTCGTCCGTCTCGCCAGGGAAGCCGACGATGAAGGTGGAACGCACGCCGAGATCAGGGCAGATCGCGCGCCATTTCTTGATCCGCTCTAGTGTCTTTTCCTGATGGGCCGGACGGCGCATCGCCTTCAGCACACTCGGCGAGGCATGCTGGAATGGGATGTCGAGGTAGGGCAGCACCAGCCCGTCGCTCATCAGCTGGATGACCTCGTCGACATGGGGATAGGGGTAGACATAGTGCAGGCGCACCCATGCGCCGAGTTGCCCCAGTTCGCGCGACAGGTCGAGGAACCGCGCCCGGACCTCGCGATCCTGAAAGCGGCTGGCGGCATACTTGATGTCGAGCCCGTAGGCGCTGGTATCCTGCGAGATGACCAGAAGCTCGCGCACGCCGGCTGACACCAGTTTCTCCGCCTCGCGCAGCACGTCACCGACCGGTCGCGAGACCAGATCGCCACGCAGCTTCGGGATGATGCAGAAACTGCAGCGATTGTTGCAACCTTCTGAAATCTTGAGATAAGCATAGTGTCGAGGCGTGAGCTTGATGCCCTGCGGCGGCACCAGATCGAGATAAGGATCATGCGCCGGCGGCAAGGCCTCATGAACGGCACCGAGCACGCTTTCATAAGCCTGGGGGCCTGTGATGGCGAGCACGCCGGGGAAGCGTTCACGGATCTGCTCGGGCTCGGCGCCCATGCAGCCGGTGACGATGACTTTGCCATTCTCCGACAACGCGCGCCCGATGTTGTCGAGGGACTCGGCCTTGGCAGAATCCAGAAAGCCGCAGGTGTTGACAATGACCAGATCGGCCCCGGCATGGGTCCGCGTCAGCTCATAGCCTTCCGACCTCAGGGAGGTGATGATGCGCTCTGAATCGACCAGCGCCTTGGGGCAGCCGAGCGAGACAAACGAGATCTTGGGGGCAGGGGCGTTCATCGGCGATCCGGGACAGGGCGGGCAATGGCCTCCCCTTCTCACGCACGGGCAGAAGGGTCAATCGTCGAGCGGACCGACGCATCGTCCGCAAGCCTGGCGATCAGGTCCGGAATGCGTGTCTTCAACGCAAAGTAGCCGCGTGTCGCGTATGGCCAGGCATGCTCGTCGAACGGGCGTCGCAACTGCACCAGCGTGATGCCGTGCTCGTGCAGCAGTGCCCGGGCGATGCCGGCAAGAGCATCGGCCACCGGTCCCACCGGGGCATAGGCCGTGACCACGGTCGCAAGACGCTCTGCGCCAGCCCAGGCGGCAATGGTCTCTGCTGACAAGGACGGTAACCGCAAGGCTGGGGCAACGCAGGTCGATGCCGCGAGGGCCAGTCCGTCATCAAGCGCAGCCTGCCGGAAAGCTGCAGGCAGGCGCGCAGCACCAAGCGTGGACGCTTCGGTCGGCAGACTGGCTCCCGCGATGGCAGCGATTGAACCTGCCGCGATGGTGCTGCCGGCCAGAAAACTCGGTGCGTTCAGGTCCTCGTGTGTGAGGAGCAGCCCGGTGCGACCTTCCGGAGGCGTCTGCAAGGCCGGCTTTAAAGCTTCCAGAGGTGCTGGATCGGGTTCCTCGAGCGGCGCGGCATGCTGGGCCAGCCCATGGGGATTGAAGCGCCCATCCGTGCAGGCGCGGATGTTCTGGGCCGTGGCAAGATAGGTCTTGCCGCGCGTGTGCAGGCCTGCCACCCAGCGCCATGACAGGGTGTTGGAAGCGGGATCTCCATCAAGCAATTGCTGCAGGAAAAGGTCGGCACCCAACTGCCATGGCAGACGCAGCGTAAAGATCCAGATCGATGCAAACCACATGCGTGCGTGGTTGTGGAGATAGCCTGTGTCCCGCAACTCCGCGATCCAGGCATCGAAGCAATCGATGCCGGTTTCGCCCGCCAACGCCTGCGCCAAGGCGGCGCGCCTTCCTGACGAGGCTTCGTGTGCGGCTTTCTCCCGGTCGAGCCCGCTGACATAGGCGCGCCAGATGCCCGGGCGGGTTTCAAGGTAGCCCTTGAAGTAGGTGCGCCAGAACACCTCCTGCACAAACATGCCGGCATCGGCGAGGCTGTGCTGCGCCAGCACGGCGGCAAGCACCTCGGCCTCCGTGAGCAGACGGTGCCTCAGATAGGGAGACAGCCCGGAAACATTGCCGCGCTGGTCCGGGCCATCATCATGGTTGCGCCAGCTGGCATAGTGCGCACCAGCCCGCGGCAGGAAGGCCGCAAGCCGCGCCAGGCCAGCCTCCCGGCTCGGTTCGAAATGGCGGGCCTGCGCCAGCGCTCCGGCTGCCGGCCTCATCGCGGCCTCTCCAGATCGAGAGCCAGTTGACCGGTGCCCCGACTTGCCGCCGAGTCGACAGAGCCGAGAAACCGCATTGCATCCGCAATGATCTCCGCACGCCTGGCCTCGCTGAAACTGCGCAAGGTGCGATACGGCATGGCCATGCGCGGATTGCGCTCAAGCTTGCCGGCGTTTTCGATCAGGAAGTTCCAGTAAAGGTAGTTGAAGGGGCAGGCGCGAGGCCCTGCCTTGAGCGCCGGATCGTAGGCGCAGGAGGAGCAATAGTCAGACATGCGGTCGATGTACGCGCCGGATGCGGCATAGGGCTTGGAGGCGAGTAGCCCGTCATCCGCAAACAGCACCATGCCGTGGACATTCGGCAATTCGACCCATTCAAAGGCATCGATGTAGACCGCCAGATACCACGCCTCGATCTCCGCTGGCCGGATGCCCGCCAGCAGCGCGAAGTTGCCGGTGACCATCAGCCGCTGGATGTGGTGGCCGTAGGCATGGCGACGAATGTCGCCGATGCACTGGGCGAGGCAGTTCATCGTCGTCTCGCCCGTCCAGTAGAACCAGGGCAGGGGCCGGTTTGCTGCCAGCGCATTGGTTTGAGCATAGCCAGGCATGCGCGCCCAATAGATGCCGCGTACGTATTCGCGCCAGCCCAGGATCTGCCGGATGAAACCCTCGACCGCGTTGAGCGGTGCGCGTCCGGCCCTCCATTCCGCTTCGGCTGCCTGGCAGGCCTCGCGCGCGGTCAGCAGTCCGACGTTGAGATACGGCGAAATGATCGAGTGGAACAGGAACGGCTCGCCCGTCTTCATCGCATCCTGATAGTCGCCGAAGCGGGGCAAAGCATCGCGCAGGAAATGGGCAAAAGCGGCCTTTGCATCGCCGCGCGTCACGGCCCAGCCAAAGCCGTCAAGCTCGCCAAAGTGGTCCGCATGCCGCGTCGCCACCAGCGCCATGACCGAGCGCGTGATCTCATCGGGCGCAAAGCGACTTCGCTTCGGCGGAATGACGTCCTTGGGCAAGGCTTTGCGGTTGTCGTGGTCGAAGTTCCACTGGCCGCCCACAGGCTCGTCGCCCTCCATCAGGATCGCGTGCTCGCGCCGCATCTCGCGGTAGAAGAACTCCATGCGGAAGGACTTTCGCCCCTCGGCCCAGCGCCCGAAGCGGTGACGGCTGGCAAAAAAGCGGTCGTCGTCGCGGATTTCGACTTGCAGGCCAAGCGCCTCCTGCCAGCCGCGCATCTGTTCAAGCACTCGCCATTCGCCGGGCTCGGTGAGGATCAACCGTTCCGGCGAGTGGCGCGCAACGGCGCGGGCCACCTCGCCCGAAAACGAGCCGCTGTTGTCCGCATCGTCGAGCCTGACGTAATCGACATGGATGCCGGCCGTGCGCAACTCCTCGGCAAAATGCCGCATGGCCGAGAGCACGAACACGATCTTCTGTCGATGGTGCGGCACATGGCGTGTCTCGTCATCGACCTCGACCATCAGCACCACATCGCGGGCCGTGTCGATGTCGCTAAGCGAGGCCAGCCGATGGCTGAGCTGGTCACCCATGATGAGGCGCAATGCACCCACCGGCTCCGGGTCAGCCATTGTGCGGCATGCCCTGAGCATTGGACCTGCTGTTGCGCCTGAGATCGCCCTTGCAGCGGTCCGAGCAGGTGCGGACCTCATCCCAGACGCGTTCCCACTTCTTGCGCCACACGAATGGCCGGCCACAAGACTCGCAGGTCTTGACCGGCAGGTCGCCCTTGCGAACCATCTTCGGCATCGGGATCAGCCCTTGGTGCGCAACATCGAGCGTCCGCCATCCACCCCGACGATCTGTCCGGTGATCCAGCCGGCATCAGGCGACAGGAGGAAAGCCGCCAGCGCCGCAATGTCGTCCGGCTCGCCGAGACGCTGCATCGCATGCATCTGGGCAATGGCCGTCGCCATCTGTTCGTTGCCGGTGAGGGCGCGGGCCATGGGTGTGCGGGTGAGGGACGGGGCGACGCAGTTGACCCGGATCTTCGGCGCGAGTTCCGCGCCAAGCGCCAGCGTCAGGCCTTCCACCGCTCCCTTGGCCATCGCCACCGAGGCATGAGCCGTGAAGCCCTGCGCTACGGCCACCGTCGAGACGAGCAGGATCGCGGCGGTTCCGTCAGCGGCCTTCAGCGCCGGCAGCGCGGCCTGCACCGACCGGACGGCTCCCAGCGCATTGAGCCGGAAATCCAGCTCGAAGTCGGCATCGGTCAAGCGGGATACCGGCTTGAGATTGATCGAGCCGACCATGTAGGCCAGCCCGGCAACCGAAGGACCAGCCGCCTCGATCGCTGCCTTCAGCGCCTCTGCATCGAGCACATCCGCCACGGCGCTGGTGGCTCCCAGTTCGCTGGCCAGAGCCTGAAGCCGAACCGGATCACGCCCGACCAGATGAACCTTGCGGCCTGCTGCCACCAGCCGCCGCGCCAGCGCGGAGCCGGCACCGCCCGTGCCGCCAA
Source organism: Hyphomicrobiales bacterium (assembly GCA_027487245.1). GTDB lineage: Bacteria > Pseudomonadota > Alphaproteobacteria > Rhizobiales > Beijerinckiaceae > Allobosea. The sequence continues at coordinate 13,963 of JAIYDY010000039.1, forward strand.
CAATGATCGTGATATCGGACATGGAACATCAGCCTTTGGCAACGGATCAGACACAAAGGCTTACGGGAGGTGCTGCGCTTTGGTTCAGGCACAATGCCCCATGCGCCGCATCGCCGCGGACCTGGCAATGGAGGTCTGCCCCGCTCAACCGGCGGTGTCGCGCATCGTGATCCGGACCGGAAGGTCCTTTGCGCCGGCGAGTTCGGCTGACCAGGCAGGCGTTTGCGGGAGTGTTGGCAACGTGCCCGTCCCGGTGAGAGCGACCTCGGCGCCGTTCTCGTTCCAATGCCAGTCAATCGCAGCCTTCAGACAATGCCCGTTCCGGAAGGCCCAGCTGACACCATCGTCTTCGAAATGTCGGCCCGTGCCGGTGCCGTGGCTGGCGGCTGCAGCGAGATACAGGCGGCGAGCCGGTGCATCATGCGGCCTGACATGAGGTGTCGTGCTCGCGAGCACGAGCGCTGCGCCATTGCGGATGAAGACGGGCGGATGGCCCAGATCGGCCTTGACCGTCACTTCCGTGCCGGCCGGATGCACAACGCCGGTCTGAAAGTCGATCCAGCCGGACGGGCCAGCCGGGAGATACTGCGTCTTCGTCCGCGCGCCTTCCGTGACGACCGGCGAGAACAACACGTCAGGCCCGAGCATCATGGCGTCCTGATCCTGATAGGCATGCGGATCGTCCAGGAAATCATGGAAGAGCGGACGGATGATCGGTGAACCATCCAGATGCGACTGGTGCGCCAGCGTATACAGCAAGGGCAGGAACGTGGTGCGCAGGTCGAGCGCCAGCCGGATCTGCGGCAACATCTCGGGATAGAGCCAGGGAACGGTCGCTGCCTGCCAGCCCTCTGCGACATCCGGCTTCCATGAATTCATGACTGCGCGAGGATGCAAGGCCGACATCTCGATCATGCGGCACAGCAGCTCCGGCGAGGGGCGCGGTCCGGTGAACCCGCCGACGTCATGGCCGACATTGGACTGGCCTGACAGGGCAAGCGAAAGCCCGTTCCGGAGGTTCCATTTCAGCGTGTGCCAGGAGGTGAAGTTGTCGCCGGTCCAAGTCTCGCCATAGCGCTGGAGCCCGGCTGGACCGGCACGGGTGATCGTGAATGGTCGAAGCTCGGGCTTGCGCGCTTGCGTTGCCTCAAAGGTCGCACGCGTCATCAGCAGTGCGTGCAGGGGCCGCGCGGCAATCGCCGGAAACGGGCGCCCGAAGCCGGTGGCCGTGGCATCCTCGCGCCCGATCTCGTACTCGTTGTTGTCATTCCAGCCCGCGGTGAAGCCGACATCGAGAACCTGTGCCTTCAGACGCTCCTGCCACCATGAGATGGTTTGAGGGTTGGTGAAGTCGAGGAACGAGCCCATGCCATCCCAGAACTGTTCAAGAACGGGGGCGCCGTCCGCATCCTTGATGAAACCGCCGGCATCCTTCAATTCGCCATAGTTGACATGGTCGTCAATCAGCACTGGCTTGAGGTTGGCAACGGTCGGAAAACCCATCGCTTCAAGCTTGGCAAAGAGGGCCTTCGGGTCCGGGAACTTGTCCTTGTTCCAGGTGAAGACGTAGCGCCGCTTGCCGCGGCTCGAATAGCCAGAGCCAAAATGAACTGCGCTGATCGCGATCCCCTCGGCCCGGCACCGTGTGGCAAACGCCTCGATGACCGACTGTGCATTGGGATCATCGGCATGGTGCATGGTCGTGAAGGCAAAACCGAAGCTCCACTTCGGCGGCAGCGCAGGGCGACCTGTCAGCAAGGTGAAGCGGCGGGTAACGCTGGCCAGATCCGGACCTGCGATGAGCCAGAGGTCCAGCCCGCGTTCCTCGATCTCAACATGGCGATAGATGCCGTGATAGTTGGAGCGTTCGGCGCCCAGGTCGAAGCTCATGGGTGCGAGGCTGTCATAGAACATGCCGCCTACGACGTCGCCAGACTGCACGGCCATGTAGGGCACATGCTTGTACAGTGGATCGCCAATCTCGGCGTCATAGCCGAGCGCGTCGAGCTGCAGAACCCGAAAGCGCCGACCGGTCCGGTCAAGCGGGCCGGTCTTGTCGCCAAGGCCGAAATGCCGGTCGGTGAAGGGACGATGCTGGTAGTGCCGGAGGCGCGTGCTGCGCTCGGCCAAGGCAAAGCCGCCTGTGGCGCGATCAGCAATCCACGGATGCCACGCGCCGTCCTTCAGTTGCTCAACGGCGAGACGAAGCGGAGAGCCTGTGAGCGTGAGCCTGAATTGTCCGGCGATCAAGACGGTCTGGCCGTCACGCGTTTCGAGATCCACCCGGGGTGGCGAGAACCCCGCCAGATCATCGCGGTTGCGGCCCTGCCATGGCGTATCCCCCTCGGGCGCAACCATCCAGCTGCGATCAAGCGGCAAGCCCTCAGGCGGTGCGATCACCACACGCAGCAGTGTTTCGGACATGGCACGCAGGCTGAGCCGCCAGCCATCCTCAAGCGCAACCTCACATCCGTTGGCGCTGGGCGTCAGCGCAGCAATGCTGTTGAAGATCTTCATTGTGCTGGTCTCAGGTCAAAGGCGGGAGCGCCAGTCCCGTTTCAGCGTGGAAGAGATGGCGCAGGGCGGGATCGGCGAGACCGAGACCGACGGTATCGCCGCGCACGACCCGGGTCTGGCCCGCCAGCCTGACGGACAAGGTCTCGCCGGATGGCAATGTGCCGTGCAGATAGCTCTCGCCGCCGAGTTGTTCGGTGATCGAGACGGACAGCGAGACATCGCCGCCGGCGTCCTTCAAGCTGATATGTTCGGGCCGGACACCGAGCTTGACGGCGCTGCCGGGCGCAATTCCCTGGAACTGGCACGGCACGCTCACCTCGCCGCCAGCATCAAGCGCGACCTTCACGCCCTCGCTGCCAAGCGCCTTGACGGTGCCGTTGAGGAAGTTCATGCGCGGGCTGCCAATGAAACCGGCGACGAACAGGTTGGCCGGGCGGTTGTAGAGATCGAGCGGCCGGCCAAACTGCTCGAGGCGGCCGTCCTTCAGGACGGCGATCCGGTCCGCCATGGTCATGGCCTCGACCTGATCATGGGTCACGTAGATCATCGTGTTGCCAAGCCGCTGGTGAAGGTTGCCGATTTCAACGCGCATCTGCACGCGCAACTCCGCATCGAGATTGGACAGCGGCTCATCGAACAGGAAAATCTTCGGCTCGCGCACCACGGCCCGACCAATGGCGACACGCTGGCGCTGGCCTCCCGAAAGCTGGCCGGGTCGGCGCTCCAGCAGTTGCTCCATGCGCAGCATCCGTGCTGCTTCGGCCACCCGGCGCTCGACTTCAGGCTTGGGCGTCTTGAGGTTCTCAAGGCCGAACGAGAGGTTCTGCCTGACGCTCATATGGGGATAGAGCGCATAGCTCTGGAACACCATCGCCAGCCCGCGTTCGGCGGCCGGCACCTCGTTGACGATCGCATCGTCAATCCTGACCTCGCCGGTCGACACGGGTTCAAGCCCGGCGATCATCCTCAGAAGCGTGGACTTGCCGCAGCCGGAGGGACCTACGAAAACAACAAACTCGCCGTGGTTGATGGCAAGGTCGATGCCCTTGATCACCTGTGTTGCCCCGAAGGACTTCGTGACCTGCTTCAATTCCAGCGTCGACATCACTTCAATCCTGTATTGGCGATGCCGGTGGTGATGTGTTTCTGAAGTACGACAAACACCAGCGTGACCGGCAGCAGCGTCAGAACCGTCATGGCGAGCAGGTGGTGCATGTTGTCGTTGAGCTCACCCTTGAACGTGGACAGGCCCAGCTGCAGCGTGAACACCTCGGACTGCGTCAACACGATCAACGGCCACATGAAATCGTTCCAGCGCCACATCACCGACAGGATGGCGAGCACGGACAGGGCAGGCAAGGAGAGTGGCAGCATGATGCGCCAGAAGATTTTCCACTCCGACGCGCCGTCCATGCGCGCAGCTTCCAGAAGCTCGTCAGGGATGGTCAGCATGTACTGGCGCAGAAGGAACACCCCGGTCGGCGTCGCAATCGCCGGGATGATCACGCCCCAGAGTGAATTGAGCATGCCGAGCGACGACACCGTGATGAACAACGGCACCAGGATAACCGTTGGCGGGATCAGCAATGTCGAGACGATGACGATGACCATCGCGTCGCGCCCGCGAAACCGGTATTTCGACAGTGCGAACGCGGCCATCGCATTGACCACCAGCGTCAGCAATGTCGCCACCACGGTGACAAAGGTCGAGTTCCAGAAATAGCGCAGGAAGTTGAAGTTGCGCGACTGGGTGGAGCCGATGGTCGGTTCGCTGTAATTCTCCCAGCGCGGTTGCACGACCTCCTTGCGGACGATCTGGGAGCGCGGGACCTCGATGATCTCTGCCGGCTTGCCGATCTCGAAGACGCGGGCATTGACGCCACGCGGACCAATGAAGCCGACATCGACCTGGCTTCCATCCGGCTTTGTCCAGAGGAACACGCCATGGCTGCGGCTGCCATCTGCCGATGGTGTGGTCAGCTGCTCGTGGGGCAGAAGCCTCGGGTCGTTTTCGACCAGCGCGCGGGGCGACTTGATCGATGACATGAACATCCAGAAAATCGGCAACGCCACGAGCAGGACGCCAAGAGCCAGATAGGCGTAAGACAGCACGTCGGTCCAGTCGAACCCGTGCCGTGCGCGCTTTCGCGTCAGAAATGATGAGACGTCCGTGGAATTGATCATCCGCCGGCCTTTTTCCGTGTGGCTGCCAGCTGGCCGAGGGTCAGGATCAGCAGCAGACCTGCCACCAGCATGGATGAGGCTGCAGCGATGCCGTAGCGCTTGGCATCGCCGATGAAGGCGCTTTCGTAGATGTGCTGGATGATCATCTTGGTGGCCTGCCCGGGCCCGCCTCCGGTGAGGACGTAGACCTCGTCAAAGACCTGGAACGCACGGATGAGCGACAGCACCAGCACCACAATCATGGTCGGCATCAGAAGTGGCAGCGTGATCCGCCAGAAGGCACGGGATTTGGAGGTGCCGTCCATTTCGGCGGCTTCATACAAATCCTTCGGGATCGCTTGCAGTCCTGCCAGCAGGATCAGCATGTAAAAGCCCAGATGACCCCACGTATAGACGAAAATCACCCAGAACATCGGCCAACCGGAGCGCACATCGATCAGCCAATTGATCGGTCGGTAGGGCTCGAAGGCAAGATTTGCCCGGAATGACGTCAGGATGAACGCTATGACCAAAGCACCAAGGCCTGTTCCGACCAGCTTCAGCCACACTGGCCGATCCCGCAGCAAGCGCTGGCAGAAAGCCCATGCAGCCAGCCCTGAAAGCCCTGCCAGGATCGGCACAAACAGGTTGCTGCCCACAAAGGCATTCCAGCCATCAACCCCGTCGCTCAACAGTGCATTCAGGATACCGCGCCGCTTCAGCACCCAATCCCAGATCACGGCGACAACGACAGGCGAGAGCATCACGGGATAAAAGTAGACTGCCCGCCAGAACCCACGGGCGCGGATGTCGCGGTTGAGGATCAGCGCCGTGACCAGCGCCACCACGATCATGATCGGCACTTGCACCACGGCGAAGAACAGGGTGTTCCAAATGCCTGTCCAGAACGAAAAGCCGGCAACAGGGCAGGTTTTCGGGTCAAGCCAACTCGGGCAGTCGAGCAACTCGCGGAAATTGGCGAGGCCGACGAAGGGCCTTTCCGCCAGAATGACCGATTGCCCACCGGTGAAGGCGATGTAGAAATTGAGCAGCATCGGCCAGAAGGAGAAGAGGCCGAAGACCAGCACATTGGGTGCCAGAAAGACATATGCCATCCGGTTGGCGCCGATATGGCGCTGCAAGGCCCTGAACGGACCATCCAGCACATCGCCGAGCTTGCCCCAGAGCCAGCCAACAAGGTTGGCTGGCGCGCGGGATGGCGTCGGGATGGATGTGTCGGCCATATCGCTGCGCCAGTCCCGTCAGAACGATATCTGGCGCACTACGCCCTTGCCACGGTCAACAGCGTTCACTTCTTGACCGCGTTGTCGATCTCTTCCTGGATCTTGGCATAAGCCTGCGGCAGCGTGAGCGTATCTGTGATCGCCTGTGCCACATAGTTCACCGTAGCATTGAAGATGGCGACATTGCGCTGATAGGCTTGGAGCTGGTGCGCAACCGGGGAAATCTTGGCGAAGTCCGCCGTGAACTGCTTCAGGGCTGCGACCGTCTGCGGCGCGACCTCCTTGCCATAGGTCAGGCCCTTGTCGGCAATGCCCTTGTGCGCCGGGATCTGCACCGTGCGCTCATAGTACTCCTTCAGCACGGGTTCCGAGACCATGAACTCCATGACCTTGGCAACTTCCGCCGGGTGCTTCGTCGCCTTGAAAGCCACCATGGCGGCTCCGCCCGGCATCGCCGAGCAGCCTGCGGGGCCGCAGGGCTGTGCCGGCACCACCCACTCGAACTTGTCTCCGATGTCAGCCTGGAAGCGCTGGATCATCCACGAACCGGCAATGTGCATGGCCGTGTCGCCGTTGATGAACATGTCGCCGGCATTCTTCCACTTGGCACCGGCAGCACCTGGCCAGATATCGGCCGGCATCAGTCCGTCCTTGTGCCACTTCACGATGCGCTCGGCTGTCGCCTTGAAGCCGTCATCGACAACGGCGCTGGGGTTGCCCTGCGCGTCGAAATACTTCGCACCCATCGAGATGGCCATGCCGGCGAAGCGGTGGCCTGTCCGGTCCAGCGCCATGCCGGAGTAGATCTTGCCCTTCTTCTGAACTTCCGTGAGCGCCTTTGCCCAGTCATCCCAGGTCGCGCCTGCGGCGGGCATCTTGACGCCGGTCTGGTCGAACATCGTCTTGTTGACATAAGGACCGGTGACCGTGAGCTGCGTCATGAAGCCGTAGATGCCCTTGTCGGCTGCGCCAACGCGCATCCATGGCAGGGTCGAACCGAAATTGTCTTCCCAGTACTTGGCGTTGATGTGCGGGGTCAGGTCGAGATAATAGCGGTTGAGACCACCAAGATTGGTCACGCGGGCCATATCGGGCGCTTCGCCGCCCTGCAGTCGGGTCTCCAGCTGTTCGCGGATCACGGCAAAGCCGACCTTGTCGACGGTCACCTTGATGTTCGGATTGGCTCTTTCGAACCGGTCAAGCTGTTCGCGGGCGACGTCGCATTCATTGGCGTCGGCATAGCACAGATAGCGAAGATTGACGGTTTGCGCCGAGACCGGCGACGACAACACGGCGACGGATGCCGCAAGCGCAAGCGCAAGAAAACCTCCCTTGCGGGACACAGTATTGATCATGACATCCTCCCGATGCCCGCACTCTGCGGACGTGTTTTTGGATTGCCGCATGATCGACTGACACAGCCATCATGCAGCTCCTTCTTCATTGTCGATGAACTTGGCAAACGTTTGCCAATCATGTCAAGCTTGGCTTGCAAGCCGATCCGCCACGGCCTGCAAGAACCGGAGTGCCGATGCCGTCGACTGGAAATCCGATGCGAAGGATGGCGCCCGCGCGGGTGTCGCTGTCGAGCATCGCGGGCGAAGCAGGGGTGTCGATCTCCACCGTTTCGCGCATTGCCAATGGCCAGATCCACAGGGCGAACCCGCGGACTGTCGAGAGAATCCAGACGTTGCTGGAGGCACGTGGCTATCGGCCCGACAACATTGCCCGTTCGCTCAGGCGTGGCCAGAGCCGCATTATCGCGATGCTGGCTCCCAACCTGAACAACCCCGCGATGGGCGCTATCGCCACGTCGACAGAAGCGGCGCTGCGCCGGGCTGGCTATGTCATGATCCTGTGCGACACCCATGACGAGAAAGCGCTTCAGGACGAGTATCTGATGGCGATGCGAGCCCAGTCCGTCGAGGGTTACATCGTCGTGTCCGCCATCCAGAGCGCCGTGCTGACAAGTTTCATCGACCGTGGAGACCCCGTCGTGCTGGTGGGAAGACGCTTGGTGGACGGGCGCAAAGCCGCGCCATTTGTGGGGATCGATGACCGTGCGGCCGGATCTGCTGCGGCTGACTTTCTCGTTGATGCCGGGGTCGCGAACCCGGCCGTGATTCACACATCGACCCCGTCCTCGGTGATTGCTGACCGGGTCGCAGGCTTCCTTGAGCGCCTGCAAGCCCGAGGTGCTGCTCCAGGCAGCATCCGCGCCGCCTCGTCCGATCAGCTCCAGCATCTCTTCGCGGGTCATGAGGCGATGCAGCGGCTGATCGCGCAAGGCGGCTGGCCTAGAGGTTTGTTCTGTGTCAGCGACCTGATGGCCTATGGCGCGTATCGCCTTGCTGGCGAAAGCGGCGTCCGAATCCCCGAGGATTGCCTCGTCGTCGGCGTCGATGACAACCATCTCAATGCTTGGATTGCCCCCTGGTTGTCATCCGTGCATGTGCCCTACGAGGACTTTGGAAACGCCGTGGTCGTTCAACTCGTTTCCCTGCTCGGCGGCGGTCCTGGCGGCGTGCAGCTCCTGCCGCATCGTATGGTCGCGCGGGGCACGCGAGCACCCGCCTGAGGCGCAACAGCATGGCAGATCAGGCAGCCATCGAAGGTGAACAGGCCAGGGCGCGCAACAAGCTCAAACGATTGCTCGGCCGCTTTCCCCGCCCGATCCTGACGCTTGAGTCTTCGGAACGGCTCACGTTGGCCTATCCCGGCATGCGGGCCGAAAAGCTGCAACTGCAATCATCTGCGGGCGTGTCGATACGGGCGATCCTCACCGGGCCCGATAGCGAGTGGTGCGATCAGCCGGCAATCCTGTATTGCCATGCGCATGGCAACCGGTACGCGATTGGTGCCAGCGAACTTGTCGAGGGCCGACCAGCCTTGCTGCCGGAACCCTATGGCCCGGTCCTGGCCGGTGCAGGGTTTGTCTCGCTTTCGGTCGACATGCCCTGCTTCGGGAGCCGTGCCGGGGATGGCGAGCAGGCCATGGCAAAAAAGCATCTTTACGAGGGAAGGACGCTGTTCGGCCAGATGCTGGCAGAGCTTGGCGGGGCGTTGGATTTTCTGTCCCGGATCGAAGGGGTCGATGCCAACCGTGTGGGCGTCTTCGGCTTTTCGATGGGGGCTACCCATGCGTTCTGGCTGGCAGCGCTGGAGCCGCGCGTCCGCGCTGTTGCGCATGCGTGTGCGTTCGCCGATCTGGAAACGCTCGTGACCTCGGGTGCCCATGACCTGCACGGCCTCTACATGACGATCCCTGGCCTGCTGAAAGAGTTCAGCACCGGACAGATCGCCGCGCTGGTTGCCCCAAGACCGCAACTTGCATGCGTTGGCCTTCTCGATCCGCTAACACCGGCAGGTGCTGTTGCGGATGCAATGGCGGAGGTTGGTGTGGCATACCGCCGGTTGAACGCACTGTCGCAGTTTCAAAGCTTGATCGCTGAAGATGTCGGCCACATTGAAACCGAAGCCATGCGCGGGCAGGTGCTTGGGTTTTTCAAGAGCCACCTTTGACCGACGCCTGTCGCGAGGATGCAGTCGGCGTGCTTGCAGGCAAACCAGAACAGCCTCGGAAGTCGCCCCAACCTGACGTCGGTCAGGCAGCGAATATCACCCCGAACCGTTTACGGCAGAAGCGCATTGTTTCAGGCGTCCAGACCGAAGGGATCATCCACCGAATGGGCGGGCTCGGTGAACCAGCGCGCGCCAGCTTCCGTGATGAGGATGTGGTCCTCGAGCCGGACGCCGAACTCGCCGTAGATGCAGATCATCGGCTCATTCGAGAAGGTCATGCCCGGCTGGAGCACGGTGCGGTTGCCCTTCACCAGATAGGGCCACTCGTGCACGTCGAGGCCGATGCCATGGCCAGTGCGGTGCGGAAGGCCGGGCGTGGCATAGCCGGGCCCGAAGCCGGCGGCGGTTATCACGCCACGTGCCGCATTGTCGATGTCCTCGCAGCGGTTGCCGGGCCTCGCCGCGGCAAAGCCGGCCGCCTGCGCGGCTTTCTCGAGGTTCCAGACATCCCTTTGCCGCTTGTTTGGCTCACCGAAGATGTAGGAACGCGTGATGTCAGACAGGTAGCCGTCGACCGGCGCGCCGGTATCGACCAGCACCATGTCACCCTCCTTGAGCACCTGTGGATGGGGCACGCCATGAGGATAGGCTGTCGCCTCGCCGAACAGCACGATGTTGAAGCTGACGTCGCCCTCCGAGCCAAGCTTGCGGTGGGCGGCGGCGATGAAGGCCTGCACCTCGGTTGTGGTGATGCCTTCGCGCAGAATGCGCGCGGCCGCCTTGTGCGCCTCCAGAGTGATGGTCTTGGCGGTCTGCATCAGGGCAATCTCGTGCTCCGACTTGATCATCCGGCAGGCCCCTGTGATCTCCGAGCCATTGATGAAGCTGAAGGCGTTGCCCGCCTTGCGCATGCCGTCGAAGGTGAAGAAAGGCGTGGCCTCGTCGAGGGCGATCACGCCGCCGCCAGCGCCGAAGCCGCGCACGGTGTCGATCAGCAGGGCAGTGGGGTCCTCGTCTTCCTCCCAGGCGGCCACCTTGTCGCCAAAGCTGATCATGGTCCGCAGTTTCTCGACCTCGAAGGCCGGTGAAAGATAGACAATGTCCCCATGCGCCGGCAGCACAGCGCCATGGCAGCGTTCGCTGCGGCCCATCTTCAGGCCGGTGAAGTAGGTCAGGCTCGAGGAGACATCGAGCCAGAGCGCGTCCACGCCCTTCTCGCGCATCAACCGCTGGGCCTTGTCGATGCGCCTCAGCCGCTCGTCCACGCCGATCGCCGGAACGTCGCCGCGTATGTTCTTCAATCTGGCGAGTTCCGCCTCCGCGGTCGAACCGCCCACGCCGATGGTCATATGGCTGGCCTTTCCTGTTCAGCCCGATTGGGTCATCGCGATCCAGGTTGGATCGATAAAGCCGTCGGGGGATCGTCATTGATGCCGATGCAGCAGCCATCAGGTCAAGGCTGCAACAACGAAACTTGGCGGCCAACAGCATGATGGCCTTGATGCTCGGCGTCAGGCTCAAGCAGAAGGCGTTGAACGCGAGATCTGCGCGTCAGCGGCGCCCTCGCTGTTTTCAAGTACGAGGCAGGCGACACTGCGGCGGGGTCTTGGCATCAGTTCGGGGACGGTCCGGCTGCAGGCGGCTTCGGCCATCGGGCAGCGCGGATGGAAGGCGCAGCCGGGCGGCGGGTTGATCGGGCTCGGCACTTCGCCAGAGAGTGGAGCGCGCGCGCGGTTCGGGCTCTCGACATCGGGGATCGTGTCAAGCAGCAATCGTGTGTAGGGGTGCAGCGGGCCGTTGAAGATGGTGTCCGCGTCGCCAATCTCCACGATGCGCCCCAGATACATGATGGCGAGCTGATCGGACATGTGGCGCACGACCGAGAGGTTGTGGCTGATCAGGATGTAGGTGAGGTCCAGTTTCTTTTGCAGGCGCACCATCAGGTTCAGGATCTGCGCCTGCACCGAGACATCAAGCGCCGAGGTGGGCTCGTCGCATACCAGCACATCAGCCTCTGTCGCGAGCGCCCGTGCAATCGAGATGCGCTGGCGCTGTCCGCCGGAGAAGGCGTGGGGATACCGGTCCGCATCGGCCGCCGACAGTCCGACCGTGACAAGCAGTTCCGCAACGCGCGCGGCTGTCTCGGCCTCGGTGGCACGCAGCTTCAGCTCGCGGATGGGTTCGGCCACGATATCGCCGACGCGCCAGCGAGGGTTGAGGCTGGCGTAAGGATCCTGAAAGATCATCTGCACCCGCGGCGGGCCGACCGTGCCGTCGGCGCGGCGAATCTCGCCGAACCGGACCGATCCGGCCGTGGGTGGCTGTAGGCCGACGATCATCCGCGCCAGCGTGGTCTTCCCGCAACCCGACTCCCCGACGATGCTGAATGTGGCGCCGCGCGGCACAGAGAAGCTGACCTGGTTCACGGCCTTCAGCTCGCGGCGCGGCGCGCCAGTCGCTATGCGCTGCAGCCAGGGGCCGGACACGTCGAAGCGGCAGCTGGCGTTCTCGACGATCAGGATCGGGTTGGCTTCAGCCATGGTCAGCCTCTACCAACGGGTGATGGCACGCGGCCTCATGCGCCTGCAGGCCCAGTGTCGGCTGGAGCGTGCGGCACAGCTCCGTGGCGCGGGCGCAACGCGGGTTGAAACTGCATCCTGGCGGGATGGCGCCGAGGCGCGGCATGGCCCCGTCGATCTGCTGGAGCGTGGCGTTGCGGCGCAGGACACTCGGTATCGAGGCCATCAACCCGGCGGTATAGGGGTGGCGCGGGCGGCGCGTGACCTCCGCGACCGGGCCGATTTCCGCGATCCGGCCAGCATACATGACCGCCACGCGGTCGGCCGTCTCGGCGATCACGCCCATGTCGTGGGTGACCAGCATTGTTGCTGCGCCTTTCTCCCGGCACAGACGCTTGATGAGCGACGTGATCTGCGCCTGGATCGAGACATCAAGTGCGGTGGTCGGCTCATCGGCGATGATGAGGTCCGGCTCAGCGCACAAGGCGAGCGCGATGACCACGCGCTGGCGCATGCCGCCCGAGAACTGGTGGGGATAGTGGTCGATGCGGGTCGATGCAGCCGGAATGCCGACCTGCTCCAGCAGATCGAGCGCGCGGGCGCGTGCTTCTGTGCGGGAGACGGGCAAATGCGTGAGGATGGTCTCGACGATCTGGTCGCCCACCTTGAGCAGCGGATGCAGCGAGGTGAGCGGGTCCTGGAAGATCGCGCCGATCCTGCGCCCGCGCAGGGCGCGCATGGCCTCAGCCGGTAGATTGTCGATGCGCTGGCCGGCCAGGTGGATCGAGCCGCCGGCGATCCGTCCCGGAGGATCGACAAGGCCGATGACCGCGGTTCCTGTCAGCGACTTCCCCGCACCCGACTCGCCCACGACGCCCAGGATCTCGCCGGGCCTGATGTCGAAGGACACTCCGTCAAGCGCGGTCAACGGCCCCTTGCGGCCATCGAAGACCAGCTTCAGATCGCGCACGGACAGAAGGGGCGTCTCCGTCATCGTGCGGGAGCCCTGATCACAGGATAGCTCGCCGAGAAGATCTCGCTCACGGGTGGATGGCCAGAAGTGCGCTGCGGATACTGCGCCATCAGCCGCTCGAACTGGGCTTGGGCGCGGGCATTGTCGGCCGCCTCGTCGACGCCCTCGATGACCCTGTCCGCCATCACAAGCCGGCCATCGATGATGACGCTGGAGAAATCCCTGCCATGGCCGGTGAGCAGCATGGTCTGGATCGGATCGATGAGCTGGCCACCATGGGGCCGGTCGAGGTCGAAGACTGTGATGTCGGCTTTGGCGCCCGGCTGGAGGCGCCCCAAATCGGGCCGGCCGAGCGCATCCGCGCCATGGATGGTGGCCGCGTCGTAATAGTCCTCGGACCGGACCGCGTCGACTGATCCGGCTGCGACGCGGGCCAGCATGATGCCAGCCTGGAGGTTCATCACCATGTCGGACGGGCTCGTATCCGTCCCCATGCCGACGCGAAGGCCCATGGCACGGTAGCGCCCGAAATGGTCGATCACATTGCCATGGCGGCCCGATACCAGAGGACAGTGCACGATCGTCGCGCCGTGGTTGCGGAAGATTTCAAGATCGCGCCCCGGCCGGGCGATGTTGCGGCTGCCAGAGACAAAGGTGCCGTGAGGCAGCAGCGTCTTGTCGGTGAAGTAGCCGAGGCTCTCCATCCATTCCGGCGGGCTCATGCCGTGCTGCTTGAGCACGAGGTCATACTCGATCTTCGACTGGCAACAGTGCTGGCGCACCGGCACATCCATGGCGCGCGCCGCCGCGGCTGTCCGGCGCAGCAGTTCGGCGGTGCAGGTCTCGATGCGGTCGGGGCTGAGCATGGTGCGGATCAGGCCGCCAGCCGCGCCCTCGAAGCGCTCGCAGAAGCGGATTGCCTCGTCCAGCTCCGCCAGCCCGCGCGCTTCGTCATAGTATGTGTTCAACGTGCCGTCAGGCTCGACGACCTGGTTGCCGGTCCGATAGGCGGGGCCGAGATAGACCCTGAGGCCCAGCCGTGCCGCCGCGTCGGCCGCATCGGCGAACTCTTCCGGCGTCTCGCCCCAGGCGCGGTAGAACAGCGAGGCGATAGGCAAGGCTGTGGTGATGCCGTTGCGGATCAGCCCTGCGAAGGCATGCGCCTTCTGGAAGGCGAGTTCCTCGCGGGTGTACATCTCAAAGGGCCCGGCCTCGATGTAGCTGCGCGGCCAGACACGCCCCTTCTTCCATCCAGGCTGATTGTCGAAAGCGAGGATGGTGGTGTCGAGGTCCGAGAGCGCGTCGAGATCGATGAAGCCCGGCCCGATCAGCGCCTGCCCATGATCGATCCGGCGCGCAACCTCGCCAGGGAATCCGTGACCGACGAAAACGATGGTGTTGCCCTCATAGACCACCTCGCCGTGTTCAAACAGGCAGTGGCGTCCGCCGACATGACCAACAACCCATCGTGCCGTGAGCAGCGTGCGGCCTTCGGGACGGCTGACGGCCTGGGGCATCATGACAACTGGCCCGGTGCCTTGAGGATAGAGACGCCATCGCGGGCCACAATGCGCCCCCGCTTGATGACGCGCCGCTGCGCAGTGCGGCTGACGATGGCCTCTGCAAGCGTTTCGCCCGGCACGAGCAGGAGGTCGGCCTGGCAGCCGACCGCCAATCCGTAGCCATCAAGCTCCATGACCTTTGCGCCCTCGGTCGTCACCACGTCAAAGGCGAGGCGCATCTCATCGGCCCGGCGGCAGTTGTTGCGCAGGCCAACGAACATCGCCCGCTCCAGCATGTCGCCATTGCCATAGGGGCCCCAGGTGTCGCGGATGCCGTCCGAGCCCGAGCAGACGCGGATGCCGGCGGCCAGCAGGCGCTTGATCGGCGGGGCAGGACGGGCGGCAGGGCCCGTGGTCATGATGGCGATGTCAAGTTCGGCAATCTGGTCGATCAACGGATCGACGAGGTCGCGGTCTGGCGAGCCGAGGCAGAAGGCATGGCTGACCGTGACCTTGCCCTTCATGCCGAGCGCGCGCGTGCGCTCGATGATGAGGTCGAAGGAGAAGGCGCCCATTTCGCCGGGTTCATGCAGATGGATGTCGAGCGCTTTGCCATAGGTCTGGCACAGGTCGAATACGGCATCGAGATGCCCCTTCGGATCGCGGTCGATGGCGCAAGGGTCGAGTCCGCCGACCACTTCCGAACCCAGCTTCATGGCCTCATGCATCAACGCAAGCGTGCCGGGGCGGCGCAGCAGGCCCGATTGCGGGAAGGCGACAATCTCGACATCGATGATGTCGCGGCACTCCTCGCGCATCTTCATGATGCCCTCGATGCCCCACATGCCGTGATCGGTGTCGACATCGACATGGCTGCGGATGTGGGTTGAGCCGAACTGCGAGGACTGCACTGTCTGGCGGAAGGACTGGACATAAGGGTCCATGTTCAGCCGCCGCTTGTTCAGCCGCTCGTTGTCGATCTTGTCGAGCAGCTTCGGGCCGACCTCGTTGACATACCACGGCAGGCCCAGAAGGCTCTTGTCGAGGTGGGTATGGGCCTCGACCAGACCGGGCAGCATCAGGCAGCCGCCGCCGTCTTCGGTTGGAACGCCGGCGGGAGCGGAGAGTGATGCGCCCGTTGCCACGATGCGCCCATCCGCAATCCGCACATCTGTGACTGGGCCGCCCATCGGGCGCACTTTGCGGAGCAGGAGGCTGGCGGTCATGGCGGGGCCTTCTTCAATGAAGCTTCGGATTGAGTGCGTCGCGCAACCAGTCGCCCAGAAGATTGACCGACAGGACGATGAGGCCGAGTTGCGCTGCGGGGAAGACCACCAGCCACCAAGAGCCCGAGAACAGGTACTGGTTGCCGATGCGGATCAGTGTTCCCAGCGAGGGCTGGGTGATGGGCATGCCGACGCCCAGGAAGGACAGGGTCGCCTCGGACAGGATTGCGAGGCCCAGATTGAGCGTCGCGGCCACAAGCACAGGCGTCATGGTGTTGGGCAGGATGTGGCGGCGCATGATGCGCAGCGGGGAGACCTTGATGATCCGGGCGGCGAGCACGTATTCCTTCTTGCGCTCGACCATCGTGAGCGCGCGCACGGTGCGGGCATACTGAACCCAGTTGGTCAGCGAGATGGAGAGCACGATCACGGCCGCTGCGAAGGGTTCGCGGAAGGCCGGCGGCAGCATCTCGCGGAAGATGGCGCTGACAAGGATCGCCATCAGTAGCGTCGGGATCGACAGGACCGTGTCGGCGAGCCGCATCAGGAGGTTGTCGATCCAGCCGCCACGATAGCCAGCGATGAGCCCGATTGTGACGCCGATCGCCATGGACAGCAGCACGCTGGCGAGGCCGATCACAAGGGAGACGCGCGTGCCGTAAAGGATGGTGGAGAGCACGTCGCGCCCCTGCGGGTCCGTCCCGAGCACAAAGGGTGCCTCTCCCCCGGCTGACCAGAGTGGCGGCAGCTCCGCCTTGTCGATGAAGACCTGGCGAAGGTCGTATGGGTTCTGCGGTGCGATCAGTGGCGCCGCGAAGGACGCTGCCACGATCAGCGCCAGCACCAGCGCCGAGATCCATGCCGCGGGCGTGCGCCGGAAGCTCCAGCCGATATCGCTGTCGAAGGCCCGCGCGAGGCGTCCGGGGTTCGCTTCAGCGGCCATTGGCGGTCCCCGCAACAGCATCCTCGCGCAAGCGCGGGTCGACATAGGCGTAGGCGAGATCCACCGCGAGGTTGAGCGTCACGAAGATGAAGGAGACCATCATGAGATAGGCAGCCATGACGGGGATATCGACGAAGGTGACGGCCTGGACGAAGAGCAGCCCCATGCCGGGCCACTGGAAAACGGTTTCAGTGACCAGGGCGAAAGCGATCAGGTTGCCGATCTGCAGCCCCGTGACCGTGATGACCGGCATGAGGCAGTTGCGCAGGGCATAGCGGAAATGCACCGCGCGGTCGGTCAGCCCGCGAGCGCGTGCGAAGCGGATGAACTCCGTGCGCATCGTCTCAAGCATTTCGGCGCGCACGAGGCGCATCACCAGCGTGATCTGGAACAGCGAGAGTGTGACGCTGGGCATGATGAGGGCGAGCCGCCCCGATGGCGTGAGCAGGCCCGTGGACCAGCCGCCGATCTGCACCACCTCGCCCCGACCGAAGGCAGGCAGCCATTGCAGCGTAACCGAAAAGAGCAGGATGAGCAGAATGCCCAGCGCGAAGCTGGGCAGCGAGACACCGAGCACCGAAATGAATTCGAGCAGGCGGGCCAGCACGGTGTCACGACGGATCGCCGTATACACGCCAAGCGGGATCCCGATCGCCAGCGACAGGAACGTCGCCATCAGCACCAGTTCGAAGGTGGCGGGGAAGCGTTCCGCGATGAGCGTGAACACTTCCTGCTGGTTGCGGTAGGAGATGCCGAAATCCCCGCGCGCGGCGTTCGCGACGAAGGTCGCGAACTGCACGAGCATGTTGTTGTTGAGCCCCAGCCGCTGACGCAGCTCGTCGCGCTGCGCCTGGCTGGCCTGCTCGTTCAGCATCAACTCGACCGGGTCGCCAACGAAGCGGAAGATGATGAAGGCGATCAGTGCCACGGTGAGCATCACGCCCGCCGCATTGACAAGCCTCTTCGCAATGAAGAACAGCATGGGCTGATCGCCTTCCCGTCTCCTTTTCGCTCAACGCATCCGTGTCAGCCAGAGCCGCGGCTTGTTGTCGGAGGCCTGCACCGTGGCGGCCACCGTGCTGCGCATGGCCCAGGCCATGGGCTGGTTGTGCATCGGGATGAACAGGTGTTCGCGCTTGGCGATCATCAGGGCTTCAGCCATCATCGGGATGCGCTTGGCATTGTCGAGTTCCACACCAGCCTTGTCGATCAGGGTATCGATGGCTGGACGGCCCCAGTTGCCCCAGTTGAACACGCCGCCCGAGCCGCTCTTTGAGCGCATCACCTGGATGAGGATGGAGTAGGCGTCGATCATCGGCTCATTGGCCCAACCGAAGGAGATCACGTCGAATTCGCCGCGCACTCGCTTGGGTGTCTGGGTGGAGCGCGGTCCAAGGCTCAGATTGGGCCTGAGGCCGGCGCGCGACCACATCGAGGCAACGGCCTGGCAGAACTCTTCCTCGTTGACGAGGCCGTCGCTCTGGCAGTTGAAGTTGAACGAGAAGCCGTTGGGATAGCCGGCGTCAGTCAGCAACTTCTTCGCGCCGTCAAGATCGAAGGGCAGGCGTGCATCCTGCTCGGGCGTGTAGCCCGGAATGGCGGGAGCCACGAGGGCGCCGGTGTTGCGCGAGAGGCCGCGCATGGCACGGCGCTGCACGCCGTCAATATCGATGGCGCGATACATCGCCTCGCGGACGCGGATGTCGTTGAGCGGGTTCTTGTCGGTGACGTCGCTCTCGAACAGCTTGTCCTTCAGGTTAAAGGCGAAGATCACCGTGCGCAGCTCGTTGGTCTGCAGCACCTTGACCTCCGGAGAGGCAGACAGCCGCTGGAGATCCTGAAGCGGCGCGACGTTGGTGAAGTCGATCTCGCCAGAGAGCAGAGCTGCGACGCGGGTAGCTGCCGAGCTGATGGGCAGGAACTCGACGCGGGCGATGTTGTGCTGCGGCTTGTCCCACCACTTGGGATTGACCACGAACACGGTGCGGGCATCGGCGCGACGGCTTTCCACCACGAAGGGCCCGGTGCCGTTGGCGTTGTCCGTTGCAAAGCCCTTGATACCCTTGCCGGAGTCAGTCGGAAGGCTGGCACCGTTGGCCTCCATCCACTCCTTGTCGAGAATGTAGATGTTGGTCAGGTCATTGAGCAGAAGCGGGTAAGGCCCGTTCACCTCGATCTCGACCGTGTGGTCGTCGATCTTGCGGGCTGACTTGTAGGCAGGCAGATTGCCCTTGAGAGGCGAGGTCTCGTGCGTGACGCGCACGAGAGAAGCCACCACGTCATCGGCCGTGAACGGGGCTCCGTTGTGGAAGGTCACGCCCTGGCGCAGTTTGAAACGCCAGACCGTCGGCGAGACCGTCTCCCAGGATTCCGCAAGGGCCGGCTCGATCTTCAGATCGCCGGTGTAGCGCACCAGGCCTTCGTAGACATGATTGAGAACCGAAAGGGTGAAGGTCTCACCGAAGGAGTAGGGGTCGAGCGACGCGATCTCGCGCGCCGCGCCCCAGCGAAAGGTCTTGCCCTGCTGCGCCTCGACCGTGGACGCGCCGACGCCGAGCAGTGCCAAGGACATCGCGGCGGCGGCCAGCAGGCTCCGCTTCACGCCACGCGGCGCGGTTTTGTCTGTCGCGTTCATTCGAACCCCCTTCAGCATTGCCCGATCGAAAGGCACCCTGCACAATCGACACTCATGTTGTGCGCAGAAATTCAGCAATTCTGTATGCACTTTATGGATGCTATTGTATGCTATCTGTGTCGGCAAGTCCGGTGTTGTACAGATTTTCCGTCAGCTTCCGGTCGTGCCAGAAGCTGTGCAGGCGTTGAGACGAACGAGACGTGCCAAAGACCAACACATCAAGAGACGAGGCAGGCATCGCTGCGGATGAACGCGGCGCAAAGCCCGGCGCGCGCGCGCTTTCCGTCTACAGGGCCCTGCGCAAGGCGATCCTCGAGCAGGCGCTCAATCCTGGCATGAAGCTGCCCGAGGACGCGATCGGTGACCGGCTGGGCGTGAGCCGCACTTTGGTGCGCGAGGCGCTGGCAAGGCTGGCGCTGGAAGGGCTTGTCGAGCTCAAGCCCAATCGCGGCGCATCCGTGGCCTATCCGACGCTCGAGGAGGCGCGCGATGTCTTCGATGTCCGCCGCGGGCTCGAAAGGCTCGTGGCCGAAACCCTTGCGGGGCGCCTGACGCAGGCCCAGGCCGACTCACTCGAAGCCCATGTGCGGCTCGAGGAGGCCGCGCTTGGCAAGGACGGCCCCGAATCCATCCGCCTTGCCGGTGAATTTCACATAAAACTTGTGGAGATGACGGGCAACGCGCTGCTTGTGCGCTATGTGCAGGAGGTCAGTTCTCGCTGCTCGCTGATCCTGGCCATCTATGGCCGGCCCCATTCATCCGAGTGCGCGGTGAGCGAGCATCGCGAATTGATCGACGCGCTCCTGAGCGGCGATGCCCGCCGCGCCGCGGACCTCATGGATCATCATCTGCAATCGGTCGTGTCCCGCGCGCTGATCGCGCCGCGAGCCGACAAGGACATCCGCGAACTGCTGGCGCCTTATGCAATCGGCGAAGGGTTGACGACGACATGACCGATGCAAGTGAACGGACGGCGGATGGCTCCACCGTCACTTTCGACTTCGCCAAGCTGACGCCTCGGGAACGCTACAAGCTCCTCATCGGGGCGGTCGTGCCGCGGCCGATTGCGCTGGTCACGACGATCGGGAAGGACGGCGTGCCTAACGCGGCGCCGTTCAGCTTCTTCAACTGCCTGTCGGCAGACCCAGCCATCCTGGCGCTCGGGGTCGAGTATCGACCCACCGGCCCGCAGAAGGATACGGGCCGCAATGTCCGAGAGACGCTCTGCTTCACTGTCAACATTGTCTCCGACGCCATCCTCGAGGCGATGAACGTCTGCGCCGTGCCGTTCGAGCCGGGCGTTGACGAGTTGGCGGAAGCGGGCTTGTCGGCAAGACCGGGGGTCAAGGTTGCCAGTCCGTGGATCGGCGAGTCGCCCGCAGCTTTCGAATGCCGACACCACACGACGCTGGGCATCGGCAACTCGCGCGAGATCATCCTGGGCGAGGTGGTCTACGCCCATTTCAACCCCGCCGTCATCGATGTGTCGAACCTGCATGTCGATCCGGGCGCGCTTGACGCGGTGGGCCGCATGGGAGGGCAGGGCTACGCCAGCACGCGTGACTATTTCGACCTGCCAACCATGTCGGTGGCAACCTGGCTCAGCCAGGGCCTTGGCGGGGCCAAACGCGTGCGCTGATGCCAGGCCTGACGGGCCTGGGTGCTTGCTCGCACCAGGGTCCTCCGTCGGCAGCGTCGGTGACCCCGACGGCACTGCCCCCGCCGGGAGCGTGATCGGGCCCTTCAAGACCAAGGTTACCTGCCGGCTTGGACCGTGGATATCCTTCGAGGTCGTCGAGCATACCCCCCGAATGCGTCGATTGGTTCAACCACCAGCATCTGCTGGAGTCGATCGGCTACAACCTGCCCGCCAAAGCGGACGCGAGTTGCAAAGCTGTCTGTGAATCGGCTCCGGAGATCGACCCCTTTAGGCGTCCAACGATGACGACGGTGCTCCCGCAGTTTGTTGCATAGCATCAAGTGCTTGCCGGCATTTGGGTAGGGTCAGTCTTGGGAGCTGATCGGGGGTTAAATGGCATTCCGATTTACAGACCAAGGGCGATTCACGGTCAGCGCCAAGGACTCGCGGCCTCAGGCGTCAGTGACACCGCACCAATCCGCAATCACCAATGCAGCCACTTGGATCGACCGGATGTAATCTGCGACATCGACCCACTCGTCATGGCAGCCATTCTGGGTGAGATTGCCGCCGAGCGGTCCAAGCCCAACCGTAGGAATGCCGACCTGTACCATCGGCACGCGGATATCGCTTGAAGTGTGCAGCGGATTGACGAAAGGCGCGGAGCCGGTGACCTCAGTCACCGCTGCAGCAACGATCGCATACAGCGGATGGTTTTCCGGTACTTCCGCACCGGTGACGCCAGACACCCACTCGATTTTTGGCGGATGAAGGGCCAGCCAGGGGTCAGCTTCACAGGAGGCCTTCAATGCGGCGGTGATCTCGGCCTGGACATCGATCATGCGCTCTCCAGGCGGAAAGGACAGCGAAGCACCAAAGCTGCACTCCGGAGCCAGACGGGCGTGTTCGCCTTCGTGGCCGCAGGCAAGGTTTGCTACCAGAAGGTTCGTCGCCCGCCCGACGGCCTTCTCGATCACCGGATGGCGCACGCGCAATCCCCGCTCGGCATCAAGCGCCCGTAGCGCGCCGATCAGTACCAGCGCCTTGTCAAGCGGGTTCACCGCGCGATGGGCGAAAGCCGTGTGGCTTGGCTCATTGGTATTCGGCAAGCAGCCTGTCACCGTCACCTTGAACAGCACGATCCCTGAAGCCACCGCCTTGATCTCGCGCATGCCAACACCTGACTCCGCCGGGTGCATGTAAACCGCTGCATCGGCACTGAAACCCGACTGCAGGACATGGAACACGCCGCGGGCATGGCGCTTGCTGGGTGTGGACGCGAGGATCACATCGCCACGTGGCCTCAAGCCAGCACCGACAACCGCCCGCACAGCCTCGACGAAGCCGGCTACGCCGGCAAGGTCGTCTGCAACGCCCCAGCCATGGATACGCCCGTTCTGAATCGTGCCGGCGAACGGTTCATGCGTCCAGCTGTCGATGTTGCGCAACGGCTCACTATCGGGATGGGCAAAGAAGATCACGCTGCGGCCCCCGCCCGTGCCCTTCAGCCGGGCGACAATGCTGACCCGCTGTTCGGTATCCATCGCCCCTGATGACGCGAACTCGTCGCGGACAGCGACGTCAGCGGGGCGGTAGCAAAGGTGCTCCACCATACAACCGGCCTCAGCCAGAGCCGCTGCAACATGAGCCTGCACCGCGGCCTCACCCTGCTTGCCCAGCGCGATCAACGCGCGCAGAAAGCCGATCGATTCATCGGTCCGCTGCCTGACAGAATTGCCAACACGCCCAGAAGGGTCGGTCATCCCGGTTGCAGACATGGGAACTCCGAAACGTCGAAAAGTGATCTGGCAACGCAAACTGTCAGAGCCAAGGGATTGGCCCGCATGCCGGAGCCGCTTCTCACGTCTTTGCGCACTGCGAAAGCGCCTGCTCGAGCCGTGACCACTCCGCTTGCGAGACCGGCGGTTGCGGCGGCCTGAGCGTGGCTCGCGCCAACTGGCCCTTGATCATCAGGCAGGCCTTCAGCCTCGCCGTCGCCCGTCCGCCCGGCGCATCTCGGTAGATCGCCACCGCCAGAGCGTAAAGCCGGTTGTGCAGCGCCATCGCCTCGGCCCAAGCGCCGCGTTGCGATGCCTGCCACAACCCCACGACCAATTCCGGCACAACAGCGGCAAGGCTGACCTGGCTGCCCGCGCTGCCGACCATGTAGCTCACCATCAGGTGCTCGTCGCCAGAGCCCAGAACAACGAAATCGGGGCGGACGGCTTTGAGCAGCCGCAGGTTTTCCTCATAGGCAGCGATCTCCCAGCTGCCTTCCTTGATGCCGATAATGCGCGGCTCGGCTGCCAGCGCGCGCAAGGTTGTCGCATCGTAAGGCATCTGCCCGGCCCCGATGGGCGCGCCGTAAATCAGCAACGGCAGATTGCACGCATTGCGCGCATGGCGGTGATGGATCAGCGCAGCTTCAGGATCATGACCAAGCGCGAAACTGTTGGGCGGGAACACCAGCAGCACGTCCGCGCCAGCGGCCTCAGCTTCCCGCGCCTCCGCCGCGAGTTCAAGACTGGACTCGGCATTGATGCCCGAGCAGATCAGACAGCCTGAAGGGACGCTGCTTCGGGCGATCTCGACAACGCGGCGCTTTTCGGCAGCCGTCAGCACGAAGTTCTCGCCGGCATGGCCGTTGACCAGCAGGCCCTGAATGCCTGGAACGCGGGAGACGACGGCCAGATGGTCGGCAAGCGCGACCTCATCTATGGCAAAATCATCGCGCATCGGCACGATCGTGGCGGCATGGATGCCGCTCAGGCGCTGTTGCACAGACTGGCTCATGCGGCCCTCGCAGGCGGTTCGAGAAGGCGATCGATGGGGAAAAGTGGCATCTCAGGCTGCTGACCGAGGATCCGCATGGCCAGAAGGCGGGCGAGATAAGGCCCGCTTGTATAGCCCGAATGCACTGAGCCGCAGATATAGGCATCGGGCACACCGGGGATCGGTCCCACAGCCGGCAAGGCGTCACGGGTTTCGGCCTCAAGCCCGGCCCAGGCCCGTGCCAGCCTTGCCTCTCGGAGGGCCGGAATGGCATGGCATGCGAGGCGGATGTTGCCGACCAGTCGCTCCGGCAAGAGTTCGTGCCCGCCAAGTTCGCGGTTGCCGCGTGCCTGCCAGCCGCCACCGATCACGGTCGTGCCGTGGGGATATTGCTTCAGCGAGAGCAGCCCGCTGGCGATGCCGACCACGGTGCGCATCACCGGGCGCTGGCGCTCGGTGACGGCGAGTTGATTGACCAGAACCTTGATCGGCAGATCAATCCCGAGCCAGGCCATCATAGGCTCGATCCAGACCCCGCCGGCGAGCACCAGCCGCTTTGCCTGAACGTGGTTGTCTGGCGCGCGCACCGTGAACGCATTCCCTGCGCGATCAATGCCGAGTGCCGGCGTGTTTTCCATCACTGTGACGCCAGCCTCGATCAGTGCCCGGCGATACGCGAGGCCAGTCAGATAGGCGTTGGCATAACCGTCGACCTTGCAGTGGCCAGCCAGCAGCACGCCGGGGCCCAGACCTGGCTCGACGCGCTGTGCCGCCCTCGCGTCAATCAGGTCGATCGGCGCGCCAGCCTCCCTGCGCTTGCCAGCGCGAAAGCGCAGCAGTTCCGCCTCCTGCTCTGTGAACGCCAGCGAAAGCCCGTCGCATATCACCACGCCAACATCATGCCCGAGCCAGCTTGATGCCGTGGCCCACATCTGGTGGGCGCGCAGGGCATAGGGGATCAGCGCCACGCGGGTCATCTGCATGGTCAAGGTGCCGGCATTGACGCCAGACGCCTCGCGACACAACGGGCCACGTTCGACAAGCGCCACCTTCATGCCGCCGCGCGCCGCGAACAGCGCCACAGTGCAGCCATGGATGCCACCGCCGATCACGCACAGGTCATAGGGCGCGGTCATAGCGGCGCAGGCTCAGGAACGGGTATGTCGGCATAGTCGAACGTGCCGATCAGATCGCCGAGCAGAACCGGGCGAAGTGGCGGCCGTCCGGTCCAGTGTCCGACGGCTTCACGGCCAAGGCCGCTGCGCAGCGCCACCAGCTCCTCGGCCACATCGCCGCACATGCGGCCCTGGCACGGACCCATGCCGCAGCGGGTGAAATGCTTGAGCTGGTTGATATCGTGGGCGCCTGCGTCAACCGCAGCGTCGATCTCGTGCCGCCGCACATCCTCGCAGCGGCAAACCACCGTGTCGTGTGCGATCGCCGCGATGTCGGCAGGGTTCGCGGCCAGCATGTCAGCGATGGCATTGCTGAAGCGCTGGCCCTTGGCATGATCTTGTCTGAGGCGCGCCACGCGTTGCCGGTCGATGCTGCGGCCAGCCTTTGCCGCAACTGCGAGCCCCGCGATCTCGCCAGCCAGTGCGGACAGCTTCGCACCACGGATGCCAGCGCCGTCTCCGACGAGGTAAAGGCCGGGCAGGGCGCTTTCGAAATCGATGCCCGACGTCGTCACCCAGCCGCCGCGCTGGCGCTCGAAATGCATGGGCAGACCCAGCAATCGCGAGGCCTCGCCGCCCGGTACCAGACCATCGCCAACCACCAGAGCGTCGCAGGCAAGCAGCCGGCTCGCGGCATTGCCATCGGCGGGCGCAACCTCTACCGCCTCCACCGCATCGCTGCCAAGGGCAGAGCGCAAGCGGTGCCCGAACAGCCACGGCACGCGGCGGCCCATGAGGCGCAGCATCCAGCCCGCGCCCTCGGCCAGCAACAGCGGCTGGCTGGCGAGTGCAGGCAGGGCCTTGGCCCATGTCGTGCGCGGCGAGCGATCCACCACAGCGACAACCTCGCCGCCCTTGGCGATGATCCCGGCCGCCACCGATGCCAAAAGTGGGCCGCGTCCGGCCACGACAACGCGCTGCCCTGGGATCCTGGCTTCGCTTTTCAGCAGAATGGTGGCCGCGGCCAGTCCCATGACACCGGGCAAGGTCCAGCCCGCGAACGGGATGATCCGTTCATGCGCACCAGTTGCGACAATCAGCCAGGGCGCAGTGTAGG
>JAIYDY010000012.1 GCA_027487245.1 Hyphomicrobiales bacterium
ATCCGCCTGGCGGTGATGATGTATGTCCGCTACCCGCTGTGATTGCGGAAAGTCGAGGACCTGCTGCATGAGCGTGGTCTGGCTTGACTGGTTATCTTCCCGACATCTGCCATTCTGCTTTCGGCCCCGTTCAAGCCGTTTGCTGAATTCAAGAATATCGCACCAGCAGTTTTCTGCCGCTGAGCATAGCTGAGCATCACAAGATGGGAGCTGGCTCGAGGGGCATTCCCAGAAGCGCGAGGCTCACCCGGACCAGATCCTCTTCGAATTCGGGAAGCGCGAGCAAATCCGGAGCGTGTAAGGCAGCAGCGCGAACTGGGCCGAGCACGGAGCGAAAGATCAAGAAACGGCGTGCCCTGGACATGTCGTTCGGATCGATGCCCACACACTCAAGAAATCGCCCGGTCATGCGATCAATCGCCTGATGCATCGCCGCCTGCACCGTCGGGTCCTGGCCAACGAGCAAGACCAGTTTGCGACGAACACGGTGACGGCCTTTGAGCGGTGTCAGCGCCAGTCGAACTATCTGCCGGATGACATGGTCGGGCTGTTGGGCTCGCGAAGCTTCGATTGTCTCCTCGAAACGAGCCTCAAACCGACGAACCTCGCGCAACGCCATTTCACGCAGCAATGATGCCTTGTTGGGAAAGTAGCTGTAGAGCGTCCCGATCGAAAATCCGGCCCGATCCGCTATCCGATTGGTGTTGACCTCGTCGGGGCTCATTTTGTCCAAAAGTTGAGCCGTCGCCTCGAACAGATCGTCCATTGTCTGTCGGCCCCGGTTCTGAATCGGCGTTTTTCTCATAGAATCAATGCGGTCTGGCACGATCCACCTCCTTGCGCCGACAGTTCGGAAATCGAGTAGCGATCTCATTTTGCCAGAGCTATCAAAACCCACATTGAACGGAAGAGTTTCCCCTAGGCCAAACAAAGGAATTTCTGATGCGCCGATCCACAATCGCATTTCTTTTGATTGCCGTGGCTACAGCGAGCGTGCAGGCCAAGGATATCGCGGCCGCTGATGCCTGCGCTGCAAAACTTGGCCCAGGCGCAAGGCAGATTTACGTCTTGGCAGCACCCGAGGTGAAGCCATCGAGCGTCATCAAGGACGTTCTGGTGGCAAAGCTAAAGCCGCTGGTCATGTCGGGCAAGATCGACCGAAATCAAGCGCAAGCAGAAGCCCCCAAAGCAGGCGAATGCCTGAAGCTGCTCCAATAAGAGAAGACCGGTGGGCTTCGCCTGGAATCGGTTGCTGCCGACCGAACAGCATGCCCGTCGCGGATTGAATTGGCGCGATGGGCTTCTTGTCGCTGTGGCGGGCATCAGTACCATGCGCAGCCTTATTCACCTGCTTGCCCCCGATGGCGGCGCAATGTCGATCGCCGGGATCAATGTCGACCTGGCGGGTGGCGGTAATGTCATCGCCATTTTCGCACAATGGGGCGCAAGCCAACTCGTTCTGGCACTGATTTACTGGGTGGTGATTGTAAGGTATCGCGCGCTGGTTTCGCTCATGTGGATCATTATCCTCGTTGAACAGCTTTTGCGCGCTCTTGCAGGGCATTTGAAACCAATCGTCACAGACGCGCCGCCTCCAGGCGAGTATTGGACATACATTCTGATGGCTGTGTCTTCGCTGGTCCTCGCGTTCAGCCTTTGGGTCCGAGATGACAAGCCGATGGAGGACGGCATAGCCGAAGCATGACTACCTAAAAACGATTGGGTAACTGGGGTAGCCTCTATGAGAGGCGCATTGGTGCCTGTCGTGGCCAAACGATGGAATTGGGTCACAAGCTGCAAAGGCGGCATCTTGTCTGCTTCGCCCGCATTTTGTCAGCAAGCCGAGATTGCACCCCGTGCGCAGAATTCAAGAATTGTGCTGTGGCATCCGCAGGCAGGGGCGTTGGTCGCGAGCGGCGTCAGGCCAATCACCGATCTGCGCCTGGCTGCTCTTCCCGCAGCGCGGAGAATGCGAGGCCAGCGAAGATCAGTTCAAAAGCAAGAATGGCCAGGAACATGCCGGCCGGCATGCCGTCGAGAACGATGCTGACAAGCCGCCCGAATGCGAAGCCACTGAACAGGACAGCAATCGAGATCAGCGCGAACGTCCGCATGCTTGCCCTCAGCAGGCCAAGCAGGAACAGGGTCGCTATCCCGATAAAGGCTCCGCCCAGGGCCGCACGGATCAGATGACGATGATTGACGGTTGTCAGTTGGATCGCCGGCGCTTCCATCATCATCTGCGGCGCGACAAGATGGAGTGTGCCGACGGCCAGCATCACGGCCCCAGCGCCTCCAAGGGCGATGGTTGCCACTTTCCCTTTGACTGCTTTCGACACGCGCTTTGCTCCCAAGTCTGGCAATCCCAAACACCTCGATATAGCAGCCGAATGAATCCTGACAGTTGCTTCGTCGCTCAGATTGAGGTGCTGCTTCAGCGCTGCTGCCGTGCAGCGCCAGGTCTGGTTCCGGCTCCGGACCGGGTGCCGAAGGTGAGGCCGGCTTGTCGACGTCTTTGGGCCTGACCTGCCGGAAGGCCGGGTCGTCGCGTAGGGAAAGTGAGAAGAGGTCGAGATCAGCAGATGCGGATTTGTTCGCCATGACGTACGGACGGCTGTTGGCCGTTTCCCCGAAAGCACGTCATGCGCTGATTTGGATTTGTATTGCGCGCAACAAATAAACTTGGATTGCGATGGGATCAACCTCCGGAACGTCGATGAGTGTGCACACCCTCAATGTCGCCGCATCCCCACCAGCGCAATCATGTGGGGCTGAATGTGGGGCTGAGAAAAAGAACTTACGAAAAACCAAAATAAATCAGGTATCTACATGAAAAAATGGCGGACAGGGCGGGATTCGAACCCGCGATAGAGTTGCCCCTATACACACTTTCCAGGCGTGCGCCTTCAACCACTCGGCCACCTGTCCGCAACGCACGCCTAGGCGCACGCAAACTGCGCTGTCATCGATCAGCTTGTTGAGCCTGCCAATGAACGCAAGGCGCTATGACTGGCTCGGGCACAGAATGCAAGCCTTGCGCGGTTGCTCGCAGGCATAACTCCGGCATTTTTATGCGGTGTCTCGCGGCAGGGGCTGGTCGAGAGGCACATCGAGCGGCTCGCAACCCTTGCCTCGCGAGCCTTGGCTCATGACTTCTGATTCATATCCTCAGGCTCGCAACCCCTGGCCGGTTTCTCCTTGCCCTTGCGGCGCGCATCGTGATTGAACGAGGCGTGCGCGCAGACGCATCCGGAGGTTTCCGCCGTGATCAAGGGCCTGTTCCGCATTCTTGCCTTCCTGCTGCTGGCCGCCGGCTTTGTGGCAGCGGTGATGGATGGCGCACGCACGATTGCCAACGGTGCTCTCGATTATGCCAAGCTCGGCGGCACGCTCTTCCGTTTGTTTGGTGAGCGCTTCCTGCTGCTCCAGCCTGCCGTTGAGCGGCATCTGCACCCGCTGCTCTGGGACCCCGTGCTGCTCAACCTGCTTGTGCTGCCGACCTCGGTCGTGCTGCTGGTGCTGGGCTTCCTGAGCTACCGCATCGGGCGTCGTTCCGGCAGCCGCATCGGCCATGTCATGCGCCCATGACAGGCCACGTCCCATGCGCCGCGCCATCTTGCGAGGGGGAGCCTCGCGATCCGGCCAGTTGATGCCCATATCAAGCTCAAGGTCCACCTGAACAATCATCAGCAGGAGCAGCCAGCCATGTTCTTCATGCGCAAGAAAGCCGAGATGCCCGCCAAGGCCAGCGCCCTTCCGGGCCGCCCGAACCCCGTAGCCACCGCTGGGAACCATGTCGTCAACGGCCGCGCGCTGACAGGCCCCCTGCCGGAGGGCATGCAGGAGGTGCTGTTCGGCATGGGCTGCTTCTGGGGCGCGGAGCGCAAGTTCTGGCAGATGGGCGAGGGCATCTGGGTGACCGCCGCCGGTTATGCGGCAGGCTACACGCCCAACCCGACCTATGAGGAGGTCTGCTCGGGCCTGACCGGCCACAACGAGGTGGTGCGCGTGGTGTTTGATCCGGCGGTATTGCCCTTTGCCGAATTGCTGCGCACCTTCTGGGAGAGCCACGACCCCACCCAGGGCATGCGCCAGGGCAACGATGTCGGCACGCAGTATCGCAGCGGCATCTACACCACCAGCGAAGCCCAGCGCACCGAGGCGGAGGCCTCGCGCAAGGCCTACGCGGCGGCGCTGGCGGCGCGCGGCCTCGGCCCGATCACGACCGAGATCATCGAGGCGCCGGAATTCTATTTCGCCGAGACCTACCACCAGCAGTATCTGGCGCGGAACCCTTCCGGCTATTGCGGGCTGGGCGGCACCGGCGTCTCGTGCCCGATCGGCACGGGCGTTGGTGCCTGAGCGGCGCGTTCACTGTCTTGCCCTTGCCCTCGTGTCACGCTGGTGCAACAAGCCGGTGATGTGCGGGATCGTTTGCCATGATTGAAAAGATGCTCGAGAAGTTCCTGTTCGGCAGCCGCTGGCTGCTGGCCCCGTTTTACGTGATGCTGGTGGTGGCGCTGGCAGCCTTGCTGCTCAAGGCTGGCCAGGAAACGGTGCATTTCATGCTCACTGCCTGGAGCGCCACCGAGTCGCAGATCATCCTTGGGGTGCTGGCGCTGGTGGACCTCACGCTCACCGGCTCCCTGATCATCATCGTGATCTTCTCGGGCTATGAGAACTTCGTCTCGCGCATCGAGGCGGATGACCACAAGGACTGGCCCGAATGGATGGGCAAGATCGATTTCACCGGGCTCAAGCTCAAGCTGGTCTCGTCCATCGTCGCGATTTCGGCCATTCAGGTGCTGAAAGCCTTCATGAACGTGGGCAAGGTCTCCGACCGCGAACTGATGTGGCTGGTCGGAATCCACATGATGTTCGTGTTCTCGGGATTGCTCATGGCCCTCACCGACAAATGGACAGTGGAAGCCGTGAAGCCGAAAAAGGCGGAGTGAGGGGGCGGCCGGCCAAGCCACATGGCCGCACCTTCGGCGCCTGCCCGCCAGTTGGACAACTGATCCGGTTTTGCGATAACGGATGTCCGCCATCCGGACCGAATGGCAGCATTCAGGCGCTGGCAAGGGGAATTTTCGTGATGCGTGTTGGCAACCTAGTTCGTCTGATGGGCGCTGTGATCGCCTGGGCGGCGGTCTTCAGTCACGTGGCCGCTTCTGCTTGCACGGGCATCTCACTGAGGGCGAAGGACGGTGCGGTCATCGCGGCACGCACCGTGGAATGGGCGCTTGGCGATGCGTCTCACGACCGTCTGGTGATCTTCCCGCGTGGTCACAGCTTCGCTGGACAGACCCCTGACGGCAAGAACGGCATGGCTTGGAAGGGCCAGAACGGCTTTGTGTCGCTCATGGCTTACGGGCAGGAATTCGGTCCCGACGGGATGAACGAACACGGCCTTTATGTCGGGATGTACTATTTCCCCGACTTCGCCAGCTTCGCAAACTATGACAAGCAGCAGGCTGACCGGTCGATGAGCGTCGGCGACCTGATGCAGTGGATGCTGTCGTCGTTCCGCACGGTGCGCGAGGTACGCGAGAATCTTGCACGGGTCCGGGTTGTCGATGTGCAGGATCCCCGCTTTGGCGGCGCTCCCTTGCCGTTTCACTGGAAAGTTGCAGACCCGGGCGGAGAAGCGATCATCATCGAGATCGTCGATCAGGGAACGGTGAAGATCCACGATGCCTTCCTTGGAGTCGTCACGAACGCGCCCGCCTATGATTGGCACCTGACCAATCTGCGGAACTACATCGGCCTGTCACCTGCTCCGCAAGCCCCTATCTCGATCGAACGACTCAAGCTTTCACCGCTGGGCGCAGGGTCGGGCCTGCTGGGGCTGCCCGGTGATTTCACGCCCCCATCGCGGTTTGTGCGGGCCGCAGCCTTTACCGCATCGGTTCGACCACTTGAGACGGC
Organism: Hyphomicrobiales bacterium; assembly: GCA_027487245.1. GTDB lineage: Bacteria > Pseudomonadota > Alphaproteobacteria > Rhizobiales > Beijerinckiaceae > Allobosea. Next base: position 5,929 of record JAIYDY010000012.1, read on the forward strand.
CGATGAAGCCGTTTTCGAAGCCTTCCGGCTGCTCGACAACTTCAACATCCCGCTCGGCGCCATTGCTGATCGCGACAAGATCGCGAAGGACATCGAGAGCGCAACGCAGATCACCACTGCCTCTGACCTGAAGAACAGGGTCCTTTATTTCCATACGATGTCGGACCGTCAGATCCGTCGGCTCGACCTGAAACAGATCGACTTCAACGGGTCAGGCTTGCGTTATGTGGTTGATGGATCGTCAAGGAAGCAGACGGTCAAGGACCTTTCCGTTTCCCGTTAGTCGCCCTTCAGGGGCCGATGGCCAGTCTGCAATCGCGGAGCCGATGATCATGAAGCTTTGGCATCTCCTGCCTGTCATGGCGGTCATGTCCATGTCGGTGGCAGGAGCAACGGCTCAGGACTGGGTTGATCCGCGAACAGCCTTGCGCGAGCAGGGCATCGATCTGCGTTTCCGTGTATCGGGCTTCGGAGCCGTTGCCGGAACCGCCAGTGCAGGGTCTGGCCACCGGTTTGGCGGGCAGGGCACGGCATGGCTGGATATCGACCTCGGCAAGAGTGCTGGCTTCGCCGGAACATCTGTTCATGTGAGGTTTGACCAGAATGTCGGCCGATCTTTCAACGGCAATGGCGGAGCGCTGCTGCCCTTCAACACGACACTTGCCTTTCCCGGTAGCGGCGTGGAAAGCGGCGATCTCTCGGCCGCCTATCTCACACAGAAAATCGGCGACCGCTTTTCGATCAGTGTCGGCAAGCTCAATATGGTCGAGAAAGCCGAAGTTGTTCCGCTTGTCGGCGGTGGAGGTCGCGGCGGCTTTCTGCATCTGGGTCTTGCAGCACCAGCGACCGGTGTCACGCCGCCGTATCTGTTCGGTGCCCTGGCAAGCTATCGCTCGGATCATGCCATCTTCACCGCCATGGTCTACGATCCAACCAGCGCAGTCCGGCGGGATCCATCAACGGGACTGTTCCGGGACGGGGCCACGTTCCTGGGATCGGTCACGGTCCCCGTCAAGATTGCCGGCCTGCAGGGCTACCACGGCTTCAAGTTTGTGACGAGTTCCGCCACCGGCGTCGACTTCTCATACCGTGGCGAGGCGTCCGTTCCAGGGGCGACACAGGGCACGATCCGGCGCAAGAGCGGCATCTGGTATGCCGCCTATTCGTTGCAGCAGTACCTCTGGCAAGACCAGTCCAACCCTGGCCGTGGGTGGGGCCTGTTTGGGCAGGCCGCCATCTCAGATGGCAATCCGACTTTCCTGGACTGGTCAGCCCTGATCGGACTGGCCGGATCCAGTCCAATCCCGACGCGCGAGAATGATCGGTTTGGAATAGGTGTATTCCGATATTCGCTGAGCAACGCGCTCGTGGATGCACTCAGGCCGGTTTTGCGCCTGCGCGACGAGCGCGGCATCGAAGCCTTCTACTCCCTCGCAGTCAGCCCTTATGTCCGGCTGAACCTCAACGTTCAGAAGATAAGCCCCACGACGGCTTCAGGGAAGAACGTGACCTTGTGGAAGATGAGCACGAACATTTCCTTTTGACCGGTCGAGCCGACGACATCCTCACCCCCCGATATTGAACGCGGCCAGCGCGGCCATGTTGACGATGTCGGTGTCCTTGGCGCCGAGCGGCACGATCTGCACCGGCTTGTCGAGACCCACGATCAGCGGGCCGATGACGGTGGAGCCGCCCAGTTCCTGCAGCATCTTGGTGGCGATCGAGGCCGAGTGGAAGGCCGGCATGATCAGGATGTTGGCAGGTTGCGTCAGCCGGCAGAACGGGTATTGCGCCATCAGGTCGCGGTTGAGTGCGACATCGGCGGCCATTTCGCCGTCATACTCGAAATCAACGCGCATCTGGTCGAGGATCTTCACCGCTTCGCGCACCTTGTCCGAGCGCTCACCCGCCGGGTGGCCGAAGGTCGAGAAGGCCAGCAGCGCCACGCGCGGCTCGTAGCCCAGCCGCCGGCCCACGCCTGCCGCCTCCACCGCGATCTCGGACAACTCCTTTGCGGTCGGCATTTCTGTGATGGCGGTGTCGGCCACCAGCACGTTGCGCCCGCGCGACAGCACCAGCGAAACGCCGATCAGCTTGTGGCCCGGCTTCTCGTCGATGACGTGGCGCACGTCCTCCAGCGCGATCGAATAGTTGCGGGTGACCCCGGTGACCATGCCGTCCGCATCGCCCAGCGCCACCATGGCGGCGGCGAAGTGGTTGCGGTCATTGTTGATCAGCCGCTGGCAGTCGCGGAACAGATAGCCTTGCCGTTGCAGACGCTCATAGAGGAAGTTGGCATAGGCCGAATTGCGCTTCGAGAGCCGCGCATTGTGGATCTCGATATCCTTGCCTTCGAGTTCGACGCCGAGGAAGGTCGCGGTCTCGCTGATGCGGTCCTCGCGGCCGACCAGGATCGCCCGGCCCAGCCCCTGGTTGACGAAGGACACCGCGGCGCGGATCACCTGCTCCTCTTCGCCCTCCGCAAAGACGATGCGCTTGGGGTAGCGCCGCACGCGTTCGAAGATGCGGTTCAGCGTGCCGGCTACCGGGTCGCGCCGGGCCGAAAGCTGCGCCACATAGGCCTTCATGTCGACAATCGGCTTGGCCGAGACGCCGGTCTCCATCGCCGCCTTGGCCACGGCCGGCGGGATGGTGGTCATCAGGCGCGGATCGAACGGCACCGGGATGATGTATTCGCGCCCGAACTTGGGCCGTGCGCCCTGATAGGCGGCGGCCACCTCGTCCGGCACATCCTCCTGCGCCAGCGCCGCGATGGCTTCGGCTGCGGCGATCTTCATCTCCATGTTGATAGTGCGGGCGCGCACATCGAGCGCGCCGCGGAAGATGTAGGGGAAGCCCAGCACGTTATTGACCTGGTTCGGATAGTCCGAGCGCCCGGTCGCCATGATCGCATCGTCGCGGATCTCGGCGACCTCCTCGGGCGTGATCTCCGGGTCCGGGTTGGCCATGGCGAAGATGATCGGGTTCGGTGCCATCGAGGCCACCATCTCGGGTGTCACGGCGCCCTTCTGGCTCAGCCCGAAGAAGGCATCCGCCCCGGCCAGCGCATCGGCGAGCGAGCGCGCCTCCGTGACGACCGCGTGGGCGCTCTTCTGCTGGTTCATGCCTTCGAGCCGCCCGCGCCAGATTACGCCCTTGGTGTCGCACAGCATGACGTTGTTGGGCGAGAAGCCCATGGCCTTCAGCAGCTCCGTGCAGGCGATGCCGGCAGCACCTGCGCCGTTGACCACAAGCCGCGTCGACTTGATGTCCCGGCCCGTGAGCTTGAGCGCGTTGAGCAGGCCGGCGGCGGCAATGATCGCCGTGCCATGCTGGTCGTCATGGAACACCGGAATGTCCATCAACTCGCGCAGGCGTTCCTCGATGATGAAACACTCGGGGGCCTTGATGTCCTCAAGGTTGATGCCGCCGAAGGACGGACCGAGATAGCGCACCGCGTTGATGAACTGCTCCGGATCCTCTGTGTCGACCTCAAGGTCGATGGAATCGATGTCGGCAAAGCGCTTGAACAGCACCGACTTGCCTTCCATCACCGGCTTGGAGGCGAGCGCGCCGAGATTGCCGAGCCCCAGGATCGCGGTGCCGTTGGAAATCACCGCCACGAGGTTGCCGCGCGTTGTGTAATCGTAGGCCTTCGACGGATCCTGCGCGATGGCCAGCACCGAG
>JAIYDY010000072.1 GCA_027487245.1 Hyphomicrobiales bacterium
CTCGCTCGGCGGGGTCGAGAGCCTGATCGAGCACCGGGCCTCGATCGAAGGCCCCGGCTCGCCCTGTCCGCCCGACCTGCTGCGCCTGTCCTGCGGCATCGAGGACGAGGGCGACATGTTCGCTGATCTCGACGAATGCCTGAAGGCGGCACACCGCTGAGGCCGGCCGCAAACACCGTCTTTTCTGCGTGAAATCGTCATGAACCGCTGTTAGCATCCCCGCAAAAGGGGTTCAGCCATGACCACAGACCTCACACGCCGGGACGCGATCAGGACCGGAGCAAGCGCCGCCGCCATCGCGACCCTGCCTTCCATCCCCAGCGCCCAGAGTCCGGCCCGCGTGAAGCTGCGTGTGCTCGAGACCTCGGATCTGCACGTCAATGTCGTGCCTTACGACTACTACCGCGACGGCGAGGACAACACGGTCGGGCTCGCCAAGACCGCAACGCTGGTCAAGGCTGCGCGCGCCGAGGCAAAGAACCACATCCTGTTCGACAACGGCGATTTCCTCCAGGGTTCGTCGATGGGCGACTGGATGGCCTACAAGCGCGGGATGAAGCCCGGCGACGTGCACCCGATGATCGCGGCCATGAACGCCATGGGCTATGCCGCCTCGACGCTGGGCAACCACGAGTTCAACTATGGCCTCGATTTCCTCGACATCGGCGTGAAGTCGGCCAGCTTTCCCTTCGTTTGCGCCAATGTCGGCAAGGCCGATGGCAGCGCGCTGGTCCGGCCATGGCTGATCATCGACCACAGGTGCGTCGACGAGGCTGGCGCAGCCCAGGTGGTGCGCATCGGCGTCATCGGCTTCACCCCGCCGCAGATCATGCAATGGGACAAGGGCCACCTTGATGGCAAGGTCCGCGCCGGCGACATCCTTGAGGCGGCCCGCCGCGAAGTGCCGGCGCTGAAGGCCGCAGGAGCCGACATTGTCGTGGCCCTGTGCCACTCGGGCATCGCCGGCGGCAGCTATCGCGGCAACGACGAGAACGCGGCGCTGCATCTGGCCCACGTGGACGGCATCGACGTCATCCTCACCGGCCACCAGCATCTGGTCTTTCCCGGCGCAAAGGCCTTTGACGGCATCGAGGGCGTGGACAACGCGCGTGGAGCTCTGCTCGGCAAACCTTGCGTGCAGCCTGGATTCTGGGGCTCGCACCTGGGCCTCGTCGATCTCGATCTGGAGCGCGCCGGCCAGGGCTGGAAGGTCGCCGGCTTCAAGGTCGAGGCGCGCCCTATCTTCGAGCGCACAGCGGACCGCAGGATCATTTCGAAGGCTGATGCCGACCCCGCCGTGCTCGCCACGGTCAAGGCCGCACACGAGGCCACGCTGGTCTACGTCCGCGAGCCCGTGGGCGAGACCTCGGCCCCGATCAACAGCTATTTCGCCCTCGTCGCCGACGATCCATCGGTGCAGATCGTCGCCGATGCGCAGATCGCCTATGTCCGGGGCCTGATGGCCGGCACCGCTCTGGCGTCCTTGCCGGTGCTTTCTGCCGCCGCCCCGTTCAAGTCGGGCGGGCGTGGCGGGCCGAACTTCTTCACCGACATCAAGGCCGGTCCGATCGCCATCAAGAACGTCGCGGACATCTATCTTTATCCCAACACCGTGCAGGTGGTGAAGGTCACGGGCGCTGAGGTGCGCGAGTGGCTGGAGCGCTCGGCAGGCGTCTTCAACCGCATCGACCCCGCCAGGACAGATGAGCAGCCGCTGATCAACCCGGCCTTTCCGGCCTTCAACTTCGATGTCATCGACGGCGTCACCTACCGGATCGATGTCACGCAGCCCTCGCGCTACGACGGCGCCGGCAAGCTGGTCGAACCCGCCGCGCGGCGCATCATCGATCTCGCCTTCCAGGGCAGGCCGATCGGCGAGGCGGCGGAATTCCTGATCGCCACCAACAACTACCGCGCCTCCGGCGGCGGGGACTTCCCCGGCACGGGAACCACGGTGGTGCTCGAAGCGCCCGACCTCAACCGCGATGTCGTGGTGCGCCACATCATCGACAAGAAGCGCATCGACCCGACAGCGGACAACAACTGGTCGCTGGCCCCCATCCCGGCCTCGGTCAATGTCACTTTCCTGTCAGGGCCGCCATCCGCCAGCCTGAAGCCCGCCAGCCTCACGGCTGATCCGGCGGGCGATGCAGCGGATGGCTTCGTCAAGTATCGCCTGCGCGGCTGAGAGGTCGCCAGCGCTTCCAGACCGACCTGCACGATGCTCTACTTGCGGCTGGCCAGCACCACGCCCATCACGGTGACAACCATGCCGATGATCTGCACCAGCGTCAGGGTTTCGCCGAACAGCAGATAAGCCTCGATGGCGACGGCGGGCGGCACCAAATAGATCAGGGTCGCGGCGCGGGACACCTCGCCCTTCCGGATCAGCAGCAGGTAAAGCCCGATTCCGCCCAGCGACAACCCGATCACGGACCATGCCAGCACCAGCACGATGGTGAGGTTCCAGGTGATCATCATGGGCTCAAGCGCCAGCGCCAGCGGCAAGGTCACCACCAGAGCGCCAAGATATTGCACCGTGGTCATGGTCCTGAGATCGCCGCTCTGCTGAAAGCGCTTCTGGTAGAAGCTGGCGAAGGTGACAGCGAACATGCCCCCGACGTTGACGAGGAGCGGCACCGCGGCGAGCCAGAGCACGTCCGCTGGCACGCCGGCGAGCTTGGGTCCCAGCACCAGCGCGATGCCGGCAAAGCCGAGCCCGATCCCGGCCCAGCGCACCGGCGAGATGCGCTCACCGACCAGCATCGGCGAGAAGGCTGCGGTGAGGATCGGCTGGAGGGCTGCGATCAGCCCCGAAATCCCGGCCGGAAGACCATGCCGCACCGCCCACCAGACCCCGGCAAGATAGATCCCGTGCAGGAAGGCCCCGGTGATGAGCGCATGAAGCCAGCTCTTGCCGTCGCGCGGCCATTCTGCCCCCATCGCAACCGAAAGAAGCGCAAGCAGCGCAGCAGCGCAGGCGAAGCGCACGCTGAGAAAGGTGAGCGGATCGGCGTAGGGCGCGGCATAGCCGGCGGAGATCCAGCCCGTCGACCAGATCAGCACGAATGAGATCGGTGCCAGGCGCAAGGCTAGGGAAGCAGGCGTCATGGGGCCTCGGACCGCAAATCAGAGGAAGGCTATAGAACAGCCTGCAAGGCTTGTCCCCATGGCATCGCGCCGGAGGCCCATGCGCGGATCAGGCGTGACCAGTCCCGCGCTGCTGCAGTGCCCTTCCCAGGGCATCACCGTTCGGTGATCTTGAACTCGATGCGCCGGTTGCGCCGATAGGCCTCGTCGGTCGTGCCCAGTTCCAGCGGCTGGAATTCGCCGAAGCCGGTGGCGGCCAGCCGTTCCGGCGAAAGCCCCTTGGTTGCAAGATACTCGACAACGGACACCGCGCGGGCTGTGGCCAGATGCCAGTTTGACGGGAATTGTGCGGTCCGGATCGGGCGCACGTCGGTGTGGCCGTCAACGCGGACGATCCACGGAATGTCGGGCGGAATTTCGCGGGCGATATCGGTCAGCACCGCAGCCAGCTTGTCGAGTTCGGCCTGCCCTTCCGGCTTGAGCAGCGCGGCCCCGGCATCGAAGAACACCTCCGACTGGAACACGAAGCGGTCGCCGACGACCCGGATGTCGGGCCGGTTGCCTAGGATCTGGCGCATGCGGCCAAAGAAGTCCGAGCGATACCGCGCCAGTTCCTGGACCCGCTGCGCCAGCGCCACGTTGAGGCGGCTGCCGAGGTCGGAAATGCGCGTCTGCGATTCCTTGTCGCGCGCTTCCGATGCGCCGAGCGCTTCCTCGAGTGCGGCAAGCTGGCGGCGCATGGCGCTGATCTGCTGGTTGAGCAGTTCCACCGCGGACTGGGCCCGTTGCGACAGCTGTTTCTCCGCATCAAGTGCACCCTGCAACTGCGCGGCCCGGCTCTGTGCCGCTCCGGCCGCGCCCGCCCCGCCGTCGAGCAGACCTTGCAGGCGCGCACGGTCTGTGTCGTTGCGGTTGAGCGTCGATTGCAGCAGCGCGAGGTTCTCCTCCACCGAGCGCTTCTGTGTCTTTTCCAGCGCCAGCAGGTCGGTCAGTTCCGCCACCTGGTTCTCGAGCCGGCGCAGGGCGGTATCCTTGCCGGTGATCTCCTGGCTGAGAAAGAATTGTGCCAGCACGAACACCGAGAGCAGGAAGACGATGCCGATCACCAGCGTCGAGAGCGCATCGACGAAGCCGGGCCAGTAGTCGGCCCCTTCGCGTCGGCGGCTGCGGGAAAGCGCCATCGCTCACTCCGCCTTGTTGCGGTCGGCGAGCAGGCGCTCCAGCAGGCGGCGCGTCTCCTTCTCGCGGCCCGACTGCGCCTCGACCCAGTCGCGGATGAGCTGCTGCTCGGAGCGCATGTGCTGCACCAGCCCCTGGATGCCTTCAGCGAGGTTGGCCATCGCCTGCGTCGCCTGCTTGCCGCCGCCGGCATTGTCGGCCAGCACCTGGGCGGTGCGTTGCAGCTGCAAAGCAAGATCGGGGGTCAGTTGCGCACTGGTAAGGGATGGCGCGATGGCCGGGGGCAGGCCGGGTCCGTCACCGATGCGCTGCATGCCGGAGGGGCCAAGCCCCGTCACCATCCAGTCCTCGACCTCGATCCGGAAGCGCCGCTGCGCCTGCCCGACCTGAAGATCGAGGAAGCCCAGCACCAGAGAGCCGGCAACCCCGAACAACGAGGACGAGAACGACAGGCCCATGCCCGACAAAGGGGCCGAAAGGCCGGCCTTGAGTTCCTCGAACAGCACGCCCGCCTCGCCACCGGTGCGCAGCGTGTTGATCACAGCCCCGACGGAACTGACCGTTTCGAGCAGGCCCCAGAACGTGCCGAGCAGGCCGAGGAACACCAGCAGCCCGGCCAGATAGCGCAGCGTGTCGCGGCCCTCATCGAGGCGCAGCGCGATCGATTCGAGCACCGTGGCGGACTGGCTGGCGCTGAGCGACCGGCGCTCGATGGCCGGCAGGACAGGCAGCAGCGGTGCCAGCACGGGCAGTGGCCCGACCATGGTCGGCGGGGCGCCGCCCTGCAGGGCATTGCCGGCCGCCGCTTCACCCCTGAGCCGAAGCACCTCGCGCAAGGCCACGAGCACACCGACGAGCAGGCAGCCGATGATCAACCCGTTCAGACCAGGACTGGCCATGAAGGCGCTCATCACCGGCTTTTGCAGGATGAACACGCCAAACCCGATCAGGGCCAGGAAAACCAGCATGCGGATCAGGTAGCGCAAGGGCCGGGACAGGCGCTTGCTCTCGGCCGCGGGCATCTGATCGGTGGGGGCTGACAAGGACATGGCTTCTCGACTGTTCGCGTTCAGGGGCGCCTTGAGGCTCTTGTCAGGTCCGGTGCAGCACCTGTGCCATGCCGGTGCGAGGCACTGGCCCGATCCCAGGTGATGCGGTTGCCGCCCCTGATACAGGGTCTGCGCCTAGTCTTGGCCGAGCATGGCCGATCGATCAAGCACCATGATGACACCGCCGGGCGAATGCGGGCGCGCTCGCACTCTCCGCAGGTTGCTGGCCCGTTAACCACCCCCGGTGACCGCTCGTTCACCCTGACGGCCAAAACCCCGGCTCTGGCGGGCAGGCGGTAACCCGCCGGTCACCCGATCAGCCGACCGTGCAGGCGTGGGCCGATGTGCGGCCCGCCGTGGAGTTGCGTTGCGTGAAACTGCCGTGGGTTGCCCCGGGTTCTTCGGAGCCGTTGCTGTCGATGCTGGCCGGTTGGGCCGGGCTTTGCTCGGCCTTCGGCTTGCGGGCAGTCAGCGGGGCCTCATGGCGCATGCTGGCGGCCTGCGGCGGCGTGCTTGCCGCCGGTTGGCTGGCGAGCACGGTGCCCAGCCTCCTCGATGCCCCCGCCGAAGCCCATGCGCCAGCCCTGTCCGCCGCCTCGATCACCGGCACGCTGGCTGAGGCACCGCAGATAACGCCGGAATGGGTCCAGGTGCCGCGCCCCGTGGCCAGCTTCGGGCTCGGTCTGGCCGACATCGAAGGCCAGCCGGTTCGGTTGCAGGCGCGCCGCGACACGACCTCGACCGCACGCGAGGACCAGATGATCGCCGGCAGCTTTGCCGGACAGGGCCCTCACCTCATGCTGGTGCTGCGACGTAGCCATGCCGCGCCACAGGCAAGCCTGTTCGTTGCGCTGACCCGCCAGGCCGCCGAGAACGGCCTTGCCATCGAACGCACGGCCCAGCCGGTGCCGCTGTCCAGCAAGTTCGGGGCACTCGAATCCGCCGACATCGTGCTCGGAGAAGGCGACAAGGCCAGAAGCTGCCTCGCCTTCCGGCATCTGGCGGAAGAAGCTGGTTTTGCCTTTCAGGGCTGGCTCTGCGCCGGTGCTGGCCGCACGGTGGATCGCCAGCAGATCGCCTGCCTGATCGACCGGATCCATCTGGTGGCCGCCGGCGATGACAGGCCGCTGCGCGCCCACTTCAGCAAGGCCGAACTGCAACGTCAGCCGGCCTGTGTCAGCTCGAAACTCCAGGCCGCTGGGCGCAAGACCAACTGGCTCGATGCCGATCAGCCGGCCCCCGCCCTGCGCCGCAGCACGCCGGAGCGCGTGGCTGCCCATCGTCCCGCACGCTGACATGTGTCTGGGCGCAGTTTCCGCTTGAGCAGTCGGGCCGCTTTCCGTTAACCAAGAGATGCTAGCGTCGCTGAGTGGTTCAGCGTCCGGAGTGTTTCATGCGCCATCTCAGCCTCATTGCCGCCAGCCTCGTCGCTGCCGCCGCCGTTTCGACCCTTGGCGTCTCCACTGCCGAGGCCAGCAACCATCGCAAACCGCTGCGCGTCGTGGTCGAGAAGCGCTCCTTCCTCGATGCGGGCAAGGTCGTGCCGGTTGGCACCTACAACCGCCATCTCGTGGCCGCACACGGCAGCGGCTCCTCCCCCATCGGCAACATCGGTGGCTGGTATGGCCGCGATACGCTGCCCGGTCCGTTCAGCGGTGCCAACCCGTTCGAGAACAGTTTCTGGGGCCCGCGCGGCCGCTGACGCAAGGCTGCACCCGGAGCCTCGGCCTGCCAGCGGCAGGCCAAGTCGATTCAGGAGCGTCTCGCCTTGCACAGCCCGTGCGCTCATCGATGCAAAAAGCCCGCTTCGCGCGGGCTTTTTCCGTTCAGTGCATTGCAACCCTTGAAAGGGCGCAGCAGGCTTACCGCACCAGGATATTCCGGAACTGCCAGGCGTCGGTGTAGTCGACGTCTTCGGCGAACAGCTTTTCACGGTCCTTGAGCGGCGTCCAGTCGGTGTAGTAGCCCTTGACAGGTCCGAGATAGGGTGACTGCACCTCAAGGCAGCGCTTGTAGTCCATCTCGTCTGCCTCGACGATGCCGGCGCGCGGGTTTTCCAGCGCCCAGACCATGCCGGCCAGCACAGCCGAGGTCACCTGAAGCCCGGTGGCATTCTGGTAAGGCGCAAGCTGGCGGGTCTCCTCGACCGAAAGCTGCGAGCCATACCAGTAGGCGTTCTTGCCGTGCCCGTAGAGCAGCACGCCAAGCTCGTCGATGCCGTCGGCAATCTCCGCCTCGCCGAGGATGTGATGCTCCTCCTGCATCGTGCCGCCATTGCCGAACATCTCGTGCAGCGACAGCACGGCATCATTGGCGGGGTGGTAGGCATAGTGGCAGGTCGGCCGATACACCGCCTTGCCGGCTTCCTTCACCGTGAAATAGTCGGCGATCGAGATCGACTCGTTGTGCGTGACGAGAAAGCCGTACTGCGCCCCTGGCGTCGGGCACCATGAGCGCACGCGGGTGTTGGCCCCCGGCTGCTCAAGGTAGATCGCCGCCTTGCAGCCCTTGGCGTGCTTCTTGCCGTTCTTCGGCATCCAGGTCTCATGCGTGCCCCAGCCGAGTTCTGCCGGTTGCAGGCCCTCGGACAGGAAGCCCTCGACCGACCAGGTGTTGACGAACACGTCCATCGGCTTGGGCTGCTTGGCGCGCTGGGTGTCGCGCTCGGCAATGTGGATGCCCTTGACACCGACCTTGCGCATCAGCGCGCCCCATTCGGCCCGGCTGGTGGGCTCGGTGAACGGAATCTTGAGATCAGTGGCGAGGTTGACCAGCGCCTGCTTGACAAACCACGAGACCATGCCGGGATTGGCCCCGCAGCAGGAGACGGCGGTGGAGCCACCCGTCTTCTTGCGCTTGGCCGCCAGCACCGTCTCGCGCAGGGCGTAGTTGGTGCGGGCCGCATTGCCGCCGGCATTGTCGAAGTAAAAGCCCGGCCATGGCTCGACCACCGTGTCGATGTAGAGCACGCCCAGTTCGCGGCAATATTGCATGAGTTCGAGCGAGGACGTGTCGACCGAGAGGTTGACGCAGAAGCCCTGGCCCTTGCCGTTCTTCAGCAGCGGCTTCAGCAGGTCGCGGTAGTTCTCGCGGGTCACGGCCACCTGCAGATAGCTGATGCCGCGCTCGTCAAGCAGCGCGCGATCAGCATCGTCCGGATCGATCACCACGAAGCGCTTCTTGTCGAACTTGAAGTGCCGTTCGATCAGCGGCAGCGTGCCACGGCCGATCGAGCCGAAGCCGATCATCACGATGGGGCCGGAAATGGTGGCGTGAACGGGCCAGCTGGTCATGGATGTCTCCTCTGGGCGCGGATGCGCCTTGTGGGCAGGATCGGCAGGGATGCCGCCGGATATAGCCCGTGCTTCAAGATGGCAAGCGCCGCACGCCGTCAACCGGGCCGGCAGGCAGGCGCTCCGCTACCAAGTCGTCCTCGCGCAGCGCCTCGTTGGGCCGTGGCCGCTTCTGGACGACCGACAGCGCGATCAGGCTGACCACGGCCAACCAAAGGACAACCCGCATGACGGGGCGCATGACAAGGGTCTTCATCCTTCAGGCCGCCAGGCGCTGTTCGGCGTCGATGCCGCGTCGGGACCGCTCCATCTCGCCCGTCGCCACCACCATGCCGCCAGCGTTGGCAAGCGCGCCGGGGATGATCTCGAAGGCCAGGAAGCGGGCGCGGTCCACAGGCCCTGGCAGGTCGAGCCCGGCGGGTGCAGGCTCGAAGCCGAAACGGGCGTAGTAGGGCGCATCCCCAACCAGCAGCACAAAGCGGTGGCCCATGCGCGCCGCGCGCCACAGCGCCTCGCGCATCAGCTTGCTGCCGATGCCGAGCCCACGCCGGTCCTCATCGACCGCGAGCGGGCCAAGCAGGAGCCCGGCGCCAGCGCGCTCCGCTGCCACGTTCCACAACCGGACGGTGCCGACCAGTGCGCCGTCATGGCTTGCGCTGAGGGCGAGCCCGCGCGCAGGCCGGCGACCTTCGCGCAGCCGCTCGGATGTCTTCTCGAAACGGGCATCCCCGAACGAGGCATCAAGAAGCGCCTCGCGGGCAGAGACATCGGCAACGACTTCGTCACGAACCTTGACCATGACAGGCCTCCCTTGCCGGCAAACCTGTCACCGACAGGCATGCCGACCCCGCGCCGTGTTGAGCGCGGACCAGAACCACAGGATGGATGAAAGGCGGCAGGGCTTGAACAGCCCTGCCCTGGACCTTGATCAGGTCAGATCGTGTACTGCTTCAGGGGCGGGAAGCCATTGAACGCCACGGCCGAATAGGTCGTGGTGTAGGCACCCGTGCCTTCGATCAGCACCTTGTCGCCGATCTCAAGGGAGAACGGCAGCATGTACGGCACCTTCTCGTACATCACGTCGGCCGAATCGCAGGTCGGGCCGGCCAGCACGCAAGGGCCCATGTCCGCGCCGTCATGACGGGTGCGGATCGGGTAGCGGATCGACTCGTCCATCGTCTCGGCGAGACCGCCGAACTTGCCGATGTCGAGATAGACCCAGCGGGCCGTGTCCTCGTCGCTCTTCTTCGAGATGAGCACGACCTCGGCCTCGATGATGCCGGCATTGCCGACCATGCCGCGGCCTGGCTCGATGATGGTCTCGGGCAACTGGTTGCCGAAGTGCTTGGAGAGCGCCCGGAAGATGGCATCGCCATAGCGCGGCACGCCCGGAACGTTCTTCAGGTACTTGGTCGGGAACCCGCCGCCGAGGTTGACCATCGACAGGTTGATGCCGCGCGTGGCGCACTCACGGAAGATCGCCGAGGCGGATGCCAGTGCGCTGTCCCACGAGTTGACGTTGCCCTGCTGCGAGCCGACATGGAACGACACGCCATAGGCTTCGAGACCACGCCGGTGGGCATGCTCGAGCACATCGGTCGCCATTTCGGGCACGCAGCCGAACTTGCGCGACAGCGGCCATTCGGCACCGGCACCATCGCACAGGATGCGGCAGAACACCTTCACGCCCTTGGCCCCGGTCAGGAGCTTGGCGCGCTCGATCTTCTCGACCTCGGCCTGGCAATCGACGGCGAACAGCCGAACGCCCAGTTCGAGGGCACGCGCAATGTCGCGCTCCTTCTTGATGGTGTTGCCAAAGGAGATGCGGTCGGCCGTGGCACCGGCAGCAAGGCCCATCTCGATTTCCGCCACCGAGGCGCAATCGAAGCAGGAGCCGAGTTTGGCCAGAAGGTGCAGCAGTTCAGACGCAGGGTTTGCCTTGACGGCATAGAACACGCGCGTGTCCGGCAGGGCGCGGGCGAAGGCAAAGTAGTTTTCGCGCACGACCTCGAGGTCAACCACCACGCAGGGGCCGTCATCGCGGCGATTGCGCAGGAATTCGCGGATACGATCAGTCATGGCAGACTCCTCACCCGGCGTGTGCCCACGCCGATGCTAAAAGAAAAGCTGACAGACGACGAAGCGATCCGCGGCATTGTGGAGACGCCAGCGGACCGGCGCGTGCCGGTCAAGGGATTGCCATTGTTTGAAGGAGAACCCTCCGCACGCCGGGCAAGATGGACAAGCCTCTTCGGTTTCCCGCACTGATCCCTTTGGAGGGGTTCAGCAAAAGACCAAAAAAGCCCGATCCGTCGTTGCTTTAAGCTGCGTCCCCCATGGAGGATGGGGTTCGCCGGTTTCGCCTCCGGCTGCTGGTTTGTGTCGAGGTTCAGTTCGATCTCCGATTGCTCGGATTTTGAACCGGGAGTTGCGCCTCGAAGGGATATCCATCCCCCTCAACCTCACTCCGGACCTCAGGCGGCTGTGCCGAGTTTCCCCGGCATGCCCACCAACCAGCACGCGGCCACAGGCACGTGCGAAATTGGGCAGGACCCATATACGGAAAACGCCCACCCGTTACAAGTGTTTTTTGGGGCCGTTTTCAGTGCTGTCTTCACCACGGCACCGAAACCCTGCACATCGCCCTAGACCGAACGCAATCCTCTCACTAAGTGCTGGAGCGAACAGGGAGAAGTCAGCCGGCGGCGGCAGCGTCCCGCAACCGGTTCTGGCATCACATTCGGGTTGAATCTGGCCATGGGCATGATCGATCGACGCGCACTTCTTTCCGGCCTCGCCCTGGCGCTGGCCTCGTCGGCAGCGCCAGGCGCGCTGATGGCCCAGCAGGCACTCCCGCCGCCGCCGGCCTCGCCGCAGCCAGCACCGCGATTCGGCTTCGAGGACGTGGTGCGCCGGGCCCGCGACCTGTCGGCACTGGCCTACGAGGCGCAGCCGATCCAGTTGCCGGAACAGCTGCAGCGTCTCGAATTCGACCAATGGCGCGACATCCGTTTCCGCAGCGAGCGGGCCTTCTTCGGCAACACGGCGTCACCTTACCGCATGCACCTGTTCCACCTCGGCTTCCTGTTCATCAAGCCGGTGACGATCAACACCGTGCGCGATGGCCTGGCAACGCCGATCCCCTATGCGGCCAATCTGTTCGACTATGGCCGGACGCGCTTTGCCACACCGCTGCCGGTCAATTCCGGCTTTGCGGGTTTCCGTCTGCACTTCCCGCTCAACGATCCACGCGTCCATGACGAACTGGTGTCCTTCATCGGTGCCAGCTATTTCAGGCTGCTGGGCCGCAGCCAGCGCTACGGGCTGTCGGCACGCGGCCTCAGCATCGGGGCGGGAGTCAAGGACGGCGAGGAGTTCCCCTATTTCCGCGAGTTCTGGATCGAGACGCCCGGTGCCGATGCGGACCGCGTCGTCGTCCACGCCCTGCTTGATTCGCCCTCGATCACCGGGGCGTTCCAGTTCCACATCTATCCGGGGCGGGCCAGTGTCATGGCCGTGACGGCGCACCTGTTCCCGCGCCGCGAAATCGCCCGCCTTGGTCTGGCACCGCTGACCTCGATGTTTTTCACCGGCGAGAACGACCGCCGCTTCTTCGATGACTACCGCTCGGAACTGCACGATTCGGACGGCCTGCTGATCCATTCGGGCACCGGCGAGTGGATCTGGCGGCCCCTGCGCAATCCGAAGGAGCAGGCCGTTTCGGCCTTCGTCGAGCGCAATCCGCGCGGCTTCGGCCTGATGCAGCGCGACCGGGTGTTCGAGCACTACCAGGACCTCGACCTCTCCTACGAGATGCGCCCGTCCTACTGGATCGAGCCGGAAGGCGAATGGGGCGAGGGCCATGTCGAACTGATCGAACTGCCCACGACCGACGAGACAAACGACAACATCGTGGCGCTCTGGGCCCCGCGCACGCCGCTCCAGCCGGGCCGCGAGCATGTCATCCGCTACCGGCTGTCCTCGCTCGGCAATGTCGATGCGCTGCATCCGGGCGGACGGGCCGTGAACACCTACCAGGCCAAGCCCAAGGCGCTGGGCTCGGGCGAAGCGGTGACGCCGGGCGCGCGGCGTTTCATCGTCGATTTTGCCGGCGGCGAACTGGCCTTCCATGTCGCAGATCCGGACAAGATCGAGATCGTGCCCTCCGTCTCGGCAGGGCGGATCAACCGCGCCTTCCTGATCCCCAACCCCAAGATCGCCGGCTTCCGCGCCTTCATCGACGTGGTGATGGAACCCGGCCAATCGGGCGACCTTCGCGCCTTCCTGCGCACCGGCCCGAAGGCCCTTACGGAAACGTGGACCTATCCCTGGCGAGGCGAGTGATCAGAAACCCGCCGTTTTCAACCATCCTTGCGAGCGCAGCGAAGCAATGAAGGCCCTCGCTCAAGCCGCCAGCTTCATCAGTGCTTCGATGTCACCCAGCGCAGGCAGGCCGGCTTCGTTGCCCAGATGCTGGATCTTGTGGGCGGAGGCGGCGCGGGCGAAGCGGAAATGCGCATCCCAGCCGGCCTCGGGCCGTGACAGATACGAATACATGTAGGCCCCGTGGAAGACATCGCCTGCGCCATTGGTGTCGATCACCTTGGCGGACGGCACAGGCAGGGCCTCATGGTGGCGGCGCTCGCCCGTTTCGTCATACCAGACAATGCCCTTGTCCCCCATGGTGACGCCGCCGATGCGGCAGCCTTTGGCCTTGAGGTGATCGAGCATGCCGGCGGCATCGAGGCTCATCTGCTCGCACATGCGCTCCGAGACCACCGCCACATCGATGAACTGGAGCAGTTCGGGTGTGTTGGAGCGCACACCGCCGCCATCCAGCGAGGTCATGATTCCCGCCTCCCGGCAGATTTTGGCATAGTGCAAAGCCGCATCCGGCTGGTGTCCATCGAGATGGATGGCACGACAGTCACCAAGGTTCAGCACCGGGAATGGATGCAGGTAATCATCATCGCGGCAGCGCAGGATGGCCCGCTTGCCGTCATGCGGCATGATGAAGGACAGCGAGCTCTCCTTGACCTTGCGGCCATGCACCGGAATGCCGTAGCGCGCCGCCATGTCGAGGAACATGCGGCCCAACCAGTCATCGGCCAGCGAGGACAAGAGGTCGGGCTTGACGCCAAGCTTGGCGCAGCAGAACGCGGCGGTGACCGCATTGCCGCCGAACGACACGGCATAGTCGCGGGCGACGGCCTTGTCGTCACCGGTGGGGATCGAATCGGCCAGAAAGACGATGTCGATATAGGTCTGGCCGATGAAAAGCGCTTCCATGTCTGCTCACCCCCCGGTTCTGGCTGTCTTGAGACGCCGCTCCTTGCGGGCGGCGATGACCTCGATCTCGACCACGAACTCGGGCCGGGTGAACCCCGTCACGATCATCAGGGTCGAGGCGGGCGGCGGCGTGCCGGCATGGCGGTCACGCGCAGCCATGTAGCCGGCCATGTGCGCCCGGTCGGTGACATAGGCGTTGATCCTGACGATGTCCGCCAGCGTCATGCCGGCATCTTCAAGGATCAGGCGGATATTGCCGAAGCACAGATCGGCCTGCGCTTCCGCGCCTTCCGGAATGCTGTCATCCGGCTGGACGCCAAGCTGGCCCGAGGCGAAGACCATGCGGCTGCCGGCCTGCACCTCGACCGCGTGCGAGTAGCGAGCAAAGGGCGGCCTCAGCGCCGCAGGGGTCCGGGCCCTGTTGGTCGCGGCAGGGGCATTCTTGACGGCCGTCGTCTTGGGAGATGCGCTCTTTGTCATCAGGGGTCCATACGTATTCATGCAGGGCTGCCTGAGACAGAAATCATGCTGTGCTATGCTTCGGCAAGCGCTTAAGTTGACTGGATTGAAAGGGAGCCCACCTGTCTTCCGATCGGAAGCCCCGGCCCCATCAAGGAGATTGCCCGATGACCAAGCCATTCATGACCCGCCGCTCGGCACTCGGCCTTGCAGCTGGCGGCGCGTCCGCCCTCGCCTTCGCCTCGAGCGTCAGCGCACAGGCGCGCGACAAGGTCCGCTTCGGCACCAACTGGCTCGCCCAGGCGGAGCATGGCGGCTATTATCAGGCCGTGGCTGACGGCACCTATGCCAAAGCCGGCCTCGACGTCGAGATCGTGATGGGCGGGCCGCAGACCAATGGCCGTCTGATGCTCCTGACAGGCCGGCTCGACTATTACATGGGCGGCAACATGATCCAGCCCTTCCTGGCGGTGAAGGAGAATGTGCCCACCGTGGTCATCGCCTCGATCTTCCAGAAGGAGCCCCAGTGCCTGATCGCGCACCCGGGTCAGGGCTTCGACACCTTCCTTGACCTGAAGAAGTGCAACAACCTGATGCTCTCCAAGGAAGGGCAGGCATCCTATTTCCAGTGGATGAAGGCCGAGTTCGGCTTCCGTGACGAGCAGGTGCGTCCCTACACCTTCAACGCCGCCCCCTTCCTCGCCGACAAGAAGTCCGCCATGCAGGGCTACGTCACCTCCGAGCCGTACGCGATCGAGAAGGAGGCCGGCTTCAAGCCGAATGTCTTCCTGCTGGCCGACAACGGCTTTGACACCTACTCGACGATGATCGAGAC
>JAIYDY010000124.1 GCA_027487245.1 Hyphomicrobiales bacterium
CCCATCGAGATGGCCTTCTCGAAGTTGAAGGCTCTCCTGCGCAAGGCGGCGGAGCGAACGATCCCGGCGCTATGGGACGCCATCGGACGCCTCATCGACCTCGTCACGCCAGCCGAGGCGGCCAACTTCTTCACTGCCGCAGGATATGAGCCGGATTAAACCGAAAACGCTCTAGCCAGTCGATCCGCCCCCCAACCCCTGCCCCCTCTCACCTCCTCGGTGCACGGCCGATGGAGTGGTACGTCAGCCCGGCGGCGGCGGCGGCATCGGGCGAGAAGACGTTGCGCAGGTCGGCGAGCACCGGGGTGGCGAGCAGACCGGCGATGGTGGCGGGGCCCATGGCCTTGAATTCCGCCCACTCGGTGAGGATGACGGCCAGATCAGCCCCCGCGAGCGCTTCGCTGGCGGAGGCAGCCATCGCAACATCGGGCATGAGGGCGCGGGCCTTGTCCATGCCGACCGGATCATAAGCGCGGATGCGGGCACCGGCCTTGATCAGCTGCGGAATGACAAGCAGCGACACAGCGGTGCGCATGTCGTCGGTGTTCGGCTTGAAGGTCAGGCCCAGGATCGCGATGGCCTTGCCATCGACGCTGCCGCCGGCAGCCGCCACGATCTTGCGGACCATCTCGCCCTTGCGGCTGTCATTGACCGCCACCGCCGTCTCGACCGTGCGCAGCGGGATGCCGTGATCCTGCCCGGTCTTGATCAGCGCCAGCATGTCCTTGGGAAAGCAGGAGCCGCCAAAGCCCGGCCCGGCCTGCAGGAACTTGCCGCCGATGCGGCTGTCGAGGCCCATGCCATAGGCGACATCCTGCACATCCGCGCGGATTTCCTCGCACAGGTTGGCAAGCTCGTTGATGAAGGTGATCTTCACCGCGAGGAACGAGTTTGAGGCATACTTGATCAGCTCGGAGGTGCGCCTGTTCGTGGCCACGAACGGCACGCCAGCCGCGATGTAGCGGGCATAGACCGCGCGCATGCGCTCGACAGCCCCCTCGTCTTCCGTGCCGATCACGATCCGGTCCGGTTTCTGGAAGTCGGCCACGGCCGTGCCTTCGCGCAGGAACTCGGGGTTCGACACCACGGCAAACCGGGCCTGAGGGTTGTGCTTGCGCACGATGGCCTCGACCTCGTCGCCCGTGCCCACCGGCACTGTGGATTTCAGGACGACAACCATGTCCTGCGCAGCATCGGCAGGGATGGCGCGGGCAATCTGGGCAGCGGCAGCATGAACCTGGGCCATGTCGGCGTGGCCGTCCGACGGCCTTGGCGGCGTGCCCACGCAGATGAACACGACCTCTGCCCCGGCGACGGCCGAGGCCAGATCGGACGAGAAGGCCAGCGCGCCCGAGGCATGGGTCTGCCGCATCAGCGCCTCAAGGCCCTCTTCATAGATCGGGCAGGTGCCGCCCTGCATCAGCGCAATCTTGCCGGCATCGCTGTCCACACAGGTGACCTGATGGCCATCCAACGCGAGGCACACGCCCGTCACGAGCCCGACATAGCCCGAACCAATCACTGCCAGTCTCAAGGGCCGTCTCCCTGCCGCATGACCAGGCGCCGCATGATGGAGCCGGTCGCAGTCCACAAACCCAAATCCGCCGCTGTTTTCAAGCAGCAATCGCTGGAACGCCATGCAGGTCTTGCAGGCCCCGCCATGCCACCCCGTCGGGGCATGCCCATCAGCCCGCGCTTCCCTTGTCGGCTCCGGGCAGGCTTGCCAGCATCGCGCGCCAGCGCTCCAGCGCATGAGGCAGCGCAAAACGCGCCTCGAACAGGGCGCGGGCAGCCTCGCCCTGCCGTGCGGTCGCTTCAGGATCGCGCGCAAAGGCTATGACGGCATCAGCCAGTCCGGCTGCATCGCCCTCGGCGATGACGCGGCCTGTGCCCGTCTCGCCGAGCAGGTTGCCGATGTCGCCATCCGCAGCACCGATCATCAGCGCCGGACGGCCCGCCGCCGCGATGCCGTAATACTTGCTGGGCACGATCAGCCCTTCCATGTCCGGCCTCAGCGAGATCAGATGCAGGTCTGGCAGGCTCAGGCTCTCGGCCAGCCTTTCGCGCGGCTGGTAATCCTGGAAACGGACATCGCCCAGCCCGCGCGCGGCAACGGCCTCACGCATGGCCTGCATCTGGGCGCCGCCGCCGATGAACAGCCAGCGGATGCGCCCGGCCAGCACAGCGTCGTCTCCGGTCTGCGCAGCTGCTTTCGCCTGCACCAGCGCGATGGCGTCCACGAAGGTGTCGATCTCGTGCGCCCGGCCCAGATTGCCGGAATAGCCGACAACGAACTGGTCTTCATAGCCCCAGGTGCGGCGCAGGGCGTTGTCAGTCCGTGCGACCGGCCGGATCAAGGCCCCGTCCGCCCAGTTCGGCATGATGCGGATCGTCTCTGGCGGAGCGCCCTCGTCGATCAGGTGGCGCGCCATGGCAGGCCCCAGCGCGATGTTGACAGCAGCCCTCCGGAGCGAGCGGTTGCGCAGCCAGCGCAGCAGGCCCAGCAGCAGGCGCCCGCCCCTGCCCCGCATCAGGCCAAGCGCCTGCATGACCTCGGGGAACACATCCTGATGCCAGTTGACCAGAACCGCACCGCGCACCATCGCGATGGGCGCTGCCATCACCGACAGCATGGGCGGATCGGTCTTGGCGATGATGACGCTGCCACGCCGCGCTGCCGCCACCAGCGCCAGAGCCGCCGCACCATAGAAGCTCAGGTAGTCGATGGCGCGGCCCGTCATCGTCCTCCGCCCGAAGCGCGTCGTCCGCACCCGCTCCACCCTCACCCCGTTGATGAAGTCCCGCGCCGGCAGCTGCACCGAAGGATCA
Source organism: Hyphomicrobiales bacterium (assembly GCA_027487245.1). GTDB lineage: Bacteria > Pseudomonadota > Alphaproteobacteria > Rhizobiales > Beijerinckiaceae > Allobosea. The sequence continues at coordinate 2,830 of JAIYDY010000124.1, forward strand.
TCATAGCGCAGGCGGCTGGTGATCACCGTGACCTCATGGCCCTGCCCCGCCAGCGCAAACGTGAGGTCCGACAGCAACTGGCTGGTGGCCGAATGGTCGGGATGGAAGAACCGGTTGACGAAGATGAGCTTCATGGCCGGCTCAGCGCCTTGCGAAGCGCGGCATGCAGGGCCGTGGCATGGGCAGATTGCCGGCGCTGCTGCGCGTCATCGAGTGCGGCGAGATCAGGCACAGACCGGCCAGGACCTGCGGCGTGATCGAGCAAGACACGGGCCAGATCGTCAGCATTTGAAGGATCGAAGAAGCGGGCTTCGGGCGCCTGCTCGCGATGCAGCGGGATGTCAGACAGCAGCATCGGCGTGCCGAGGGCCTTCGCTTCCTCGACCGTGGTCGACCAGCCTTCGAACAGAGAGGGGTTGATCAGGGCATCCGCAGCGGCGTTCAGGGCGAACACGTCGGCGAGCGGCACGAGGCCCAGATGCCGGACATGGCGGCCAAGCCCCTGTCCCTCGACCTCGGCCATGAACCTCGCAAAAAGGCCCGGATCACGCGGATCTTCGACGCGGCCCGTCATGATGACCGGCAAAGCATCCGAGATGCCCCCGCGCGCGGAAATCACGCCCATCGCCCTGACGACGTGCGCATGGTTCTTGTGACTCCAGAACTGGTTCGGCAGATAGATGAACCGTTCCGGCAAGTCATAGGTCCGGTGCATCTCGGCACCGCGCGCATGGGGTGTAGCGGGGTCGAGATCGATGGCGAAACGCACCGTCGTCGTCTTGCCCCGCGAGGCCGGATAGAAGTGTTCGCAATCCGATAGCGCATCGCCGCTCGACAGCATCAGCACACGCCGGCCAGATGTCTGGACGCGGAAACCAAGATCACGGCGCCACCAGCCCATCTGACCGAACAGGTGCGGCAGCCGGCGGTGCTGAAAGTCCGGAATCCACGACAGGACCGGCACCGGAAACCGGTTGCCGAACCATTGTGCCGTCTCGAACATGACATCGATGCGGTGCCGCTCGACAAGCTGCGCAAAATCCGAATCCGAGCCGGTGATCAGCGCCTTGACCGCGCGGAGCCCCAGACCCGCGCCTTCAACCGCGGGATCGACGATCGCGGGCCCCTGCAACAGCGAATCCAGCGATGTTCCGATCGTGCCGGCCTGCTCAGGCGTCAGGAACAGCGTCGCTGACACCTGCCCCGCCAGTTGCGAGGCGATGACGCCGAGCATGTTGCGCAAGTAGGTCTCGCCGCCGGACCAGTGACCTCGGCCAATCAGCGTGAAGCCGACACGGATCACGCCGGCACCGTCCCGAACGTGGCCTTGAACCAGCGGACGTAACGCCCGATACCGTCTGCCAGAGGGATGCGGGCGGTCGCACCGGGTTCTTCGGGATCAGGCGCAGCAATAAGGCTGAATGGGTCTCCGGCGCGCGAGAGGCCGGAAAACCGGACGCGCTGCGCCCCGCCCCATGCCGTGACGACCTGTTCGGCAACCTCCGCCACGCAGGCGACCGCGCCACCGCCGCCGTTGACCACTGAAAAGCCGGGTCCGGCCTTGTCCAGCAGGCGTGGGAGCATCGCAGCGACGTCATCGACATGGCACCAGTCCCGCACCTCGCGCCCGCTGCCGCCCAGCACGATGTCCTGCTCCCCTTGTCCCAGCCGCCCGCACAGATCGAACAGAAGCTGCTTGCGCAGGCCCTCTCCATAAACCGAGAACAGCCGCACGGCCCGGACCCTGAGCCCGTAGCTCTCAGCGAACGATTGCGCCAGTTGCTCCACCATGCGCTTGTGGTGACCATAGGGCGAAAAGGGCCGCAGCGGCGCGTCGCAGGCAATCGGACCCTCGTGACCAGCACCGTAGACGGCAGCGGATGACGCCAGCAGCACAGCGGCATCAGGGGCATGGCGGCGCACCACGTCGAGCACGATGGCGGCGCTGGCAACGCTGCGCTCGAAGTCGACCAACGGCTCGGCCAGCGACAGCCCGACGCTCGCGCCGCCAGCAAGATGATGTATCGCACGCGGCACACCTTCGGCCTTGATCGCAGCTTCAAGCGATGCAGCGCTCAGCGCACCCGCAACCTCATGGCGTCCGAAAGCGACAACCTTTCCCCCCCGTGCACGCAGCGCGTTGCACAGGTGCGCCCCGATGAAGCCGCCCGCCCCTGTCACCCAGACAGGGCCTGCCGATGCTGAACCGCCGGATGCCGTCATGCCGCTTCCTTCCGGCACACGAAGGAGACCAGACGGCCGGGCCGCCGATCCAGCGCCGCAGCGACAGCAGTGATCGCGGCGAAGGGCATCACTGCCAGTCCGGCCCTCACAGGCCCGCGGAGCGGCCCGGCCACGGCAGCAAGCTTGTCCCTGATCTCGTCCTCGCCCATCGGGTCGTAATTGAGCACTGACTGGAACGAATTGAATTCGGACGTGATGACAAGCCCGGCAGCGGTCAGCGCTTCGCGATACTGATGCAGGGTGAACGCGTTTTCGCCGCCATACAGATGGTGGAGCGGATGGCTTTTCAGGAATGGTTCCAGCTGCCCCGGACCGGAGATCACATGGTCGCGCAAGGTCAGGATCGTCGCTCCTGGACGCGCCAGACGCGACATCTCGCGGCAGAAGGCCGGCAGATCATGGGCGTGGTGAAGCACCTGCCTGGCGACGACGAGATCGAAAGCGCCGGCTTCTTCCGGGATCGCCTCGCCGAAGGCCTCGATCACGGTGATCGGCAGGCTTGTCTCGCGGGCAACGGTGCGAATGGCTCCGGCACCGACCAGATCGCTGGCGTCAGGCTCGACCGCCGTGACCGTCCAGCCCTGTTTTGCCAGCGCATGGGAGACGATGCCGTTTCCGGCACCCAGATCGAGTGCGCGGCCGGCTGGCGCAGGCAACAGGGCCTTGACCGCCGCGAACTCTGCGCTGGCCTCGTAGCGCAAGGCTGCCTGCACCGGCGCATCGAAATAGGCCGCCCGGGCCAGAGCCGCCATGGACGGCTCCCCCATGCACCAGCGAACGGCTTCTTCCCAGGTCATGGCGGTCCCTCGGCCAACGCGTCAGCGACGCGGACGGCCGCGCCCGTTGCGACGTTGACCAGTGGAAGATGCGCAATCTGCTGACCAGCCTCGGCATAGGTCTTGAGTGCAAGGGTGCCATCCTGCCGGCGCACCTCGCGCATGCGGCAGGGCCAACTCACCTTTTGCTCAAGTCTGTCCCCGAGCTTGCCAGCGTGGGCGCTGTCGACGAAGAAAGCATTGGTGCCGGCCCGGTTGGTGCCGGCGAAAACATAGCCACGGCCCTCCAGAAGATGACGGAACGCCGCGAGCGACGCCCCCCAGTACATGCCGGACCAGTGCTGATCGAGGCGGACGAAAGAGCCGTCATAAGGAACGCTGACCGGGGCCATGCCGAACAGATCGTTGTATTCGACGACTATGATATCACATCGTGCGTCGATCGCTTCGAGTACCCAGTAGTCGACTCCATCGATGTCGACCGAAAGGATGCCGACCCGCTCACCAAAACCGTTCGCATGCAGCAGCCCGGCGATGTTCTCGCGCGTGATGAACGAAGCCAGTGCGATCAGGTCATGCTTGTAGGCGATCTGGTCCGCCTGAATAGCGGCGATGTTGGACTCGCTGCCATCAATGACCAGACCACGCCAGCCTCGCGCATGCAGGAGAAAGCGGGTGTTGGATTCATGGTAGTCCTCGACGCCGAACTCGACGAAGCTGTTTGTTGTGGGTCCAATCACATCGACAAGCCAGGACAGGATCCCGTCCTCGCCCCACTGAGAGAAAACCCGGAACTCGGCGTCAGCAAGCGAGGCGATTACCGGCTTTGCGATGATCTGCTCTGCCCTGATCTGACCGAGCAGCACAGCCTGTGCCTCCATGCCCATAAGCCGGCGCACATCGAACAGCATCTTCCGGATCTTGCGACGGATGGCGATCATTGCGGAAAGGCCTTCAATGCGACCTCACGTATGTGTCTGCCGCGCAGGAATGACAGCATCATCGGGAACATCCTCGGTGATGACGGACTGGGCACCGATGATCGCGCGATGGCCGATCCTCACGCCCTTCAGGATTGACGCCCCGAAGCCGATCCAGACATCGTCCCCGATCACGATGGGCCGCGACCGGATTCCCGGATTGGTTTCAGGATGCCCCAGAAGCATCATCTCCTGCGTGTGAAGGAAGCGCTGTTCATGGTCAAGCGCGTGGCTGTTGGTGTCATGGATATGGACATTCATGGAGATCAACACCCGATCGCCAATCAGAATTCCTTCAGGATCGGATGACCAGATCGTTGAACCTGCCCCAAGATAGAACCAGTCGCCGACGACGATGCGCCCGGCGTGGCGAAACACCAGAACCTCGCCATTGATCCGGCCATTCGGGCCGATACGGATGTTGTCCCTACTTTTGCCAAGGTTGCGGATCCGGCCTGCTTCCAGAACGCGCGTGGCTGGACCCAGCACCGCGCCGCGGGCGCCGTCAGCCGTCTTGACCAGACTGACCGCACGCGCGGTAGCACCCAGGGCAAAACCTGCCAGCCAACCGAACATGCGCTGCCTCCGACCGTTGCCCGGCATCGCTTACTGCGTTTGCATCAGCGCTGCACGTCAAAAGCACGGGAACCTGTCAACGACAGCCGTTTGAAGCGGTTCTTGAGCATGCCGCCAAGCTTCCCCACAAGGCCGCCGCTCTGGAGCCACAACAACTGTCTGATCATGCCGAGCGCCGCATGGTCGACAACGGCAGGCGCGAACATCACGTTGCTTTGGCTATCGATCACAACGGATGGTCCGGCGTTCCGCAAAATTCCCCGCCCATGCGACCCGCTTCCATCCATGCCTGTGTTGGCGACAAGCGATGATGGTGGATAAATCACAAGTCCCCTGTGGCTGAACACCGACAGATACCAGCGGATGGCCCATGAATCGCTTCTGCCGATCGCCTGCCGCTCCATCATCTCGGAATAATCGTAACAGCCATCCAGATCGAAGCGCCGCCGCTCGGCTGCATTGGCGCGGATCGCGGGCCATGATGATGCGGTTGCGTCGAATTTTTGCCAAGCGCGGTGCCACGTGCCCCAGCCCCAGCTTGTGGTCAGTGGCAGCACCACCGCTTCGCGGCGCTCTCGCAGTTCCGGCACATCGAACATGAAGCCCGAGACCTGCATGACCTGTTCGTCATCCTTGTAGTGCTCGAGCGCGCTGTTGATGAAGCTCAGGAATTGCGGCGCGAGCACGAGATCGTCCTCGATCACGATCACCCTTCCGAACCGCTCCGTCAGTTCGCTGACGCCGGCAATCACGGAATTGGCAAGCCCGCGGTTGCTGTCCTGGAAGCGATACTCGGCGCGATCGCCCAACATGGCGCGGGCCACGGCGCGGGCTTCCTCGGCAGCTGGTGCCTGCTCAGGTGATTTCGGCCCGTCACCAAACACGAAAACCTGCGATTGATCGAAGCCCTCGCAGGCCACGAGCGTTTCCAGCATTCGGCGCAGATGGTCAGGTCGCTTGTAAATGAAGATCGCGATGGGCGCATTCGTGATGGCCGCGTTCATGGGAAGATCTCCGGCATGGCATGGGCAGGGGCGACCGGACGGATGGCCAACGCCTCCGCAAGGTCGGGCCGGGCAGCACTGATGACAAAGCCGGATGCGAACAGCCGCCAGCCGCAAGCTTCGCACAGCGCTTCGAACAGCACCACCGCAAGATAGGCCGGCAGGAAGAAGGCAAAGTAGTCGCTGGCGCGATAGAACGCCTTGACGCGGATGTCGGCAAAGCCGGCCTGCCCGAACAGGCGCTCCATGGCACCGGGCGAGCAATGATCGAAAAACGCCGGATAGCCCGTCACTGCCACGGCCTCCGGGCGCAGGATGGCGATCAGCTTTTTCTGCAAGGACGGTCCGACCAGCCTGAGCGCCACCGAATACGGATGCCACTTGGAAGGCACATAATGGTGCATCGTGCCGCCGGGTTTCAAGGCGCCGAACATCGCCCGTGCGGCGGACACGTTGTCAGGCACATGCTCCAGCACCGTGATCGAGATGATCATGTCGGCCTCGACGGGGACGGGCTGCTCGATCGACTGCACGATGAACCGGTCGTAGATCAGGTCGCAATCGGGCCGATGCTCGATATCCAGTCCGACATAGGTGAAGTCCGGACCCTTCGCGAGCAGAGGCCGGTCGATGCCGCCCACCTCCAGCACGGTCGCGGGCCTCAGCGCCGCGATATCGGCGGCAATGGCCGCCTGCAGCGCAGCCGTGTAGTCCTCGGCACCGAACAGGCGCGGCGCGCGGCGTTCCAGCCAGCGTGCGCCAGCCCTGTTGGCTGCAACAAAGGAACGTAGCAAGCCCATCTCGCATCCTGGCCGGTTTGCCGATGGCCGCCTTAGACCACAGCGCGGCCCCGTTGATCAACCATGACGCAGCGCGGTCAGGCAGGGTTGCCCAAGGCTTCTGGACCGCTGACAAGGTTCCGTGCTACCTGCGCGGCGAGATCGCAAGGCCCCGCGCGGGGCTCACGTCCCATTGGCGGGTCCATTTCTTGATGACCAAACAGGCCCATCGCCACCATTGGCTCGTTCTTGCCGATACGGCCCTGTTCTATGTCGCCAGTGTTCTGGCCTTCTACATTCGCACCCCGTTCGCAGCGTTCGATCTCGTCGAGACGTTGACCAGTCCTTATGTGCTCACCGGCACCGCCCTCGTCTTTCTGGGGCTGCATGCGGCGGGCACCGGGCGCGAGATCTGGAACCTCAGCACCGCGCGGGTTTTCGGGCGGATCCTGATGGTTGTCGCGTTGGCGATCTTCCTGTCGCTGGCGGTGACCTTCACCCTGACGCGTCTGGAAGGCGTGCCGCGCAGCATCCCGCTGTTACAACTCGTGTTCTGCGGCGTGCTGCTGATCCTGGCGCGGCTTGTCGCCCAGCAGCATGCCCGCATCAGGCGAACAGGTGGCTTCCAGCCCCTCTCCACCTCCGGCAACGCTCAGCTGAAATCGCAGAGCGTGATCATCGTCGGCGTCAACAGCCTGACCGGAGTGATGCTGCGCCTGATCGAGGCCCACGCGCCGGAGCATCTCGACGTGGTTGGTTTTGTCACCATCTCGCGCAAGCAGCTCGGACGGACGGCCTTCGGCCACCGCATCCTCGGGCATGTCAACGACATGGCCGAAATCCGCGCCACCTTGCAGACCCACGGGGTCGAGGTGCGGCATGTGCTGCTGGCCGTGCCGCGCTCGGCAATCCCGGCGGAGGGGCTGGCTCAGTTGAACGGGCTGGTGCAGTCCGGCGACCTGGTCTTTCTGGAGCTGGCGGACCTGATGAGTTTCTCCAGCGACAGCGACGCGGCTGACGAAGAGGGCACCGACGCCTCCGACGCTCTGGAAGACGTCGCCGTTGCTGGGGCTGCCTTGCCCCAGCCGGCGGGCTTCCGGGTCGATGACCGCGACCTGGAGGCCATGGCGCAGCGCCCCTACTGGCTGATCAAGCGCGGGCTCGACATTGCCCTGTCGGCGCTGGCGCTGCTGCTGGTCTCGCCGCTGCTGGTGCTGATCGCGCTGCTGGTGGCGGCGCGGATGGGACGCCCTGTTCTGTTCTGGCAGCGCCGGCCGGGCATGGGCGGCAAGCCATTCCATGTGCTCAAGTTTCGGACAATGCGCGCAGAGGTCGATCCGGACGGACGGCGTCTCACCGATCAGGAGCGCACGGACGCTCTGGGCAACCTGCTCCGGCGCTCGCGGCTTGATGAGCTGCCGCAACTGATCAACATCCTGCGCGGCGACATGTCGATCGTCGGGCCGCGCCCGCTGCTGCCGCGTGATCTCGCAGAAGGTCACACCTCCCGGCTGGTGGTGCGCCCGGGGCTGACCGGCTGGGCCCAGGTCATCGGAGGTCGCGCCATTTCAGCCGAGGACAAGGCCGCGCTCGACATCTGGTATGTCTACAGCGCCAGCATTGCTCTCGATCTCAGGATCATGCTCAAGACGGTCCCC
>JAIYDY010000018.1 GCA_027487245.1 Hyphomicrobiales bacterium
GCAGGCGTCGTAGGCCGCGCCACCGACCAGATCGCGCTCGGTCTCGAAACGCGCCACGCCGCGCTTGCTGAACCAGGCTGTGACCTTCTCGACCTCTTGGGCCACTTCCGGGCCGATGCCGTCGCCGGGCAGGATCAGGAGATTGTGCGAAGCCATGGGAGCGCTCTTTGCGGTTGGGATTTGGCGGTTGGGACAGCGACGGAAGCCGGTTCCCGGATTGCGTCTTACCCGCAATTCTGCCGCGTGCAAGCTCCCGTCCGGGCTCGGCAAGGCGATTGCTTCTGGGCCAGTCACCGACCTGGTGTCATCCCCGGCGCGCCTTGGGCGCGGGAAGGGTATCCATTTGGCCGCCGACAGATAGGCTTGGATCCCCTTCCCGGCCCTCTGGGCCGCCGGGGATGACACAGGTGAATCCTGCGCATGGCGCGGCAGGCGGGCGGCAAGCCCCTGCCCGATCAGCGCCCGTGGGAGCGGTCGTAGCCGCTGCGCTCAGGCGGCTGCCAGCCTTGCGGCGGTGCCTCAGGCTGAAAGACCTCGACGAGGAGGGGGTGGCAGCGCGCCACATCGCTGGAGTGCTCGGCGCTGCAATCGCCGCCCGGACAAGCCGACAAGGCCCCGAGGAGGTCGATTTCTGCGAAGAACTCCAGATAGTCGCCGGGCCGCACCGGGCTTGCCTTCATGAAGTATTGCCCGGTGACGCGATCAAAGCCGGTGCACATGAAGACATTGAGCACATCATGCACCGCCATCTCGGCATCGGTGAGCGGCACCTTGCGCGCATCGGCGAAGGCCCGTGTCAGGTTGGAATGGCAACACTGGTGATAGGTGCCGCCCGAGAGCAGGCGATGGGTGTGAGGATCGCAGCGCGTGCCGATCACGTCATGCACCGAGCCGCCATCGGCGTCGAAGCCATACCAGTCGAGGCTGTCGGCGGTGATCGTGGCCAGCGGGCGCAGATAGGGCAGGTTCGACCAGAGCCGGTCGCCGGTCGACAGGTGGGTGCCATGCAGGGCGCGGGTCTTGCCGGAGTAGAAGCGCTCGGACGGGTCATGCGCATTCCACAGGTTGAGATCGCCGACCTGCGGCCCCTCGATGCTGGTGATGCGGAAGAAGGCCCCCTGCGGCACGGCAAAGCTGCGGGCATCGCGCGGCGGCACCACCACCTCGCCTGTCTTCCGCCAGCCCTTGCGCGCGGCGCGCAAGGCCGGCAGGTCCGGCTGGGCCAGCGCATCGACGGGATAGCAGATCACCGGTCTGATGGCCCTGCGCGCCTCGGCATCGGCAGGTGCGGGTGTTTCGGGTGTGGCAGGTTTCATGCGGGAATCCATTTCACCAACGCCGGCAGCGTGCTGAAACCGCCAGCGGCGGCGTCAACATCATCCCCGCCGGGCGGTCACCTCGATCTCGACTTTCATCTCGGGCTTGAGCAGGCCCGCCACGACATAGATGCCGGCGGCGGGGCGTATCGCGCCGAAGACGGCACCACAGACGCGCAGCACCGGTTCGCAGAAGGCCCGGTCCGTCACGAAATACTGGGCGCGCACCACCTGATCCAGCGACGAGCCAGCCTCGACGAGCACGCCAGCGATGGTCTTGAAGATGTTGTGGGCCTGATCCGCAACATCCTCGGGCATGATCATCGTGGCGTAGTCATAGCCTGTCGTGCCGGACACGAAAACCAGATCGCCATCGACCACGGCGCGCGAATAGCCGAACGCGGTTTCGAACGGCGAGCCGGTGGTGATCAGCCTGCGCATCACCGCCCTGCCCTGAGCGCCTGCAGGATCTTGCCGCCAGCGCGGCCAGTGGGCGTCATGCCGAGGCGGCGCTCCTCTGCGGAAATCGCGGCGCGGCTGAGCGGGCCGATCCCGCCGGTGGGTTCGCCGACATCGTGCCCGCGCGCGATCAACAGCCGCTGCAACTCGCGGCGCTCCTCGCGCGAGGTCGGCGGATCATCGGTCGGCCAGGCCTGCTGCACGCCTGGGCGACCGCGCAGCCGGTCCGAGAGGATCGAGATCGCCAGCGCGTAGCTGTCCGCGCCATTGTAGGAGAAGGCCGCGTCGTAGTTCTTGAACACGATCCAGGCCGGGCCGCCCCTGGCCGGATAGACCAGCCCGGCATTGCCGCCGCCGCCGAGCGCGCCGCCGCCCACGCGGGTGATGCCGCGCGCGGCCCAACTCGACACCGGCGCACGCGCCGTCCGGCCAACGGGGCCGGCATAGCCAGAGGGCACATCGACCTCGTAGCCCCAGCTTGCACCGGTCTGGAAGCCGGCCTTGGCCATGAAGTTGGCGGTGGAATGGAGCGCATCGGGGATCGAATCCACCAGATCGCGCCGTCCGTCGCCATCACCATCAACGGCCAGTCTGAGATAGGTGGTGGGGATGAACTGGGTGTGGCCGAAGGCACCGGCCCAGGAGCCCATCAGCTGCTCCTGCCGGAGATCGCCGCGCTGGATGATCTTCATCGTGGCGATTAGTTCGCCCCGGAAGAACTCGCGCCGGCGCGAGGCCGTGCAGGCTGCGGTGGAGAGCGCCTGCGGCAGCGACCAGCGCCCGCGCACCTTGCCATAGTTTGACTCGACGCCCCAGACCGCCACGATCGTGTGCCGATCCACGCCATAGCGCGCTTCCGCGGAGGCCAGCGCCGCCGCATGGGTCCGCAGCATCTGCCGGCCCTCCTGCACACGCTCCTCGTCCACCAGCGCGCCGAGATAATCCCAGATCGGGGTGCGGAATTCCGGCTGGTTGTTCATGGCCTCGATCACCTTCGGATCGGGGGTGACGCCCGCCATGGCGCGGTCGAAGACACTGGCCGACACGCCTTGCGACAGGGCCGAGGCGCGGATGCCGGCAACGCAACTGCCGAAATCGGCCTGCGCGGGGGCAGCGGTTGCGAGCGACAGGGCCAGCGCCAGCGCAGGCACCGGCAACGCGGCCATCAGACGGTGATGAAACATGGAGAACCTCGGGGAGCGAACAGGTTTGGCTCCACAAGGCATCGCGCATGGTTAAGGAAGATTTGAGGCGGCACGATGCGCCCCTTGCGCAGGCCCGGCGAAGCGCCGCACAACAGCGCCATGGAATGGACGGACGACGCTGTCATCCTCGGTGCCCGGCGGCATGGCGAAAGCTCTGTGATCGTCGAAGCGATGACGCGCGGGCATGGCCGCCATCTCGGCCTGGTGCGCGGCGGGCGCTCGCGCCGGATGAGCGCGCTGATCCAGCCCGGCAATGGCGTGACGCTGACCTGGCGGGCGCGGCTGGACGACCATCTTGGCCAGTTCGCCATCGAAGGGACGGAGCTTCGGGCGGGGCGCTTTCTCGACGACGCGGCCTCGCTGTTCGGGCTGGGACATCTGGCGGGGCTGCTCAGATTGCTGCCTGAGCGCGACCCCCATGAGGGGCTCTACCACGCGCTGCTAGTCGTGCTGGAGCATCTCGATTCGCCGAACATCGCGGCAGCGCTGATGGTCCGTTTCGAGCTGGCACTGCTGGCGGATCTGGGCTTCGGACTCGACCTCTCGGCCTGTGCCGTGAGCGGCGCAACGCAGGATCTGGTGTTCGTTTCGCCGAAATCCGGCCGCGCCGTCTCGGCCCGCGCCGGGGAAGCCTATGCAGCCAGGCTGCTGGCCCTACCCGCCTTCGTCAGTGACCGGTTCATGGGCGACCATGTCACATCCGAACAGATCGCAGCCGGATTTGCCCTGACCGGCCATTTCCTGAGGCGCAACATCTATGAGCCAAGGGGATTGTTGCCGCCCGATGAGCGTACATCCTTCCTCTCAGCGGTGATGGGTGAAGAGAGAGCCGGAAAACCGGACTGAAGCCGATCAACGCCCGATCTGGGTGGTGAGCGAGAAGCCGAAATCGACCCGGTCGCGGCCCTGCAGGCTGGCGGCGCCGGGCTGGCCGCGCTGGGCCTCGATGCGGGCATAGTCGGCGAACATGCGGGCCACGGTGCGCTCGCCAAGGCGCGTCTCGATGGCGGTGGCGAGGCCGAAGGCGCCAAGCTGCGCCCGATCCGGATTGACGGGCGTGGTCATGCCGGCAAGGGAGGCCCCCGCAAAGGATGAAGTGACCGGCTGGGCATAACCGAAGCGCTCATAGGAGCCGAGCGCGATGGTCGGGCCGATGTCCAGCGACAGGTTGTCGTTGAGCTTGAAGGTGCGCGTGGCCTTCATGTCGAGGCCGCCGGACCTGCCTGTGGTCAGCGACAGCCGGCCATACTCCTGGCCTTGCGATGTGTAGGCCAGAAATCCGCCATAGCGCGCCGCCCGCTCGGTCTCGAAGGCGGCAGCGCTGGCTCGCGAAGACAAGGACAGATGCCGCTCGACCGCGACCACGGGGCCCATTGCGAAGGAGCCGACGCGGGCTGCCTCCAGCCAGGCACCGCGCACAGCGCTTGCTGTCTGGGCATTCTCGTAATTGAGCCCGACCATCGGTTTGAGGGTCGGCGCAAACTGCGGCAGGCGATAGCCGCGCAGGCTGATGCCTGCCGTCTGCCCCTGATCCAAGGTGAAGCGTTCCCAGACCGAACTGGTGACCTCGAAAGCACGCGCCTGCCCGACCGTCGCCACCAGCGACAGACACAGACATGATAACCGCGTGATTGTGCTTGCCGACATACGGACCGAGGATCACCTGTTTCGGAAACGCGCCACGGGGCCTGCCCTGCCATGAGGGGAAACCGACGCGACCGCCTGATGACGATCAGAGCCCTTAAAAGTCGTTAACATGTGGCAGCAATGTGGCGGCACGTGTCTGGCTGTGCACAATTTGTCAGGTCCATGAGTCATGGTTGACGGGCAGCCTTCGGGATCACATGCAACGGCCCCTGCCTTCGGAGCGGCCCGCCCGGTTGCCGCGGCAGGCCGGAAACGGCGGCTTGCAGCCGGAAGCGATGCCGCGATCCGGCGCGTGCTGTAGGATGGACGCCAGAATCAGTGGCATGGCCGACGCCGCGGCCTGCAACGCCGGCGGCTATGCGTCCTGTTATGTGTTGAGGAGTTCGTCCCGCGATGGGAAAGCCTGTTGATCCGCCCTCCCCCGATGGTGTCGAATCGATCGACCTGAAGTCGGCGCTGGAAGAGCGCTATCTTGCCTATGCCCTGTCGACGATCATGCACCGGGCGCTGCCGGATGCCCGCGACGGGCTCAAACCCGTGCACCGGCGAGTGCTGCATGCGATGCGCCTGCTGAAGCTCGATCCGGGCCAGGGCTACAAGAAGTGCGCCCGCATCGTCGGCGACGTGATCGGCAAGTTCCACCCCCATGGCGACCAGGCCGTCTATGACGCATTGGTCAGGCTCGCGCAGGATTTCGCGCAGCGCTATCCGCTGATCGACGGACAGGGCAATTTCGGCAACATCGACGGCGATAACGCCGCCGCTTACCGCTACACCGAAGCGCGCATGACCGAGGTGGCGCGGCTGCTGCTGGAAGGCATCGACGAGGATGCCGTCGATTTCCGCGAGACCTACAACGGCGAGGACGAGGAGCCGGTGGTGCTGCCGGCGGCCTTCCCCAACCTTCTGGCCAATGGCTCGCAGGGCATTGCCGTCGGCATGGCGACGTCGATCCCGCCCCACAATGCCGCCGAGCTGTGCGATGCGGCGCTGTATCTGATCCAGCATCCTGGCGCGACGCCCGAGCAGTTGCTGACCTTCGTGCCGGGGCCTGATTTCCCCACTGGCGGGGTGATCGTCGAGCCGCGCGCCTCGATTGCAGAAGCCTACAGGACCGGGCGCGGATCGTTCCGCACCCGCGCCCGCTGGGAGAAGGAGGACACGGGCCGAGGCGGCTGGGTCGTTATCGTGACCGAGATCCCCTATCTCGTCGCCAAGGGCAACCTGATCGAGAAGATCGCAGAACTGTTGCAGGACAAGCGCTTGCCGCTGGTTGCGGATGTGCGTGATGAATCCGCCGAGGACATCCGCATCGTGTTCGAGCCGCGCTCGCGCACCGTCGATCCCGGTCTGATGATGGAGACGTTGTTCAAGCTGACCGCGCTGGAAAGCCGCATCTCGCTGAACATGAACGTGCTGACCGGAGGCATCGCGCCGCGCGTGCTCAATCTGGCCGAAGCGCTGCGTGAATGGCTGAACCACCGCCGCGACGTGTTGCTGCGGCGCTCGCGCTATCGGCTCGGACAGATCGAGAAGCGCCTCGAAATCGTGCGCGGGATGCTGATCGTCTATCTCGATCTCGACCGGGTGATCAAAATCATCCGCGAGGAGGACGAGCCGAAGACCGAGCTGATGCGCGTGTTCGATTTGAGCGAGGTTCAGGCCAATGCCATCCTCGACACGCGCCTGCGCTCGCTGCGCAAGCTCGAGGAAATGGAGCTCAAGAAGGAGCTGGACCAACTCACCGAGGAGAAGGCCCAGATCGAGGGTCTGCTCGGCTCCGAAGACAAGCAGTGGAAGACCGTGGCCTGGGATATCCGGCAGGTGCGCAAGACCTTCGGGCCCGACACCGCGCTGGGCAAGCGCCGCACCCAGTTTGCCGATGCGCCGGAAACCACCGACTTCGACATGAACGAGGCCATGGTCGAGCGTGAGCCGATCACGGTCGTGGTCTCGCAGAAGGGCTGGATTCGCGCGCTGAAGGGCCATGTCGCCGACCTGTCCAGCCTGACATGGAAGGGCGACGATGCGCTGAAGTTCTCGTTCTTCACCGAGACGACGGCGAAGATCCTGGTGATCTGCGACAACGGCAAGGTGTTCACGCTCGATGCGGCCAAGCTGCCGGGCGGCCGCGGCTTCGGCGATCCGATCCGGCTGTCCATCGACCTGGAGGAAGGGGCCGATTTCATCGCTGCCTTCCCCTACAAGGCGGGCGTCAAGCTGCTCTTTGCCAGCAATGACGGCCGCGGGTTCATCGCACCGGCGGACGACATCGTGGCCAACACCCGCAAGGGCAAGCAGGTGCTGAACCTCGATGAGGGCCTGACCTGCGTCTTCGCGCTGCCGGTGGCCGGCGACCATCTCGCGGTGATCGGCGAAAACCGGAAGCTGATCTGCTTTCCGCTGGTTCAGGTGCCGGAAATGGGCCGGGGCAAGGGCGTGCGCCTGCAGAAATACAAGGATGGCGGCATCGCCGACGCCAAGTCCTTTGCTCTGGCAGACGGGCTGACCTGGCAGTCGAGCGATGGCCGGACCTACACCGTGGCGCGGCCGGAACTCGACGAATGGCTGGGGCAAAGGGCAGAAGCCGGGCGGCTGCCGCCCAAGGGCTTCCCGAAGAACAACCGGTTTGTGGGGTGAGCCGCCGATCCGCGCAGCGGATTGAAAGGTCCGGTGGACCTTTCAAAGGCGGCGAACGCCCGAGCGCAAGCGAGGGCCGGGGTCGCCGTCGGCGACGGGAATGACAATCTGTCCCTGCCCTGTCAGCGCGGCGCTGGCTGGAAGGCTGCTTCCATGCCGAAGCTGATGCCCGGCATCAGTTCCATCTTGAAGCCGGTGCGCACATCCATCTGCGTGGCGGGCGTCATGGAGACGCCGAGGCCGATCGAGGGCACGGCTGACGCGCCGCCGCCATAGGTGGTGCGGCCGACGGAGGTGTAGAACATCAGGTTCTCGGCAGCCATCACGGCGGAGGTCGAGCGCGTGGTAAAGCCCAGATCGCCGAGGCCGCTACCGAAGCCGCCGCCGAGCCCGCCGAAGCGCGACATCGACGACGAGAACCCGAGCGGACTGGCCATCGACCAGGACGGGCCGGAACTGGTGTTGAACAGGAATGATCCCATCCGCACCGTCTCGCCGGAGGTGAAAGCCCATTGGCGCGGATCACGCGCGGAGGTCCCGAAACCGGGCGCTTCGAACGCCTGCACGGGCGCTGAGGACGGCATCGGCAGGGTTTCCCAGCCGAGACCAGCACTCGCCGCCGCGGCAAAGCTCGGCGCACGCGGCCCGAGCACGACCTCCTGGATCGCGGCAGCAGGGCCAGCGAGAAGCAACGATGATGATGCGATCAGGATTACGAAGCGGATCATGATCATCACTTTAACCCGGATTGTGGCGATTTGCGAGTGGTTGCAATGCGTGGGCACGGATGTCAGCACCGCCGAAGGGCTGCCGTGGAAATTGGCCGTGCCCGGTTCAACCGTCGACACGTTCCCAGCCGCGGCCCATCAGGCGCTCCTGCGGCAGGTACTTGGACTTGTAGTCCATCTTCGATGAGCCCTGCACCCAGTAGCCGAGATAGAGATAGGGCAGGCCCAGCTTTCTGGCGCGCTCGATGTGATCGAGGATCATGTAGGTGCCGAGCGAGCGGTCCGAGAGCACGGGATCATAGAACGAGTAGACCATGGACAGCCCGTCAGCCATGCGGTCCGTCAGGGCCATGGCCATCAGATCGCCCGCGCCGCGCCCGGTGGCGAAGCTGTCGGGGCCACGGCGGCGGTACTCGATGACGTTGGTCTCGACATGGCTGTCCTCGACCATCATGGCGTAGTCGAGCACCGTCATCTCGGCCATGCCGCCCTCCGGGTGGCGGTGGTCAAGATAGCGCCGGAACAGCGAATACTGTTCGGAGCTTGGCTTGTTGGGTCCGGTCGCACCAATCAGGTCGCTGTTCAGCGTGATGGTGCGGCGCTGGGTGCGGTTCAACGCGAAATCATCCACCAGCACGCGCACCGAGATGCAGGCCCGGCAGGTCTCGCAGGCGGGGCGATAGGCAATGGTCTGCGAGCGGCGGAAACCGCCATGGGTGAGCAGGTCGTTGAGTTCGCGGGCGCGGTTACCGACAAGGTGCGTGAAAACCTTCCGCTCCTCGCGCCCCGGAAGATAGGGGCATGGCGAAGGAGCAGTCAGGTAGAACTGCGGCGCTTCCCGGATCGGCCGGGTCACGTCTGCCTCTGCATGGGCCGGTCTCTCATGCTTTCATCTGGCAGGTGGGTCATGTCCAAGCGGGTCTCTTCGATCGGTGTCTGGCAGCGAAGTGCGACGTGGCAGATGCGTGGTGTGATGGCTTTCCGGCAGGGTGCTGGTCCGGGCACGATGCGCATGGCCAGACGAGACGACCGCTTCGCAGCAGGCCCTTCGAGATTCCATGTCTGAGAATAGGGTTGCCGCCCTTCCCAGTGCAAGCGCGGATAACTGCGCATGCGCCGTGAAACGCGATCAGCGCGGCACGGCGGGGCGGGCCTCGATCACCACGAAGGCCTGTGCCAGCGGCGGATCGTCGGTCAGCGAGAGGTGCAGGTGCCCGACATGGCCCTCAGGCAGCAGAGCCGCCAGCCGGGCGGCGGCCCCGCCTGTCAGGCGCATCGTGGGCTGGCCGGAGCGCAGGTTGACGACCTCCATGTCACGCCAGAACACGCCGCGGTTCATGCCGGTTCCAAGAGCCTTCGAGCAGGCTTCCTTGGCGGCGAAGCGTTTGGCATAGGACGCGGCGCGGGTGGCCTTGGCGTCCGAGCGGACGCGCTCGCCCTCGGTGAAGATGCGGTGTGTGAAGCGATCGCCGAAGCGGGCGAGCGACCGCTCGATGCGGCGGATGTCGATGAGGTCGGAACCGATGCCGATGATCATGGCCGCCTGCCCTACTCGTAGAACAGGCCGAAGTACACAGCGCTTCCGATCCCGCCTTCATGCAGGCAAATGAAGCGCAGACGCCGGGAGGCACCCTGCTCGGTGATGCGGGCAAAGCCGACATACTCGGTGGAGACACGCTGGCTGCCGACCTTGTCGTCGAAGCGGTTGATGGCAAGCGAAGCGCCACGCTCGATCCGCGCGGCCGAAATCGTGCCGCCATGCTTGTGGCTGAAGGCGACGGCGAGTTTCTCGCAATCACCAAGCTCTTCGATCTCACTGCGGAGTTGCGCCTGTGCCGGCACCATGCCTGACACAAGGCAGCCGGCTGCCAGCAAGACCCGGGACAGCCGCGCGCGATGCCGGATCAGCGCCATCATCAAGGCGAGCATCAGGGCTGCCGGTACTGGTAGACCAGCGGAAAGTTCTCGGGCTTGACGACCTTGCCGTCGCACTCGGTCTTCTCGCGATACTCGATCAGCCGGAAGGTGCCCTCCTCGGTGACGCGGTGGCGTTCCAGCACGCCGCAATCACCGGCAGCCCGGCCCAACGAAATGCTGGTCACGGTCCGGGCCCGCACGTTCCAGGTGGCATTGAGCAGCACGCCGGGCTCGGTCGGGCGCTTGCGGCCACGCGGCCCCTGGAAGCTGAGGAATTCATGCTCCTTGCCTGGTGCGGGGGTGTAGACCTTGGCGAACACCGAACTGGCCTGATAGGCGAAGGACTGGCAGGGAATCTCCCAGATCGCGCTTTCCTCGCTCATGTCGAAGCCAATGACATTGGCGTTCATCAGCCGATCCTCGCAGCCGAACTGCTTGCGGGCGCTGGCCTTGAGTTCGCGGGCCACCAACTGCCGATCAATCGGGCGGCGCTCGAACGGGCCGGTGTGAAAGGCCACCGCCGGCTCCGCTGGCTGGGCCGGGCGCGCGGCCTGTGCGGGAGCCGGTGCCGGCGCTGGAGAAGAAGCAGGTCGCGGCGCGGCTGCAACAGGCGCTGCCGGACGCGGCGCGGCTGAGGCCGCCACCGGCGGGCCCATGCAGCCCGCCCCGCCCTTGACCGAGGAGCGGAACACCGGCTTGCCGTTCATGATGATGCTCATCGTGCCGCCTTCGACCTCGACGGCCTCGCCTTCCAGCTCCCCGAGTTTCAGTTCGAGCACCACGAACTGGTCCTCGCCGGGCATCTTGTAGAGCTGGAACTCGTAGAGCGCGTAGCCATTGTTGCGCCCGCCGGTGGCGACGCGGGTAAGGTTGACCACGGACGAGCCGATCTTGATGCGCGCCGGCTGGCGCACATGGTTCTGGCCGACCATGTTTTCGAGAAACACATAGGCGCAGTTGTCCTTGTCAGGGTCGCGATTGGCCTGCCACAGGCCGAGCGAACAGCCCTTCGAGCGGTCGACCTCGGTTTTCTCGAACAACTTCAGATCGATCGGTGCGTTGGCCGGCGGCGTGGCAGCAGGCGAGGCCGGGCTCTGGGCAGTGGCCGGTGTGGCACCAGCGAACATCAACCCGAGCCAGATCATGGCAGATGCCCTGCCGGCGCGCAGTGTCATTGTCATGGTTCCCCCATCGCCCGTTCTGGTCCGACGAGGCCAATATGCACGGGCTGCACGCAGCGAAAAGCAAAATGTCAGCGCGTTTGGGCCGCATTCGCTTCGGCGGCGGCACTGTCTGATGCCGCTGCCGGGTGACGCAATCATTCGCGGCCTGCCCTGCCCTCGTCCATCGCCGCGCGCATCTGCCGGATGACATGTTCAAGGCCCGTGAACATGGCCTCACCCATCAGGAAATGGCCGATGTTGAACTCGACGAACTCTGGCGTCGTCGCCAGTTCCCGCGCGGTGTCGTAGTCGAGGCCGTGACCGGCATGGACTTCGAGACCATGGCCGAACGCGATCCTCGCACCGGTCCTGAGACGTTCCAGTTCGATGGCAGCCTTGGTGCCGTGGCCGTCTGTCACTGCATGGCACCAGGCACCGGTGTGCAGCTCCACAACGGGCACGCCGAGCCGCGCCGCGCCGGCGATCGCCGCCTCGTCAGGCTCGATGAACAGGGAGACGCGGCAGCCTGCCGCCACCAGGCGCGCAATGGCAGGGACCAGATGGTCATGCTGGCCGACAACATCGAGCCCGCCCTCGGTCGTGCGCTCCGTGCGCTTTTCGGGCACCAGACAGGCGGCATGGGGCTTCAGCACTTCTGCAAGTGCGATCATCTCCTCCGTCGCCCCCATCTCGAAGTTGAGCGGCACCGTCAGTTCGCGCGCCAACCGCACCATGTCCTCATCGCGGATATGGCGGCGATCCTCGCGCAGATGGGCCGTGATGCTGTCCGCACCTGCGGCAACCGCGAGATGGGCGGCGCGAACCGGGTCCGGCAAGCGCCCGCCCCTCGCATTCCGCACCGTCGCAACGTGATCGATGTTGACGCCCAACCGCAAACGCATCTGCCTTGACCTCCCGATGATCGGAGCGGTCTAGCGAAGTCGGTGCTCCGGTGAAAGGCCGGCCGCCAAGACGCGACGTCGCAGCAAGGGCAGGAACCACAGCCGCTTCAGGCCTCACCTGCTCGTGACAAACCAGGATCTGTCCAAACAGCCTTTGGCGGACTATCTCCAGCAGGGCTTGGAGACCGATGCCGTTGATAATCTGGACCGATCGAGCCGGGCGTTTCTCGCCGCTGAAGCTGGCCGTCTTCCTGTGCTGCATCGGGCCGATGCTGCTGCTGGCGATGATGGCGCTCACCGGCGATCTCGGCTCGAAGCCGCTGACCTATGCCATTCACGACACAGGCGACTGGGCCGTGCGCTTCCTGCTGATCTCGCTGGTGGTGACGCCGCTGCGCAGCCTCGCCAACTGGCCCAAGCTGATTATCGTCCGGCGGATGCTGGGCGTGACGGCGCTGGCCTACGTGCTCGTCCACCTGGCCCTTTATGTGGTCGAACAGCGCTATGACATGTTCAAGGTGGCCAGCGAAATCGTGCTGCGGTTTTATCTCACCATCGGCTTCGTGGCCCTGCTCGGGCTGCTGGCGCTTGGGTTGACCTCGACCGACAGCATGATCAGGCGGCTGGGCAGCGTGCGCTGGAACCGGCTGCACGGGCTGGTCTACGGGCTGACAGCGCTGTCGTTGCTGCATTTCTTCCTGCAATCGAAACTGGACGTGACGCAACCCGTGCTGATGACCGGCCTTTTCCTGTGGCTGATGGGCTACCGCCTGATGCGGCGTTACGGCTTCGGCACCGGCCTTGTCGCCTTGCTGCTGCTCGCCATCGCCGCCGGGCTGGCTACGGCGCTCGTCGAGGCCGGCTGGTATGCGGCACGGAGCGGCGTGATGGTCTCGCGCGTGCTCGCCGCCAATCTCGATGTCTCCTTCAGCATCAGGCCGGCCTGGTGGGTGCTGGGTGCGGGGCTTCTCATGGTGGCGCTGGCGCTCATTTGCGGGAGGGATCGCCGCAGCGGCGCGCGGGCCGAGGCTTCACCTGCCGTGGCATCAGGGCCTCTTGCGCCGACAGCCGTTTCGAAGTGAACATCCATGCAACCCGGCACACGCCCGCTCTGGCGGTGGCCGCACAGGAGACAAAGCCCATGTCGCTCTTCGGCAAGCCCAAGCCTGCAGAAACCTTTCCCATCCAGAAGACCGATGCCGAATGGCGGCATCTGCTGACGGCCGAGCAGTATGACGTGCTGCGCGGACATGGCACCGAGCGGGCTGGCAGTTGCGCGCTGAACCACGAAAAGCGGGCCGGCACATTCTCATGCGCCGGTTGCGGGCAGCAGCTGTTCGTGGCGGGACGCAAGTTCGAGAGCGGCACCGGCTGGCCAAGTTTCAACGACCCGCTTCCGGGCTCCGTCGGCACCACCGTCGACCGCAGCTGGGGCATGACCCGCACCGAGGTGCACTGCTCGCAGTGCGGTGGCCATCTGGGGCATGTCTTCCCGGACGGGCCGCCCCCCACCGGCCTGCGCTACTGCATCAACGGCGTGGCGATGATCTTCGAGCCGGAGGCCTGAGCGGCGCCCGGTGAAGAAAGGCCGATCCTTGCCTTTGGCCGGTCCGGCGTGTATCAGCGCGTCACGCTTCCATTCATTCCGAACCTGAGAGGGACGCCGTTCATGGCTCGCGTCACCGTTGAAGACTGCATCGACAAGGTCGAGAATCGTTTCGAACTCGTGCTGCTCGCCAGCCATCGGGCCCGCATGATTGCGTCGGGCTCGTCCATTCTCGTGCCGCGCGACAACGACAAGAACCCCGTCGTGGCCCTTCGCGAGATCGCGGACGAGAAGATTGCACCCGGCGATCTCAAGGAAGACCTGATCCATTCCATGCAGAAGCATGTCGAGGTTGACGAGCCGGAGGCCGAGACCGTGCCGCTCATGGTCACGTCGACCCCCGCTGCCAATGCGGCGAAGGCTTCGACCGATGACAGCGAAGTGCAGTTCGACCGAATGAGCGAGGAAGACCTGCTGCGCGGCCTCGATGGCCTCGTTGCCCCTTCTGGCAACAGCCGCGACGACGACGAGGATTGATCGTCCCGGCGTGGCGGCAAGGATCGCCAGCCGCGCCGCCTGCCTCCAAACACCGCGTTGACCCGGCCCACAGGCCGGGTTTTTTCTTGGGGAAAGGCTGTGCCGGCCTCTGGGTTGCGTTCTTTTGGCCAAGACCGCCGAATTTCCTTGAAGCAAGACGAGCGCGCCTCAATATTGGGCATCCCATGCTTGTGAGATCGATGTGCGCCTTGCCATGATGCGGCAGTATGAACTTGTCGACAGGGTCAAGCGTTACAATCCCAACGCTGACGAGGGATTGCTTGACCGCGCCTATGTCTACGCCATGAAAGCCCATGGCACGCAGAAGCGCGCCTCGGGCGATCCGTTCTTCGCACACCCTTTGGAAGTGGCGGCCATCCTCACCGACATGCGTCTGGATGACGCGACCATCGTGGCCGCCGTGCTGCACGACACGGTGGAAGACACCGCCGCCACGATCGACGAGATCAACAGCCTTTTCGGCACCGAGATCGGCCAGTTGGTGGATGGGCTCACCAAGCTCAAGAAGCTGGATTTCGTCTCCAAGAAGGCGACGCAAGGCGAGAACTTCCGCAAGCTGCTGCTGGCCGTGGCAGCCGATGTGCGGGTCCTGCTGGTCAAGCTAGCAGACCGCCTGCACAACATGCGCACGCTCGACCATATGCGGGCCGACAAACGCGTGCGCATCGCCGAGGAAACGGTGGAGATCTATGCCCCGCTTGCGGGCCGGATGGGCATGCAGGAGTTGCGCGAGGAACTGGAGGAACTGGCCTTCCGCCATATCAAGCCAGACGCCCACACCCTGATCACCACCCGGCTGGCCGGCTTCAAGGCGACGAACAGCGAGGTCATCGCCAGCATCGAGCGGGAACTGGACCAGCGACTCGCCGAACGCGGCATCAAGGCCAGCGTCAAGGGTCGGGCCAAGCGCCCCTATTCGATCTGGCGCAAGATGGAACGCAAGTCGATTTCCTTCGAGCAGTTGTCGGACATCTTCGGCTTCCGGGTGATCGTGCCGACCATCGAGGACTGCTACCGCGTGCTCGGCATCATCCACACCACCTGGCCGATGGTGCCGGGTCGCTACAAGGACTACATCTCGACTCCCAAGCAGAACGACTACCGCTCGCTGCATACCACTGTTGTCGGCCCCGGACATGAGCGGGTCGAACTCCAGATCCGCACCGAAGGCATGGACCGGGTGGCGGAGTATGGCGTGGCGGCCCATGCCATCTACAAGGATGGCCGCACCGCCAGCGCCAAGGAGATGAGCGATTCAAGCGCCTACCAATGGCTGCGCCGCACGGTCGACACGCTGGCAGAAAGCGCCAGCCCGGAAGAGTTCCTCGAACACACCAAGCTCGAACTGTTCCACGATCAGGTGTTCTGCTTCTCGCCCAAGGGATTGCTGATCGCCCTGCCCCGCGGCGCGACGCCGATCGACTTCGGCTATGCGGTGCACACCGACGTGGGCAACTCGGCCGTGGGCTGCAAGATCAACGGGCGCAATGCGCCGCTGCTGACCGAGTTGCAGAACGGCGACGAGGTCGAGATCGTGCGCTCGAAGGGCCAGGTGCCGCCGGCCGCGTGGGAATCGCTGGTGGTCACGGGCAAGGCCCGCGCCGCGATCCGCAGGGCCACGCGCGCGGCCGTGCGTCGCCAGTATGCGGGGCTTGGCCGGCAGATCCTGGACCGCTCGTTCGAGCGCGTCGGCCGGCCGCTGAGCGACGACAAGCTGAAGGCCGCGCTGGGCCGGCTTGCCCGCTCCAGCGTCGAGGACGTGCTGGCCTCGGTGGGGCGCGGCGAGATGTTTTCGGGCGATGTGGTGCGCGCCGTCTATCCCGATCTTGAAACCGAGAAGCGCCCCCCGGTCGAAGGGGCCAAGGGGCCGGGCTGGTTTGATCTCAAGCAGGGCGAGAATCTCAAGTTCAAGCTGCCCAATGCCGATGATCCGACCGCGATCCCGATCAGCGGGCTGGGCAGCGATCTTGCCGTGCGTTTCGCGCCCGATGGCGGCGCCGTGCCGGGCGACCGCATTGTCGGCATCATGAGCCCCGGCGAGGGCGTGACCATCTACCCGATCCAGTCGCCGGCGCTGGCGGCCTTCGACAACGAGCCGGAGCGCTGGCTCGATGTGCGCTGGGATCTGGAGGACAAGCGGATGCGGCGCTTTCCGGCGAGGATCTCGCTGCAATCGATCAACGAGCCCGGCACCCTGGCCCAGATCACGCAGGTCATCGCCGAGCATGACGGCAACATCGATGCGGTGAAGATGGACCGCCCCAACTCGGATTTCACCGACATGACGGTGGATCTGGCGGTGTGGGATCTGAAGCACCTCAATGCCATCATCAGCGAGCTGCGCCAGAAGCCCGTGATCAGCGCGGTGGACCGCATCGTGGCGTGACACCGGCATGCCTCTGGACGGATCGTGCGCAATGCGCCATCACGACGCCGACGAAAAAAGGCAGGCATTCCATGACCGATGACGAGGTTCTGAACGAGTTCCGCGAGGCCGGTGCCTTGCTCGAAGGCCATTTCATCCTGTCATCGGGGCTGCGCAGCCCGATCTTTCTCCAGAAGATGTTCATCTTCATGGACCCGGTGCGTACCGAGCGGCTGTGCCGTGCGCTGGCCCGCAAGGTCGAAGCGCGCTTTGGACGCATCGATGTCGTCGTCTCACCCGCCGTGGGCGGCATCGTGCCGGGCTACGAGATGGCACGCCAGCTCGGGGCAAGGGCGATCTTCGTCGAGCGCGAGAACGGGGTGTTTGCTCTCAGACGCGGGTTCGCCATTGCGCCGCACGAAACGGTGCTGATGGTCGAGGATATCGTGACCACGGGCCTGTCCTCCCGCGAATGCCTCGCCGCCATTGCCGACCAGCCCGGCAAGATCGTGGGCGCGGCCTGCCTTGTCGACCGTTCGGCCGGCAAGGCGGACCTCGGCGTGCCGCTGGTGGCGCTGGTAGCGCTCGATGTGCCGGCCTACCCGGCCGATGCGCTGCCCCCGGAACTGGCGGCCATTCCGGCGGTGAAGCCGGGCAGCCGCGGGCTCGCCCCCTGAACCCGCCTGAGGCGCTGCCGCTGTAAGCCAGCATCCCTGGGTAAGCAGGCACGCACAAGCTGCGGGACCGCCCATGACGACACGCGGTCCGCAAATTCGCAAACATCCACTTGATGTAACGGTAATCTGCGATGGGATGGAGACAGATTACGTCAATATCTTACAGTGTTAAGCTAAAAGACTTGATGACGTTCCTGATCGGTACTACGGACAAATATCGGTCGCCTGAACCTCCCGGTCTTTTCCGGCGCGTTCGCACGATATCGACAAGGATCACGAGGACACGTGACAATGCAGCCGAAGATCGCGCTCTTCATCGATGGTGCCAATCTCTACGCCACGGCCAAAGCGCTGGGTTTCGACATCGATTATCGCCGGATGCTCAAGGAGTTCCAGGGGCGGGGCTATCTGATCCGGGCCTTCTACTACACCACGCTTGTCGAGAACGACGAATATTCGTCGATCCGCCCGCTGGTCGACTGGCTCGACTATAACGGCTACACCGTCATCACCAAGGCTGCGCGCGAGTTCACCGACGCCATGGGGCGCCGGCGGATCAAGGGCAACATGGACATCGAACTGACCATCGATGCCCTCAACATGGCCGGCAAAGTCGACCAGATCTACATCATGTCGGGTGACGGCGATTTCCGGCCGCTGGTCGAGGAATTGCAGCGCCGCGGCGTGCGGGTCTCGATCGTCTCAACGGTGGCCTCGCAGCCGCCGATGGTATCCGACGAACTGCGCCGCCAGTGCGACGAGTTCATCGACATTGCTTCGCTGAAGGTCAAGCGCGACCCCGCCGAGCGCCCGCTGCGCGATGCCGGCGTCGAACGGACCGTGCGCGCCGGCGCGCCGGCTCCTGGTCTCGAACGCCGCTACGGCATCAAGGCCAACGGCGACGAAGAGGATGTCGAGCCCTGAAGCCCGCCAGCGGGTTGCGCCGAAGCCTGCCATGATCGTGGATGCAATGTGACGCGCAGGGCTTGCCTTGCGCGTTTTTTGTGTCAAACGCTGGATGCAGGCCGGGACCGGCAATGCGGCAGATGCCGATCCGGCGATGAACGATGCACAACAACAGGATGGGCCGCTTTCCTGCGGCACCATTCGAACTGGAGGATACAATCATGTTTCGACGCCATTTCATGCTTGGTGCAGGTGCCGCAGCCGGATCGCTGCTGATCGGACGCCCCGCCTTCGCACAGGCCCCGGCCGCTGCGCCCGCTGCCCCGCCGCCGCCACCCGCCTTCACCCTGCCGCAACTCGGCTATGCCTACGAGGCGCTCGAGCCCTTCATCGACACCGCGACGATGCGTGTTCACCATTCCGGCCACCATGCGGCCTTCATCGGCAATCTCAACACGCTGGTCGGTCAGTTCGAGGCCCTGCGCACCACGCCGGTCGAGCAGATCCTCAGCAACCTCGCCGATGTGCCGGATGCGGTGCGCACCGGTGTCCGCAACAACCTCGGCGGCCACTGGAACCACGACTTCTTCTGGAAGATCATGAAGCCCGGCGGCGCCAAGGCCCCGTCCGGCGATCTGGCCGCCGCCATCAACAGCACCTTCGGCTCGTCCGCCAACATGGTGACCGCGTTCACGGCGCAGGCCATGGGCCGCTTCGGCTCGGGCTGGGCCTGGCTGGTCATCGACAAGGACAAGAAGCTGGCCGTGATCAACACGCCCTATCAGGACACGCCGCTGGAAGCTGGCGCACGTGCGATCATCGGCCTCGATGTCTGGGAGCACGCCTACTATCTCAAGCACCAGAACCGCCGCGCCAACTACGTGCGCGACTGGTGGGGCACCGTGAACTGGGATGTCGCCGGCGAGAACTTCAAGAAGGCGATGGCCTGACGGCTGGTCTGCGGCGGGCCTTGCCCGCCGCCACTTTCCAGGCATTCATGCTCGCCGCGAGATTGCGGCATTCATGCTCGCCGCCGGACGGCGGCCCCTGCCCTTCGCTTGCGCTCAGGGCGTTCGGCTCCTTTGAAAGGTCCACCGGACCTTTCAATCCGCAGCGCGGAACGGAGCCTCACCCCTTATCCCGCAAGATCCGGCCCTTTTCGCGGTCCCAGTCACGCTTCTTCTCGGCCTCGCGCTTGTCGTGAAGCTTCTTGCCCTTGCCGAGGCCGAGTTCGACCTTGGCGCGGCCCTTGTCGTTGAAATAGACCTTCAGCGGGATCAGCGTCATGCCTTCGCGCTGGATCGCGCCCATCAGCTTGTTGACCTGCTTCTTGTGCAGCAGCAGCTTGCGGTCACGCTTGGGCAGGTGGTTGAAGCGATTGGCTTCGAGATATTCCGGGATATAGGCGTTGAACAGGAACAGTTCCTCGCCTTTCGGCCCGGCAAAGCTCTCGCCGATTGTCGCCTTGCCGCCGCGCAGGGATTTGATCTCCGTGCCGGTCAGCACAAGCCCTGCCTCGATCGTGTCAATGATCTCGTAATTGTAGCGCGCCTTGCGGTTGTCAGCCGCAATCCGGTAGCGCTCGGTGGGGGCGTTCATGACCCTGCTTTCGAAAGCCTGCGCACCAGATCGGACAGGACAGGAGCCGCCGTGCCGGGCTCCGCCAGAAAGCCTTCCGCCACCCCTTCGCGATCGGCGCGCGGCCGGTTTTGCGACATCTTGAACTTGCCATCCAGCGCGGTGATGGTGATCTCGATGCCGACGATGCCGCGCGCCAGCGCCTCGACATAGCCTTCCGGCGCATCGGTGACCGCCCAT
The DNA here is from genome assembly GCA_027487245.1 of Hyphomicrobiales bacterium. GTDB lineage: Bacteria > Pseudomonadota > Alphaproteobacteria > Rhizobiales > Beijerinckiaceae > Allobosea. Next base: position 19,848 of record JAIYDY010000018.1, read on the forward strand.
GGCTTCGGACGGCTGGCCTCGTGCCGCTCGCTGATGTCGGCGACATGGCGCACCAGCCAGTTGCCATCATGGATGGTGCGGGCCTGCCCTCGCGCCTGCACGATGACATAGTTCCAGGTCGGCACGACCTTGCCGTGCTCGCGCTTGGACGCATACCACGACGGCGTGACATAGCCCTCGTGGCCCTGAAAGATCACCAGCACCTCGGCACCGGCCTCGATCTCGCGCCATTGCGGGTTCGGGCGGGCCAGATGGGCGCGCAGGACGCCATGCTCACCTTCCTCGCCATGGGTGTTGAACGGCACCGGATTGGCCATCAGGCCGCCAGGGCCGGCCGTCACCAGCTGGGCCAGCGGATGGGCGCGCATCACCTCATGCAGGGCAGCGGTCTCGGCGATCCGGAAATGCTCAGGCTGATACATGGCATCTCATCCGTTGATCAGCCCGGCATGGACCATCGCGGCCTTGAGCGCGCTGCGGTTGGCGGGGTTCTGGAACGGCAGGAGCGGCAGGCGCACCTCCTCGTTGCCACGGCCCAGAAGGCTGAGCCCGAGCTTGGCGCCGGCCAGTCCGGGCTCCCTGAACACCGCATCATGCAGCGGGATCAGCCGGTCCTGGATGGTCAGGGCCGTGGCGAAATCACCGGCCAGGGTGGCGTTCTGCATGTCCGCGCACAGGCGCGGCGCAATGTTGGAGACCACAGAAATGCAGCCGACACCGCCCGCCGCATTGAAGGCAACCGCCGTCATGTCCTCGCCGGAAAGCTGGATGAAATCCGGCCCCATGGCATGGCGCTGCTGCGAGACGCGGGCGATGTTGCCGGTCGCATCCTTGACGCCGGCGATGTTGGGCAATTCGAACAGGCGCGCCATCGTCTCGACGGACATGTCGACCACCGAGCGCGGCGGGATGTTGTAGATGATGATTGGGATTCCAATGGCATCGTTGACGGCCTTGAAGTGCTGATAGAGCCCTTCCTGCGTTGGCCGGTTGTAATAGGGCGTGACCACAAGCACGGCATCGGCGCCGGCCTTCTCGGCATGGACGGCCAGTTCGATCGCTTCGTGCGTGTTGTTGGAGCCAGCGCCGGCGATCACCGGCACGCGGCCTGCCGCTTCGGCGATGCAGGCCTCCACCACGGCCTTGTGCTCGGCATGGGACAGGGTCGGGCTCTCGCCAGTCGTGCCGACGGGCACGAGCGCGGCGGTGCCGTTCTCGATCTGCCAGGCGACATGGGCCCGGAACGCCGCTGCATCGACCTTGCCATCGCGGAAGGGCGTGACGAGCGCGGTCATGGAGCCGCGGAGGGGCTGATGCTTGGCCATGGGAATTCCTTCGCGCCTGTCCGGATGTCATCGCAGAGGTGGGGAGAATTGCCCGCGATGCAAGGGGGTTCTCATAGCCGGTTCTATTCCGCGCGAAAAGCCAAAGCTGGCTTGCGGCGCTTGATGCCCTGACAGGCCGGTTAGGAGTTCATCAACCTCAACGAACCATAAAAGGGGATGCGTTCGTGTCCCCGCACAGTTGCCCTGCCACCGGCTTCGCCATCTGGCACACCTCGCTCTGGGCTCCGGCCTGCGATCCTGATGGTGCTGACAGCAAGCCTTGCGCTTTGCTCCGCGCTTGTCCCGGCTTGGGCCATGGACGAGCGGCACTGGTCGGCAACCGTCCCCATCTCTGCCGATTCCGCAGCCACGGGCTCGGTGCTGGCCTCGCGCCTCACGGGCTTGCGGCTGGGACTTGCAGGCGACAGTGAAAGGCTGGCGCGCGTGGTCAGCCATGTCGAGCGCGGCCAGATCACGGAAGC
>JAIYDY010000010.1 GCA_027487245.1 Hyphomicrobiales bacterium
GAGCCTGGCAACAGAATCCTCCACCTTCACAGAGTTGCATCAAGGCTCCTCCAGACCCCTGACCTTTGGGAGCCTGGCAACAGAATCCTCCACCTTCACAGAGTTGCATCAAGGCTCCTCCAGACCCCTGACCTTTGGGAGCCTGGCACCTGATCATCGCAGACCGCGCTTTCACTTGAAATGACGCGCGGGCCAAAGCACGATGATGGCTCCCCAGTGACGAGGCCACGCTTTTGCCGATACTCGACCTCTCAGCCCATTTCAGCCGCTACCGCGCCATCGAGCGGCGGATTCACCTCGCGGCGCACAGCCATCATTACTGGCCCGACATCACCCGTGATGCGCAGCTGGCCGCCTGGGACGATGCCTGCCTGCATGCCGACCAAAAGTGGGGCGTCATCTTCGGCGAAGTTATCCCCGCCGTGCAGCGCGGCATCGCAAGCATCCTCAACCTGCCAGACCCCGAAACCATCGCTTTTGCGCCGAATACCCATGATTTCGTCAGGCGTCTTCTGTCGGCGCTGCCTGAAGGCCGGGTGCCACGCATCCTGACGAGCGATGGCGAATTCCATTCCTTTGCCCGGCAGGTCGCACGCCTTGAGGAGGATGGGCTGGTGGCCGTCGAGCGCATTGCCCACGAACCCCTCGCCAGCTTTCCCGAACGGCTGTGCGAGGCCGCCCGCCGCGGTGGCCATGATCTCGTCTTTGTCAGCCAGATCCTGTTCAACGCCGGCGGGTCCTGCGGCGATCTGTCAACCCTGGCCAACGCCGTCCCCGATCCGCGCACGCTCATCTGCATCGACGGCTATCACGGCTTCATGGCCCTGCCGACAGACCTTTCCGCAATCTCGGGCCGGGTGTTCTACCTGTCGGGCGGCTACAAATATGCGATGGCCGGCGAGAACGTCTGCTTCATCCACTGCCCGCCCGGCCACGCGCCGCGCCCGCGCGACACAGGCTGGTATGCCGCGTTCGGGGCCCTGACCGAAAGGCAGGTCGGAGTGCCCTATGGCGCCAAGGGTGGCCGCTTCTGGGGGGCGACATTCGATCCGGTCGGACTTTATCGCCAGCGCGCCGTCTTCGCCTGGATGGACGAGATCGGGTTGACGATTCCGGCCTTGCATCATCATGCGCTGGCCTTGCAGGAGCGCTTCCTCGAAGGCGTCAGGGCGAGCGCCCTGGCCGATTTCCGCGCCGCCCGGCTGATCACGCCAATGTCGACCAGCCAGCGCGGGCACTTCCTCACCTTCGAGACATCGGAAGCCGGCTCGATGCATGAGCGCCTGCTCGCGGCAGGAATCATCACCGATGTGCGGGCCGATCGCATCCGGTTCGGCTTCGGCTGCTACCAGACCGCCGAAGACATCGAGATCGCCGTCGACGCCGTCTCGCGCGCGCTGCGTCACCCGGGCAGGATCGCATCGTCCGCCTGATGGCTGGCCAAAGTCCAGTCAGACCCTGCTGGGGACCTGTCAGACTTGCCCACGCGAAACCTGCGCCTGCTCGAACGTCGCCATGTTGTTGTGTGTCGCCACGGCGGCCTTGATGATACTGGCCGCCAGAGCGCCGCCGGTCGCTTCGCCGAGCCGCATGTCGAGCGCCAGCAGCGGGGCCTTGTTGAGCCTGACCAGAACCTCGCGGTGTGCCCCTTCCGCCGACAGGTGCCCCGCCACGCAATGGTCGATCGAGGCCGGATCGAGCGCATGCAGGATCGCGGCTGCTGCTGTCACCACATAGCCATCCAGCACCACCGGGATGCGCTGCAGGCGCGCAGCGATGATCGCCCCGCAGATGGCAGCGATCTCGCGCCCGCCCAGACGCCGCAGCACTTCGAGCGGATCGTTCAGCCATGGGCCATGCAGCGCCAGTGCCGTATCGATCACCAGGATCTTGCGGGCCAGCGCATCGTCGTTGACGCCGGTGCCGCGCCCGGCCCAGCGCACCCCGCCGCCGCCATAGAGCGCGGCATAGATCGCCGCCGCCGCCGTGGTATTGCCGATGCCCATCTCGCCGAGGATCAGCAGGTCGGTGCCGCCGGAAATGGCCTCCATGCCGAAGGCCATCGTGGCCACCGCTGACTTCTCGTCGAGCGCCGGCCCGGCTGTGAAGTCTTCGGTCGGCAGGTCCAGCGCCAGATCGAACACCTTGAAGCCGAAATCGAACGCTGCGCAGATCTGGTTGATCGCTGCCCCGCCCGCCGCGAAGTTGTCCAGCATCTGGCGGGTCACATCCTGCGGGAAGGCCGAGACCCCGTGCTGCACGACGCCGTGATTGGCGGCGAACACGCAGACCAGCGGCCGGTCGCAACTTGGCCTGCCCTTGCCCTGCCAGGCCGCCATCCAGGCGGCGAGTTCCTCGAGCCGGCCAAGGCTGCCGGCTGGCTTGGTCAGTTGCCGGTCACGCTGCTCGACCATCCGCACGGCCTCCAGCTCCGGTCCCGGCATCGAGGCCATCAGCGCCCGCACATCATCGAAGGGCAGGCCGGAAGCGGAAACAGGCATGATGAAGGCTTTCTGGTGTGGGCAAGGCCAACGGCGGCATGTGGCGCGGCAGCTGGTCCTTGCCGGGGTCGCGAAGCGGCACGGCCCCTGCTACAGCGTTGTGCCATGCGGCGTCCAGAGCCAGGCCTGTGGCAAACAGCCCGAACAGGACGCGCCGAAACAGACGGATGCTGGCAAGCCATGACCGAACCATCCAATGCCGAACCGGTCCAGCCGGCCATGCCCACACTGACCCCGGCCCGCTTCGCTCTGGCAGTGGCGCGCTGTGTGCGCTTCTACTCGCGCCTGCCAATGCCGGCGATTCCCGGCGAGGCAGACCCTCATGCCATCCCCGACTTCCGCATCGAGCCTGCCGGGCTGCCCGTTGCGGCGCTGGTCATCGCATTGCCCGCCGTGCTGGTCACGGCGCTGGCCTTCGCGCTCCGGCTCGATCCTGTGTTGGTGGCAGCCCTTGCCATCACGGCACTGGTCATCACCACCGGTGCTTTCCACGAGGATGGCCTGGGCGACAGCGCCGACGGCCTGTTTGGCGGTCATGACCCGGAGCGCCGCCTCGAGATCATGAAGGACAGCCGCATCGGCACCTTTGCCGGATGCGCGCTGGTGCTCTCTCTCCTGCTCCGGGTCACGGCGCTGGCCGCGATCTTGCGGGCCGGCGGGCTCGATGCGGCCATCGGTGCCTTGCTGCTCGCTGCGGTGACCTCACGAGTCGAGGGTGTGCGTGTGCTCGCCACACTCCCGGTCGCAAGAGCCTATGGAGCGTCCGCAGCGGTTGGAAAACCATCGCTTCGTGTCGCGATGATCGCCATCGGGCTTGGGCTCGCCCTCGCAGCGATCATCGGCGTCCTGTGCGGCCTGCCACTCTGGGGCGTGATCGCCGGGCTGGTCCTGGGCAATCTGGCTGTCAGTGTCCTGGCCGGGCTGGCGCGCCGGCTGATCGGCGGGCAGACCGGAGACATCGCCGGCGCCGCGCAGCAACTGGCCGAGATCGGTGTCTATGTCGGGCTGGCTGCCGGCTTCGCATCCTGAAGTGGCGGCATCGGCCTGGCGACGGCAGCCCTTCCCTGCCGGCAAGGGCCACGCCATATCGGGCGGGTTCGTGCTCCAGCATATCAATCCAAGGTTCCCACCATGCTTGCCCTGATCCTGCTCATCGTCGTCATCGCGGCCATGGTCATTCTGGTGATCTTCGGCGAGGGCGAGTCCATTGCCGGGCTCGAACCCTCCCTGTTCGCCTCGCTGGTCTCGGCGAGTGCCTTCGGTGTGCTGGTGCTGAGTTGGGGCAGCGAGGAGTTTCGCGGCAAGTGGCGCGAGGCAGCCCGCAATGCAGCGATCTGGCTGCTGATCACGTTCGGGCTGCTGGCAGCCTATGCCTACCGTTTCGAGTTTCAGGATATGGCCAACCGCGTGCTGGCGGAGGTTGCCCCGGGGCGCGTGGTGATGGCGCGTGGCGGCGAGGTGACCATCGCGCGCTCGGGCTCCGGCAGTTTCATCATTGCCGGCAAGGTCAATGGCCGCGAGACGCGGCTGCTGTTCGACACGGGCGCCAGCGCCGTGGTGTTGACCGATGCGACCGCCCGTGCGGCGGGCCTCGACCCAGACAAGCTGAGCTATTCGGTGCAGGTATCCACCGCCAATGGCCGCACCACGGCAGCGTCCGTGCGGCTGGACAGGCTGGAGATCGGCCCCATCAGCGAGGTCCGCGTTCAGGCGCTGGTGGCAAGGCCCGGAGCGCTCAGCGAGAACCTGCTCGGCATGAGCTTTCTCGAGCGGCTTCAGTCCTATCAGGTCAGCGACGACCGGCTCGTGCTGCGCGGCGCGCGCTGAGGCTCAGGGGCCCAGCAGGTCGATCAGCGGCGGGATCAGCGGCTCGTCCGCCGGCGGCATGGCAAGCTCACGCAGCTTGCCGGGGCGAACCCACTTCAGCGCCTGACCCTCGCGCGACATCGGCGTGCCCTCCCATCGGCGGCAGATGTAGAGCGGCATCAGCAAGTGGAAGTCTTCATAGGCGTAACTGGCAAAGGTCAGCGGTGCGAGGCAGGGCTCCTTCACCAGAAGGCCGAGTTCCTCGTTGAGTTCGCGGATCAGCGCGGCTTCCGGCCGCTCGCCAGGTTCGAGCTTGCCGCCGGGGAACTCCCAGAGCCCCGCCAGTTGCTTGCCCTCCGGCCGCTGCGTGACCAGAACCCGGTGGTCCGGGTCAACCAGTGCACAGGCCACCACAAGCACGAGTTTCATGATGATCCCCTCGGTCTGGCGCGCGGCGCGGTGGTGACAATGAACACGCCAACGAGAACGATGAGGCCGCCAGCGAGCTGGTTCCAGGTGAGTGCCTCGCCGAGCACCACAACGCCGATGGCCACGGCGATGACTGGCACCAGATAGCCGGTCATCGAGGCCCGCGTCGGCCCCGCACCCCGGATCAGGCGCATGAAGATCAGGATGGGCAGCCCTGTGGCGATGACGCCGAGACCCAGCAGCGCGCCGGCATGGGGCAGGGCTGGCATGAAAGCACCTGCGCCAACCCAGACCAGCGCGATCACCGTGGCGATCAGCGCGGAGACCACCTGTTGCCCCAGCGCCAGCCGCTCCGGTAGCGCCGCCTTGATCTGGCGGGTGTAGATGTTGGCGATGGCATAGCAGCTGGCCAGGGCCAGCATGGCCAGTGCGGCGGGCGCTTCGGCGCCGCCCTCGAACATCTTGGGCCCGATCAGCATCAGCGTTCCGACCAGACCGACCACGACACCGGCACCGCGCTGCCAGGTCAACCGCTCCTCGGCAAAAGCCAGATGGGCCAGCAGCACCGTCAGCAACGGACTGGCTGCCTGGATCATGGCGGCAGGCCCGGTGGCGAGACGGCTGAGCGCGTAGGCGGCCAGCAGGTTGGGGATCCAGCCATTGAGCGAGCCGAGCACCAGCCAGTCGCGCCACTCGGCCCGGGCCGGAAGGATCGACTGGCGCTTCACCAGACCGACGATGAGGATCAGCGTCAGCGCCCCGATGATGGCGCGCAGCGAGGCAACGATGATCGGCTCGATCTCGCCTTGCGTCAGCTTCATGAACAGGAAGCTGGTCGCCCACAACAGCGAACAGCCGACCAGATGCACGGCAATGAACAGGCGACTGGCGTGAGGCTGGCTCACCGATCGGTGCTCATCGGGCCATGGTCACGAGCGGTAGTCGCCGTTGATCTCGACATAGGCCTTGGTCAGGTCGCAGGTCCAGACCTTGGCGCGGCCCTTGCCCATGCCCATCGTCACGCGGATCTCGAGATCCTGTCCCTGCATGTAGGCGGTGGTGGCCGCTTCCGAATAGGCCGGATCGCGCGCACCCGCCGTGGCCACGCGGATGTCGCCGAAATAGATGTCAAGCAGGTCGCGCTCGGCCGGCTCGCCGGCCTTGCCCACCGCCATGACGATCCGGCCCCAGTTGGCGTCCTCGCCGGCGATCGCGGTCTTGACCAGCGGCGAGTTGGCGATCGACAGCGCCACGCGCCGGGCCGAGGCATTCGACACCGCGCCCTCGACGGTCACGCCGACGAACTTGCGGGCTCCCTCGCCGTCGCGCACCACCAGGTGGGCCAGTTCGGTGAGAAGGCTGGAGAACGCGGCCTTGAAGGCCCCGAGACGACGGTCCCCGGCGCTTTCGATCCGCGGTGCCCCGCGCCCGGCCGCAGCCTGCGTCGCGAAGGCCAGAAGTGTGTCGGACGTCGAGGTGTCGCTGTCGACAGTGATGGCGTTGAAGCTGCCCTTGACGCTTTGCGACAGCAGGTATTGCAGGACCGGCGCTGCCAATGGCGCATCGGTGAACACATAGGACAGCATCGTCGCCATGTCCGGCGCGATCATGCCGGCGCCCTTGGCGATGCCGACCAGGTTCACATCGACGCCGCCAAGCCGGACGGTGCGCACCGCCACCTTGGGATAGGTGTCGGTGGTCATGATCGCCTTCGCGGCATCCAGCCACGGCCCGTCTTTTGCGGCCTTGGCGCAGGCGTCAAGCACACCCTCGAACTTGCTGGCATCGAGCGGCTCGCCGATCACACCGGTTGACGAGATGAAGACCTCGCCAAGCTTGCAGCCCACGGCTTTCGCCGCGATCTTGGCCGTCAACGCCACGGCCTCGCGGCCTTTCAGCCCAGTGAAGGCATTGGCATTGCCCGAGTTGACCACCAGTGCTCGTGCCGTTCCGCCCTTCAGGGCCTCACGGCACCATTCGACCGGGGCTCCGGGACACTTCGAGGTGGTGAACACACCTGCCACCTCGGTGCCGGGCGCCATCACCGCCATGAACACGTCACGACGGTTCTTGTAGCGGATGCCCGCCTCGGCCGTGGCGAAGCGAACACCCTCGATGGCGGGGGCTGCGGGGTAGGATTTCGGCGCGAGCGGCGAAACGGGAACATCCTTGCCAGCCATGGCGGCACTCTCCGGCAGGTTGGGGCTGTGGCGCTCAGGGCTTGGGCTGGTCGAGCCGCTCGAGTTTCAGGTCGCCGCGCAGGCCCATCACGATGTCCTGCTGGGCCTTGCGCACCAGATAGGTCTCGATCTCGCCCTTGACGTCTTCGAACTTCGGCAACGGCTTGGAGCGCTTGTCCTCGACCTTGATCACATGCCAGCCGAACTGGGTCTGCACCGGCTCGGAGACATCGCCAGCCTTGAGCTGGAAGGCCACCGCACCGAACTGGGGCACCATGCGGTCCTGCGTGAAGTAGCCGAGGTCGCCACCTTCCTTGCCTGAACCGGGATCGCGCGACAGCTCCGCCGCCACCTTGGCAAAATCCTCGCCCTTGCGCACACGGGCCAGGGCAGCCTTCGCCTCGTCTTCCTTCTCGACCAGGATGTGACGGGCGCGCACCTCCTCCTCGGGCTTCATCGTCTTCATCGTGTCGTCATAGAGCTTGCGGGCCGCGTCGGTCGAGGCAGCAGCCTTGGACTGGCGCGAGATGAACTCGTCCATCAGCACCTTCTGGCGGAAATAGTTCATCCGCAGGGTGAATTCGGGCAGCTCGGCAATCTTCGCGCGCTCGGCGGCGCGCGCGCCGATCTTGAGGTCGGCCAGATACCCGATCAAATACTCGCGGCGCTGGGGAGCCGGCACCTGCGAGATACGCTCGCCGAGATCCTCGCCGGCCAGCGCGATTTCCTGTTCCGTGATCTCAATCCCGTCGATCTTCGCCACGACCTTGTTGTCCTGCGCCATGGCAGGGCTGCCGGTCAGGCAGGCGAACATGGCGACGCCGGCCAGCAGCGCGAGGAGCGGCGCACGGCCCTGCGGGGTGCTGAAGCGTCGAAAGCCTGATTGAATCATCGCGCGATCCTTGTCACGGTTGTGGCGTGATCCGTCACCTGCCAGCCCTTGCGCAGGTTGGCAAGAGCCGACGGCGCAGGGCCGGCTCAACTTCCCGTCAGGGCAAGCCGGCGACGAGGCCCGTTGCCGGAGCCCTTGTGCAACAGGGCGTGCAGCCCCCACATCAGTGCTCGGCGCTGGACCGAAGCGCCTTGCGCCTGTATGCGTGCGCGCAACAGGTCATGACGTTCATCACGGCAGCCTTGGCCCTCAGGGCCTTGCACTGCCGGATCAAGAAAGACACCGCATGTTTGGCGCGTTTGCGAAGAAGTTGTTCGGCTCGGTCAATGATCGCCGCGTGAAGGGCTATCGCCCGCGCGTCGAGGCCATCAATGCGCTGGAAGGCGAACTGGCCAAGCTGACCGACGAGCAACTCGCGGCCCGCACAGTCGCCTTCCGCCAGCAACTGGCCGAAGGCAAGACCCTCAACGACATCCTGGTTCCGGCCTTCGCCACCGTGCGCGAGGCCGCCAAACGCACGCTCGGCCAGCGCCACTACGACGTCCAGCTGATTGGCGGCATGGTGCTTCACGAAGGCTCGATCGCCGAGATGAAGACCGGCGAAGGCAAGACGCTGGTCTCGACCCTCGCGGTCTACCTCAACGCCCTGGCCGGCAAGGGCGTGCATGTCATCACCGTCAATGACTACCTCGCCCGCCGCGATGCGGAGTGGATGGGCCAGATCTACAGCTTCCTCGGCATGACCACCGGCGTCGTCGTGCACGGCGTGGACGACGATGGCCGCCACGCCGCCTATGCCTGCGACATTACCTACGGCACGAACAACGAGTTCGGCTTCGACTACCTGCGCGACAACATGAAGTACGACTTCGCGCAGATGGTGCAGCGCGGCCACAACTTCGCGATCGTCGACGAGGTCGACTCCATTCTGGTCGACGAGGCCCGCACACCACTGATCATCTCGGGCCCGACCGAGGATCGTTCAGAGCTTTACGTGGCGCTCGATGCGCTGGTCCCGAAACTTGACCGTGCCGACTATGATCTCGACGAGAAGCAGCGGCAGGTCTCGCTGACCGAAGCCGGCACCGAGAAGATGGAAGAGCTGATCCGAGCGGCTGGTCTGCTTGGCGACGGCGGCCTCTACGATGCCCAGAATGTCAGCATCGTGCATCACCTCAACCAGGCCCTGCGTGCCCACACCCTGTTCACGCTCGACAAGGACTACATCGTCCGCAACGACGAGGTGGTGATCATCGACGAATTCACCGGCCGCATGATGCAGGGCCGGCGCTATTCGGAAGGCTTGCACCAGGCGCTCGAAGCCAAGGAAAAGGTGGCGATCCAGCCCGAGAATGCGACGCTCGCCTCGATCACCTTCCAGAACTACTTCAGGCTTTACGAAAAGCTGGGCGGCATGACCGGCACCGCCGCGACCGAGGCCGAGGAGTTCCAGCAGATCTACAAGCTCGACGTTGTCGAGATCCCGACCAACATGCCGGTCCAGCGCGTGGACGAGGATGACTCGGTCTACCGGACCTTCGAAGAGAAGGTCAGCGCCATCATCGGCGAACTCGAGAAGGCCTCGGCCCGCATGCAGCCCGTGCTGGTCGGCACCGCCTCGATCGAGCGCTCCGAACTCGTGGCAGAACTGCTGATCAAGGCCGGCTACAAGCAGCTCGACTTCACCCAGACCAACGTTCTCGACAGCCTCTACAAGGCCGCCCGCGAGGGCAAGGCAACCAAGCAGTTCGCCGTTCTCAACGCCCGCTTCCACGAGCAGGAAGCCTACATCGTGGCCGAGGCCGGCGTTCCGGGCGCCATCACCATTGCCACCAACATGGCTGGCCGCGGCACCGACATCAAGCTTGGCGGCTCGGTCGAAATGCGCCTCAAGGCCGAGACGGCCGGCATGGAGGATGGCCCCGAGAAGGAGGCCAGGATCGCGGAGATCAAGGCCGAGGTCGAGCGCTTCCGGCAGATCGTGCTCAACGCGAAGGAAGAGGTCGAGATCGAGCCGGCCAAGGGCTCGCGCCCGGCGCGGACCGTGACCATGCCGGGCGGTCTCTACATCATCGGCACCGAACGCCACGAGAGCCGCCGCATCGACAACCAGCTGCGCGGGCGCTCCGGCCGCCAGGGCGATCCGGGTCGCTCCAAGTTCTTCCTGTCCTTGCAGGACGATCTGATGCGCATCTTCGGCTCGGACCGGATGGACGGCATGCTCCAGAAGCTCGGGCTTCAGGAGGGCGAGGCGATCATCCACCCCTGGATCAACAATGCCGTCGAGCAGGCGCAAGGCAAGGTCGAGGCCCGCAACTTCGACACCCGCAAGAACATCCTGAAATACGACGACGTGATGAACGACCAGCGCAAGGTGGTGTTCGAACAGCGCCGCGAATTCATGCGCCAGGCCTCGATCCGCGAGACCATCAACGAGATGCGCAGCCAGGTCGTCGACGACGCCGTGCGCCATCACATCCCGGAAGATGCCTATCCAGAGCAGTGGGATGTGGTCGGGCTCAAGGCCGAAGTGCTCAAGACGCTCAATCTTGACCTGCCGGTCGACGATTGGGCCAAGGAGGACGGCATCGCCGACGAGGAGATGCGCGAGCGCCTGCTCAAGGCCGCTGATGATGACTATGCTGCGCGCATCGAGCGCAACGGCGACGAGGTCATGACCTATGTCGAAAAGCAGGTCCTGCTGCAGATGCTCGACCATCTCTGGCGTGAGCATCTCGTCACCCTGGAGCATCTGAGGCAGGTGGTCGGCTGGCGCGGCCTTGCCCAGCGCGATCCGCTCAACGAATACAAGTCAGA
>JAIYDY010000107.1 GCA_027487245.1 Hyphomicrobiales bacterium
ACGTGGGCGCGGTCCTCGTGATCCGCCACGACACCATCCCGATCGTCCTGAACGACGCCATGTGGGCGAAGTACAACCTTGGCGCCGTGTTCCACATCGACGATCCGAAGACGAAGGCACCGGCGGTGCGCAATCCGTTCTACCTCGAACCCGGGGCGCTGCCGTTCCAGGATGCGGCGCTCGTGAACCTGATCGCCCGCGGCGATGACACCCGGCCCGCCAGCATTCCGGCACATCCGACCTCATCGGTGGAGTGACGGATATGGAACTCTGGGTCCTGTTCGGCACCTTCACGATTCTTCTGCTGATCGGCACGCCGGTCGCCTTCTGCCTCGGCCTCGCCTCGCTGGCGACGGTGCTTTACATGGGACTGCCGCCGATCGTGGTCTTCCAGCAGCTCAACAGCGGCATGAACGCCTTCGCCATGATGGCGATCCCGTTCTTCATCTTTGCCGGCGACCTGATGATCAGGGGCGGCATCGCCGAGCGCCTCGTCAACTTCGCAGCCTCGATGGTGGGCCATCTGCGCGGTGGGCTGGGGCAGGTCAACGTCGTTACCTGCACGCTGTTCGGCGGCATCTCGGGCTCGGCCGTCGCCGATGCGTCGGCGGTGGGCGGCATCATGATTCCGCAAATGAAGGCCCGCGGCTATGACGCTGATTATGCGGTCAATGTCACGGCCAATGCCGCGATCATCGCGCTGCTGATCCCGCCTTCGCACAACATGATCATCTATTCGCTCTCGGCGGGCGGCAATCTCTCCATCGCCGACCTGTTCACCGCCGGCATCCTCCCCGGCCTGCTGCTGGCAGCGGCGCTGATGGTGGCCGCGTACCTCGTGGCGGTGAAGCGCGGCTACCCGGCCGGCATCTTCCCCGGCTTCGCCGCCATCGGGCGGGCGCTGGTCATCTCGACACCGGGCATCCTGCTGATCTTCATCATCTTTGGCGGGGTCCGTTCGGGCTGGTTCACGGCCACGGAAAGCTCCTGCATAGCGGTGCTCTACGCGCTGCTGGTCGCAGCGCTGGTCTATCGCCAGCTGGGCTGGAATGACTTCATCGAGGCGACCCACGGCGCGGTGCGCACCACCGCGATGGTGCTGCTGGTCATCGGCGCGGCCGGTTCCTTCGGCTGGCTGATGGCTTTCCTTCAGGTGCCGCAGCAGGCCGTGGTCGCCATGAAGGCCGTGTCCGACGATCCCATCACCGTGCTCCTGATGATCAACGCCATCCTGCTGGTGCTCGGCACCTTCATGGACATGGCCCCGATGATCATCATCTGCACGCCGATCTTTCTGCCGGTGGTGATGTCGTTCGGGGTCGATCCGATTCATTTCGGCGTGATCCTGATCCTCAACGCCGGCATCGGCCTGAATACACCGCCCGTGGGCTCGGTTCAGTTCGTGGCCTGCGCGGTCGGGAAGATCTCGATCGGCGAGTCGATGCGCACCATCTGGCCGTTCTACGGCGCGTCAGTGGCCGTGCTGATGCTGGTCACCTATGTGCCAGCGATCTCGCTTTGGCTTCCGGGGGTGTTCAAGTGATCCTGCCACGCCTTTCCGATGCCACGATCGGGAGCCTTCCCGCCTCCGTCGCCCGGCCTTCCTATGACCGCAGCGCCATCACGCCCGGCATTGTGCATCTGGGCGTCGGTGCCTTTCACCGCGCCCATCAGGCGGTTGTCATCGATGACCGGCTGGCGGCCGGGGAAGCGGGCTGGGGCATCATCGCCGCCTCCCTGCGCTCTGCCGACACGCGCGACGCGCTGGCTCCGCAGGATGGGCTTTACACACTGGCTGTGCGCGATGGTGAGGAAACCCGCCTGCGTGTGATCGGGTCCATCAGCAAGGTCATTGTCGCGCCGGAAGCGCGAGACTCACTGCTGCTGGCCATGGCGGACCCGAGAGTCAGGATCGTGACGCTGACGATCACGGAAAAGGGCTATTGCCGCTCGGCCAGCACGGGCCTTCTTGACCCCGATCATGCCGACATCCGGCATGATCTCGCCCATCCGCGCGCGCCCGTCAGTGCGCCAGGGCTGATCGTCGAGGCCCTTCGGCTGCGGCGCGCGGCCGGCATCGCGCCCTTCTCCGTGCTGTGCTGCGACAACCTGCCGGCCAATGGCCGCACCGTGCGGCGTGTGCTGGGCGATCTGGCGCGCCTGCGCGATCCAGATCTCGGCCGCTGGCTCGACGCCGAACTGGCCTGCCCCTCCACCATGGTTGACCGGATCGTGCCGGCCACGACGGACGCGGATCGGGCCGCCGTCGCACAGGCGCTCGGCCTCACCGATGGCTGGCCGGTGATGACCGAGCCGTTCAGCCAATGGGTGATCGAGGACAATTTCGGCGCAGGCCGCCCGCGCTTCGAGGACGCCGGCGTTGAACTCGTCGCCGATGTCAGCCCCTACGAGAAGCTCAAGCTGCGCCTGCTCAACGGCACGCACTCGACCATGGCCTGCCTCGGGCAACTGGCCGGGCTGGAGACCATTGCTGACGTGATCCGAGTGCCAGACTTTCATCGCCTGGTGCGCGGCTTGATGGACCACGAACTGGGACCGACTGTGCCCGGCTTCACGCCTGCGCAACTCGATGCCTACAAGGCGGCGCTGATCGCGCGCTACCACAACACGGCACTCAGGCACCGCACGGCCCAGATCGCCATGGACAGCTCCCAGAAGATTCCGCAGCGGCTCTTGAACACCGCGCGCGAGCGGCTTGATGCGGGCCAGCCAATCGCCCGTCTTGGCGTGGCGCTCGCCGGCTTCTGCCGCTTCATGACCGGCACGGGCGAGAACGGCCAGCCGCTGCCGGTCAACGACCCGCTCGCCGCCCGCTTCGCAGCAGCCAGCCAGGCCGCCGGGGCGGACGGCGTGGCCCGCGTCGGCGATGACGAGGCGGCCGCTGCGCTGTCAGCACGCCTGACAACCGAAATGCTTGCCATCCGCGATTGTTTTGGAGAGGTCGGGCAGGATCCGCGCCTCGCCAAAGCCATCAGCGCGCCGCTGGCATCGCTCTATCGCCATGGCACGCTGGCAACACTCGCAGCCCTGCCCTGACCAGCCAGTTGCGGCTCAGCCAGCCGCCTCCAACGCGAGCGCCGCGCTCGCCGCACCGGCGATGTAGCCAAGCGACACCGCCGTCAACAGGCCATTGCCCGACAGGTAGCCCGAGGCCTGCGCGCCGGACACGCCGCACGCCGCTCCGCCCACGGCAAAAAGGTTGGGCAGCGGCGTGTCATCCGGCCTCAGCACGCGCGCATGACCATCCACGCCAAGCCCGCCCTGGGTGTGGAAGAGCGCTCCCGTGACACGCACCGCCGCGAATGGCGCGGCAAGTGGCGCGATGCCGGCCCAGTTCCGTCCGAAGCCGTCAACCGCGCTATCGCGCTTGAGTTGCACCACCTCAGCCGCCGTTGCCTCAAGGGCGGCAACTGGCAGCCGCATGCGCGCCGAAAGCTCGCCAAGGCTGTCCGCCATCAGAATGGCACCGGCCGCTTCGGCCTGGCGAAAATCTTCGAACTGGCGGGCAATCGCTGCGATGCGTGCATCGAACACGGTCCAGACCACACCTTCGCGCTGGGCGATCACGGGAGCAGCACTTTCCGAATAGCCCAGCGCCTCGTTGCCGAACCGCTTGCCATCGAGGTTCACCTGAAAGCCGCCCTCGGTGAGGGTGGCCCAGGTGATCAGGATGCCGTGCGGATGAGCCACCGAGCCATGGCCCTGATGGCCGGACAGATGCCGGCTGGCCGCCCCCAGCGCCCGCCCCCACAGCACCGCGTCGCCCTGATTGCCAGGATGGCCGAAGTAAAGCGCGCCGGCCATCGCAGGGATTTCCGCCTCGACGATGGCCTTGTTGCCGCCATAGCCGTTGCAGGCCAGCACCAGTGCCTTGCAGGCAATCCGGTCGCCCCCGCCATCTGGCCGCACGAGGCCGACGCCGGCAATGCGCCCGTCGCCATCACGGTAAAGTGTGGTCGCCGTGGCGTTGTTGACGATGGCGATGCCCGCCGCTTCCGCCGCAGCCCGCAGCCGGTCCATCAGTTCCGCGCCGGAGCGGCTGGCCAGCCCGTGCATGCGCCGGGCGGAATGACCGGGATAGGTGAAGTTGTCGATCACGGAGAAGCCAAGCCCATGGCTGTCGGCCAGCCATTCGAGCGCAGCGCCTGCGACATCGACCACCCGGTCCACGGCAGCGACGTCCGCCTCGCCATGGCTTTTCGCCATGATGTCCGCAGCGAAGGCAGCCTTGCTGTCCGCGATCCCGGCCTCGCGCTGGAACCGGGTTTCCGCCGCTGGGACCAGCCCCGCCGAAAGGGCGGTGGAACCGCGCGGCACCGCATCGCGCTCCAGCACCAGCACATCAGCACCGGCCTCAGCCGCACGGAGCGCGGTGACGAGGCCCGCCGCACCCGACCCGATCACCAGCACATCGCAGGCCGCTTCGAAGGCGACACCGCTGGACATTTCAACCGCTGCTGCCACTTTCTCTCCAGTCCGCTCTTGACGTGGCTGATTTGTGCTAGATGTAATACAATCACGCAAGATGCGCGGGAGCTTTTTCAGCAAGTGGACGCCATCGAGACATCGAAGACGCACCGGCTCTATCTGCTCCTCAAGGAGCGGATCGTCAGCGGCGCGCTTCGCAGTGGCGAGCGTCTGCCAAGTGAGCCGAGCCTGGCCGCGACCCATGCCCTCTCCCGCGTCACGGTCAGGCGTGCGCTTGATGGCCTGTCCCGGGACGGTCTGATCACACGCCAACCGGGCGCAGGGACCTTCGTCAATGCCGCACGGACCCATGCACCGCTGATTGCCGATTTGTCGAACATGCTGACCCACCTGAAAGCGATGGGGCATGCGACCGGCGTCCGGCTGTTGTCTTTCGACTACGTCACGCCGCCGCCTGCCATCGCGGAAGCCCTCAACCTCAAGCCCGGCGAGCGCACACAATGGTCGGTGCGCGTGCGCAGCCTCGATGGCGTGCCGTTCTCGCACCTGTCCACCCATGTGCCGGAACGGATCGGCTCGACCTACACGGCGGATGACCTGTCGAGCCGGCCCCTGCTCGAATTGCTGGAGCGTTCCGGCATCGTGGCAGACAAGGCCGACCAGACCCTGTCAGCCACGCTGGCCGGGCCTGACACCGCCGCAGCTCTCGGAGTCGAGATCGGCTCGCCGCTGATCTCGCTGACACGTGTGGTCAGGGGCGCAGATGGCCGCGGCATCGAACATCTGTCGGCGCTCTACCGGCCCGACATGCACAGCTTCCACATGGAGATGCTGCGCAGCGGCGATGGCGCCAACCGCCACTGGCGGCCCTCCACACGCGTTGTACCAGAGACGACTTCCACCCCTTCATCCCAACGGACACCTGCGCCCCGCTCGGATCGCGCAGGCCCTTCATCAGCGAGGAGACGAGCATGACCAGCATCAACCGCCGCACCATCCTGCGGGGCGCCGCCGCCACCGGTGCCCTGATTGCCGCCCCCGGCCTCGTCCGGGCGCAGGCGCCGGCCATCAAGGTCGGGATTCTTCAGCCCGTCACCGGCGCGCTGGCGCAGGACGGCGAATACGGGCGGCTCGGCGCGGAGATCGCTCTGAACGAGATCAATGCTGCCGGCGGTATCAAGTCGATGGGCGGTGCGCGCCTTCAGATGGTCTTCGGCGATGCGCGCTCGAACCCGGAAGGCGGCACCTCCGAGGTGGAACGCATGCAGGGCGAAGGCGTTGCAGCCATCGTCGGCGGCTTTGCCTCTCCGATCGTGCTGGCCTCAAGCCAGGCTGCCTCGCGCTATGACATTCCCTACATCTGCGATGTCGGCGTCTCGGACCAGATTGTCGGGCGCGGGCTGAAGAACACCTTCCGCTTCGGCCCCGGCTTCGGCAACGTCACGTCGACCGCCATCGAGAACCTCGTCAAGCTCAACGATGCCGCCGGCAAGGCTGCAAAGACCGTCGTCATCGTCCATGAGGATGGCCTGTTTGGCGCCGGCATGGCCAAGCTGCTCCAGACCCAGTTGCCGCCGCGCGGTTTCGAAATTCTCGAAACCATCGCCCATCCGACACCTTCGCGCGACATGTCCAACGTCGCGCTGCGCATCCGCGCGCTCAACCCCGACCTCGTGATCCCGTCGAGCTACTATGCCGAGTTCGTGCTGCTCTCGCGCACCATGCAGCAGCAGCGCATCCGGCCCAAGGGCATCTACGCCATCCTCAACGGTGCAGCCTCGAACTTCCGCTTCGTCAAGGAATTCCCGGATGCGGCCAACCTGGTGATGGATTGCAACCACTGGGCCGATCCGCGCAAGCCGAAGACCGCGCAGGTCAAGGCGCTGGCCGAACAGGGCGGGCGCTTCTGGCTCTACAATACGCCGCTGAACTACTCGTGCGTGCGGCTTCTGGCCGATGCCATCGAGCGTGCCGGCTCGGCCGATCGCGGCAAGATCACCGAAGCGCTGGCCGCCTCGACCTTCTCGGACCACATCATGCCCTATGGCCCGACCAAGTTCGTCAACGGCCAGAACATGGGTGCGGCTCCGGTCAACACCCAGGTCCAGAATGGCGACATCAAGGTGATCTTCCCATCCGAGTTCGCCGACGCCAAGGCCGTCTTCCCGGCTGTGTGATGCCTTTAAACTGTCATGGTCGGGTCAGGCCCGACCATGACGCTCGGGAGCGCAGGGATCAATATGGATGGTCGGGTCAAGCCCGACCATGACGCCGCGCGCGTTGTGAAACGAAACGATGCTCAAGCTCGACATCTTCCTGTCCGCACTCGCCAACGGCCTCATGACGGGGGCTGTCTATGCGTTGATCTCGCTGGGCCTGACTTTGGTCTACGGCGTGCTGCACATCATCAACTTCGCCC
Organism: Hyphomicrobiales bacterium; assembly: GCA_027487245.1. Taxonomy (GTDB): domain Bacteria; phylum Pseudomonadota; class Alphaproteobacteria; order Rhizobiales; family Beijerinckiaceae; genus Allobosea. Next base: position 6,869 of record JAIYDY010000107.1, read on the forward strand.
ATGGCGCGACGTTGACGGCGGCGATGTTCGCCGTGCTGATCGCCCACACCGTGTTCGGGCTTGATCCGTATCTGGCCGTGTTTTTCCTGACGCCGCTGTTCTTTGCGTTGGGCTACGGCGTGCAGCGCTTCGTCATCAACCCGGCCAGCCATGGCAGTGACAGCAACATCCTGCTGGTAACGCTCGGCCTGTCGATCATCATCGAGAATGCCCTGCTCGCGGGGTTCCGCTCCGACACGCGCTCGATCGACGTGCCCTATGGCTTTTCAGTGGTCGAGGTCGGCAACCTGTTCCTGTCCGTGCCCAAACTGGTGGCCTTCGTCGCCTCCTTCGTGGTGGCGCTGCTGCTCTGGCTGCTGCTGGCGCGTACCGATACCGGCAAGGCCATCCGCGCCGTGGCCAAGGAAAAGACCGGAGCCGCCCTCTCCGGCATCAATGTCGACCACATCTACGCTGTCACCTTCGGGCTGGGCGCAGCCTGCCTGGCCATTGCCGCCTGCCTGCTGATGCCGACCTTCCTCGTCAATCCCCGCATCGGCAACGCTTTCGTGCTGGTCGCCTTCACCATCGTGGTGCTCGGCGGAATGGGCTCGATCGCGGGCGCGCTTGTGGGCGGGCTGATCATCGGCGTGGTCGAGAGCCTGTCTGGCCTGTATTTCGGCGAGAGCCTTGGTCAGATCGGGATATTCCTGATCTTCATCCTCGTGCTGCTGTTCCGCCCGACCGGCCTGTTCGGAGCCAAGGCATGAGCCGGCAACCCTACCTGCCGATCGCGCTGGTTGTCGCAGGCCTCGCCCTGCTGCCGCTCGGGCTGACCTCGAACACGGTGCTGAACTTCCTCGCCTTTGCCATGATCATCACGCTGGCGGCGCAGGGCTGGAACATCCTGGGCGGCTATGGCGGCCAGTTCTCCTTCGGCCATGCCGTGTTCTTCGGCACCGGGGCCTATGCGATGGCCTTGCTTCAGGTCCGCTTCGGCATCAATCCGTGGCTGGCGCTGCCACTGGCCATGGCACTGGGTGCGGGCGTCGGCTTCGCCATCGGCTATCTCAGTTTCCGGGCGCGGCTGCGCGGCTCGTATTTCGCGCTGGTCACCCTGGCCTTCGCCGAGGTGTTCCGCATCAGCGCCAATGCCTGGGGCTTCACCGGCGGGGCCGCTGGCGTACTCGTGCCGCTCCGCATCGGCGCCGAGCACATGCAGTTTGCCGACAAGCGGCTGGCCTATTGGCTGGCCCTGGCGTTCGTGGCCGCAACCCTCGCGCTGACGCTCGCCCTGTCACGGTCGCGTTTCGGCGCTCACCTTGTCGCGGTGCGCGAGAACGAGGAAGCGGCGCGGGCGCTCGGGGTCGATGCCCTGGCCGTCAAGCTGAAAGCCATCACGTTGTCCGGCGCGATCACCGCGAGCGCGGGCTGCCTCTACACCCAGAAATTCCTCTACCTCGATGCCAATCTCGCCTACGGGCCTTGGATTTCCGTCGAAGCCCTGCTGGCCCCGATCATTGGCGGGCTGGGCACAGTGTTCGGGCCGCTCGTCGGGGCGGTTGTCCTGCTCGGCCTTGGCGAGGTCACCAAGACCACGTTCGCCAACCTGACGGGCGGCGCCATTCCCGGGGTCGATCTGGTTGTGTTCGGCGTGCTGCTGATCCTGTGCGTGGCCTATGCGCCGCGCGGAGTGCTTGGCCTCGCTGAAGGCTGGCTCGGCAGGCTGAAGGGCACACGGCCATGAGTGCGCTGCTCAGCGTCCAGGGCGTCACCAAGCGCTTCGGCGGGCTGACGGCCGTCGACAATGCCTCACTCGACGTGGCGGCGGGCTCGATCACCGGGTTGATCGGCCCCAATGGTGCCGGCAAGACCACGCTGTTCACGGTCATCGCCGGCTTCGAGCCGGCCACCGCCGGCAAAGTGCAGTTTGAAGGCCGCGATATCACCGCCCTGCCGGCCCATGTGCGTGCGGTGCAGGGCATCGCGCGCACATTCCAGATCGTCCAGCCCTTTGCCGGCCTCAGCGTGCGCGAGAACATCGCCGTCGGGGCCTTCCTGCGCCACAAGGCCCGTCAGGCGGCACTCGAACAGGCCGATGCGGTGGGCCATCAGGTCGGCCTCGGACCATTGCTCGACCAGTCGGCGGGCCAGCTCACCGTAGCTGGCCGCAAGCGGCTCGAACTTGCCCGCGCGCTCGCCACCGCCCCTCGCCTGCTGCTGCTGGACGAGGTGCTGGCCGGCCTCAATCCGTCGGAAATCCGCGACATGATGCCCGTGGTTCAGGCGATCCGCAGCAGTGGCGTGACCATCCTCATCGTCGAGCATGTCATGCAGGCCGTGATGAGCCTGTGCGACACGGTCCATGTGCTGGCACAGGGCCGGATCATCGCCGCAGGCCCGCCCGGCACGGTCTCGCGCGATCCCGCCGTGATCGAGGCCTATCTCGGCCATGGCGCCGCGGCGAGGATGCAGGCGCAGGACATCCGGCAAGCTGAATCACGCGGCGACCATCCGGGAGCGCCCCATGCTTGAGATCAGCAATCTGGTCGCAGGCTATGGCGGGGTGCCGATCCTGCGCGGGGTCTCGCTCTCGGTCGGTGCCGGGGAGATCGTGGCGGTCCTCGGGGCCAATGGCGTCGGCAAGACCACGCTGAACCGCGCCGTCTCGGGCCTGATCCGCGCCAGCAGCGGCGACATCCGTTTCGATGGCCAGTCGCTGCTCGGACGTTCCGCGCCGGATATCATGGCCGCCGGGCTGATCCATGTGCCCGAAGGCCGCAAGATCTTCCCCAACATGAGCGTGTTCGAGAACCTTGAACTCGGCTCCTATCGCCGCGCCCGCGCCAACCGCGGCCGCAATCTGGAGAAGGTCTTCGGCATCTTCCCGCGCCTGAAGGAACGGTCGGCCCAGTATGCCGGCACCTTGTCGGGCGGCGAGCAGCAGATGCTGGCCATCGGCCGCGGCCTGATGGCCGAGCCGCGCCTGATCATCATGGACGAGCCTTCGCTGGGCCTATCGCCCCTGCTGGTCGAGGAAATGTTTGCGCTGATCGCACGCATCGCGGCAGAAGGGCTTGCCGTCATGCTGGTGGAACAGAACGTTGTGCAGTCGCTCGAACTCGCGGCGCGTGCCTATGTGCTGGAAAACGGCGCGGTCGTGATGGCGGGCAACGCCGATGACCTCAGCCGCGATTCGCGCCTGATGACCACCTATCTGGGGATGTGAACTGATGGCAATCGTGACCCCTGGCGTCGTGCCTGCCTCCATCCTCGTCACGGGCAAGCGCCCGGCATGGCTGAAGCAATGGGCCGGCTTTGCCCGAAAGGCCCGCTTCGAGGACTTGCCCGAGGAGGTTATGGCGCGCTCGCGACTGGTGATCCTCGATTGCCTCGGCGCGATCATTGCAGGTCGCGCAGAGCCGGAAGTTGCGGCGGCAACGGCCAGACTTGCCAGAACAGCCAAGGCGCGGCGCGCAGGTTCGCCGTTGTTGCACGCCTTCATGGATGGCACCGCCGGCACGATGCTGGAGATCGACGAAGGCAACCAGTATGCGCGCGGCCATCCCGGCATCCATGTCGTACCCGCTGTGCTGGCAGCTGCCCGCAATCGCAAGTTCAGCGGCAAGGATGCCATTCTGGCGACCGCTCTCGGCTATGAGATTGGCGCACGCATCGGCATCGCTTCAAAGCTGCACGTCACCATGCATCCCCACGGCACGTGGGGTGTCGTCGGCGCGGCCCTGGCCGTCGCCAAGCTGAACAAGGCCTCTGCCGCCGAGATCACGGAGGTGGTCAACGTCGCCTCTTCGCTGGGGCTGACGACCAGCCGCCGCACGATGCTGGAAGGGGCAACTGTCCGCAACACCTATGCCGGTTTCTCCAACATGATTGGCTTGATGGCGTGGGATCTGGTCAGCAGCGGTTTCACCGGTGAAGTGGACGGCGTCGGCTCGGTCTATGGCGGAATTGCCGCAGACGACTGGCGACCCGGCGAGATGGTTGCGGAACTCGGCACCCGCTGGGAGATCGCGCGCAACTATTTCAAGCGGCATGCCGCATGCCGCTACAACCACGGCGCACTCGACGCCCTTGGCAGGATCATCGCACAGGCGGGTGGCAGGCTTGATCCGGCCAATGTGGCCTCGATCAACGTCGACACGTATGTCTGGGCAGCCCAGCTCGACCACCCGGCGCCGGCCAACATGCTGGCGGCGAAGTTCTCGATGCCGTTTTCGCTGGCGACCTACATCGTCAATGGTGGGGCGACGCTCGACGCCTTCCGCGAACCGGCTCGCAAAGATGCCATGACGCGCGAACTTGCCACCCGGATCAGCATCAACGAGGATGTTTCGCTGACGGCGCAATTGCCCGCTCTACGCCCCGCCCGCGTACGGCTTGTGCTGACCGATGGTCGCATGTTCGAAGCCGAAGCATTGACTAACAAGGGTGACACCGAAGACCCCTACGCTGCCGCAGAAGTGCATGAGAAGTTCATGGAATGCAGCACGCCGGTTGTCGGCCACGCCCGCGCCCTCCAGCTTCTGGACGCGGTCCTCGATCTCGATTCAGCGCCCTCCCTTGCCAACATCCTCCAGCTCACTGAGATGTCATGAGCCTCAAATCTCGCCTCGCCCAAACGCCCATCGTGCTGGCACCGGGCATCTATGACCCGCTGACCGCAGCCCTTGCCACAGATGCAGGCGCTGAGACGTTGTATCTGTCCGGTGCCGCCCTCGCCTACACGCGCCTCGGGCGGCCGGACATTGGCCTCGTGACGATGAGCGAGGTCGCCGAGACCATCACGCTGATCCGTGACCGCGTGGCGACGCCGCTGATCGTCGATGCCGACAATGGCTACGGCAATGCCCTCAACATGCAGCGCACCGTGCGCCTGTTCGAACGGGCCGGCGCCAACGCCTTGCAGATCGAGGACCAGAGCTACCCCAAGCGCTGCGGCCACCTTGCCGAGAAGCGGCTTGTCAGCTCGTCCGAAATGGCGGGCAAGGTGCGCGCAGCGGTCGACGCGCGCCAGAGCCCCGACACGCTCATCATTGCGCGCACGGATGCCATCGCGGTCGAAGGTTTCAGTGCCGCAATCGAGCGGGCAGCTCTTTATGCCGAAGCTGGCGCGGACGTGCTGTTCGTCGAGGCCCCCGGCTCGGCGGAGGAACTGGGCAAGGTTGTGGCCGCGTTGGGCAAGCGCCTGCCGCTGATGGCGAACATGGTCGAGGGCGGCAAGACGCCGATCCTCTCCACCGCCGAATTGCAGGCCATCGGCTTCTCGCTGGTGATCTTTCCCGGCGGCATCGTCCGCGCCATCGCCCGCACGGCGCAGGCGTTCTACGCGACACTGGTGCGAGACGGCACCAGCGCGGCCTTCCGCAACCAGATGTTCGACTTTGGCAGCCTCAACGAGGTCATTGGCACCGGCGAGATGCTGGCGCTCGGCAAATCCTATGAAGGCGAAGGCCAATGAGCGCGCTCGACCCCGTCACCTTCGCGATCCTCGCTGGCCGCCTCGAACAGGTTGCCGACGAGATGGACGCCACGCTCTATCGCTCGGCCTTCAACCCGATCATCGCAGAGGCGCGCGATGCCTGCCACGGGCTTTATCATGCCACCACCGGCGCGACGCTGGTGCAGGGCGCCAAGGGCCTGCCGATTTTCGTCGGAGCCATGGCCTTTGCGGTCAAGGCGGTGATCGACAAAGTGGCCGAGGGGGCAGGCATCGAGCCCGGCGACACCTTCATCTTCAATGACCCGTATGCCGGCGGCACCCACCTCAATGACTTCCGGCTGGTGCGGCCCCTCATCCGGCAAGGCCGCATCTTCGCCTGGCTCGCTTCGGTCGGGCATTGGCTGGACATCGGCGGCAACGTGCCGGGCGGTTACAATCCTCAGGCCACAGAATGCTTCCAGGAAGGCGTGCTGATCCCGCCGGTCAAGCTGTTCAGAGCCGGTGTGCTGCAGCAGGACATCGTCGATATCCTGCAGGCCAACACCCGCCTGCCGCGCTCCAACTGGGGCGACCTCAATGGCCAGCTCAACGCGCTCGACCTCGGCGAGAAGCGCTTTCATGCCCTGATCGACGAGTATGGCGACGACGTTGTCACGGCGGCCCTCGACGCAGCCTCCGCCCGCGCCGACGCGCTGATGCGCCAGAACATCGCCGCCTTGCCCGATGGCCGCTACAGCTTCGAGGACTATCTCGACAATGACGGCATCGTTGATGAACGGCTGACCATCGCGCTCGACCTGACCATCGCGGGCGACACGATGACACTGGATTTCTCGCGCTCGTCGCCGCCCTGCCGGGGGCCGGTCAACATCGCCCGGTCCACAGCTGTCGCCTGCTGCTATGTCGCACTGAAGCACGTCTTCACCGCCGTGCCCGCCAATGCCGGCTGCCTCAACCCGATCAGCTTCGACATTCCCGAGACAACCTTCCTTGGTGTCAGTGCGCCCCGTCCGGTCGCCGGCTACACCGAGACCATCCTGCGCATGATCGGCGTGGTCTTCGGCGCGCTGGCCAAGGCGGACCCGGCCCGCGCCACCGCAGCGCCCTTCGGCACGATCAACGCGCTGTCCATCGCCGGCCACAGGCCCGGTGGCGAACGCTGGGTGATGTTCTCGTTCTTCGGCGGGGGGCTTGGCGGCAATCCGCTCTCGGATGGCCTCAACCATGCCAACAACCCGATCTCCACGGCCACCATTCCGCCAGCCGAGATCCTCGAAGCGTCCTATCCGGTGATGTTCACGCAGTGGGCCTTGCGGCCCGACAGCGCCGGGGCCGGCGAGCATCGCGGCGGGTTCGGAGCAGTCTACGAGATCGAGATCCTTTCACCGGGCGGTGCCGACATCTCGCTGCTGGGCGAGCGCGGCCGCTATGCGCCCTTCGGCGTCGGTGGCGGCGGCCCTGCGGCGCTCAACACCTTCACCTGGGACAGCGATGAAGGGCCGCGCACCGCGCCAATGGCATCGAAAATCACCGGTCTGCGGCTGAAGCAGGGCCAGCGCCTGAGGCTGGAAACGCCCGGTGGCGGCGGCTGGGGCGATCCCACCAAGCGCTCGCCAGACGCCATCGCCCGTGACGTCCGGCAGGAACTGGTCTCGCCCGGCGCGGCAGCAAACATCACCAAGGTCAGCGCAATATGAGCCCGCATCGTACCCTTGTCGGCGTCGATGTCGGCGGCACCTTCACCGATCTTGCCTTCTTCGACGAAGCCACCCGCAGCTTCCGGACGGCCAAGGCCCCTTCCAACCGCGGCGACGAGGCCGTCGGCTTCATCGAGGGGCTGAAGCGGCTAGGGCCGATCGCCGGGCTCGGGGCCATCATCCACGGCACCACGGTCGGAACCAACGCCCTGCTCGAACGCAAGGGCGCCAGGATCGGCCTCATCACCACACCCGGCTTCCGCGACGCGCTGGAAATGCGCCGACGCGACCGCCCGCACACATGGGGCCTGTGGGGCGACTTCACACCCATCGCCAGCCGCGAAATGCGCCTTGAAGTGCCCGAGCGCACGCTTGCCGATGGCACCATCCGCACCGCCGTCGATCTCGCGGCGGTCGAGGCAGCGTGCCGCAGGCTGCTGGACGCCGGCGCGGAAGCCCTCGCCATCGTCTTCATCAACGCCTACGCCAACCCCGCCAACGAGCGCGCCGCCTATGAGGCGGCACGGGCGGTCTGGCCCAATCCCCATGTGGCGCACTCGGCCCAGATCCTCCCGGAAATCCGCGAGTTCGAGCGCACCTCGACCACCGCCCTGAATGCCTATCTCCAGCCGGTGGTCGCCAGCTACCTGACAAGGCTGGAGGCCGGCCTTGAGGCGGAGGCCTTTGCCGGATCGTTCCATATCGTCCAGTCCAATGGCGGGGTGATGTCGACGGCGACGGCGCGCAAATTCCCAGTCCGGACCGCCCTGTCAGGGCCGGCTGCCGGCGTGATTGCAGCTGCGGCCATTGCGGGAGCCGCCGGCTATCCTGACATCGTCACGGCCGATCTTGGCGGCACCTCGTTCGACGTCTCGCTGGTGGCCGGCGGCGAGGCCTCGCTCGCGGCCCAGACCACCATCGATTTCGGCATGGTTGTCCGCACACCGATGATCGAGATCACCACGATCGGCGCTGGCGGCGGCTCCATCGCCCATGTCGATGCCGGTGGCATGCTGGGGGTCGGGCCGGAGAGCGCCGGCTCGCGGCCGGGGCCTGTTGCCTACGGCCAGGGCAACACCCGCCCCACCCTCACCGACGCCAATATCGTGCTGGGGCGGATCAATGCCGACAAGCCGATTGGCGGCAAGCTCGCCCGGCTCGATGTCGAGGCGGCGCGCGCCGCCATCCTCAAAAGCATCGGCGAGCCGCTGGGACTCGGCGCGGAGGCTGCGGCGGAAGCCGTCATCCGTGTTGCCAACGCCCGCATGGCCGGTGCGATCCGGCTGGTCTCGATCGAGCGCGGCCATGATCCGTCGCGCTTCACCGCCGTGCCGTTCGGCGGCGGAGGTGCCTTGCATGTCGGTGCACTGATCCGCGATGTCGGTCTCAGATCCGCCCTCGTGCCGCGCTATCCGGGCATCACTTCGGCGCTGGGCTGCATCATGGCGGATATCCGCCACGATCAGGTCATGACCGTGAACCTGATGCTCGACAATGTGGATGCAGGGGCGCTCGATGCCCGCATGATCGAGGCAGGGCAGCAGGCCCACGCCGTGGTGGCCGCCTCCGGGCTCAGCATGGAGCGGATCGACATCACCTACGAACTCGACATGCATTATCAGGGCCAGACCCACACAGTGGCGGTGCCACTGCCGGTGACCCTCGCTGGCACAGCCAGCACAGGCATCTCGCCAGCCATCATCCGCGAGGCCTTCGAGCGGGCCTACGCAGCGGCGTTCTCGCGCCTGTTGCCCGGCATTCCCGTCCGCATCGTCAACCTGCGCACGGCAGCCATCGGCAGGCGTCCGTCCTTTGATCTCAAGGCGTTGGCCCCTTCGGCGGACTCAACGCGCGAGGCGGCACTGCGGGGCAGCCGCAAGGTCTGGTTCGATGGCGGCTGGCACGAGGCCTCGATCTGGGACCGTCTGGCCTTGCCCGTCGGCGCAGAGATCGAAGGCCCCGCCATTCTCGAACAGCCCGATGCCACCACCGTGATCGACCCCGGCCTGGGCGCCCGTGTCGACGCATTCGGCAACCTGATTGTGGAGCGGAACTGATGAGCAACCCCGCTGTGAGCCTCGCCAGCACGGCCCTCCTGATCTGCGACCTGCAGAACGACTTCATCCATCCGGATGGGGCCTACGCACGCGGCGGCCAGTCGGCCCCGGAGATCGCGGCGCTGGCTGCGCGCATCAGGCCGCTCGCCGACGTCTTGCGGGCGCGGGGCGGCCTCGTTCTCGCCACGCAGTTCACGCTTGTGCCCGGTCGGGCGGGCGAACCGCTGATCGCGCCACACCTCAAGGAATTGCGGCCTTTCCTGCGCAAGGGCGATTTCGCGCCCGGCTCATGGGGCAATGCCACTGTCGATGAACTCCAGCCGGTCGATGCTGCCGTGGAAAAGGTCGCGTATTCAGCCTTTTACATGACGCGACTCGAGTGGCTTGTGCGCAAACTCGGCATCACCCGCCTGCTGGCCTGCGGCATCGTCACCAATGGCGGCGTTGCCTCGACGGTGCGCGACGCCCATGTGCGCGAGATCGAGACCATCGTGCTGGAAGATGGCTGCGCGGCTTTCTCGCCTGCCGTCCATGAAACCGCGATCAATGCCTTGCGGCCGGTGGGCCGCATCGCCACCATCGCCGAGATGCTCGCAGAGGTGGGGGCGGCATGAGCGCAGCGCCCCGCACCCTCTTCGACAAGCTCTGGGACGAGCATGTCATCACCGTGCGCGAGGATGGCGAGACCCTGCTCTGGGTCGACCGGCACTTCGTGCATGAGGGTTCGCACCACGCCTTCCGCAAGCTCGACGAGCGCGGTGCTGCTGTCGCCGAACCCGGCCTCACCTTCGGCGTCGCCGACCACTATGTACCGACGCGTGGCCGACCCATGATCGCCGATCCCGAAGTGGCCGGCATGGTCGAGCGGCTGTCGGCCAATGCCGCCCGTCATGACTTCCGGCTGTTTGGGCTGGACGACCCAGCCCAGGGCATCGTGCATGTCGTCGGCCCCGAACAGGGACTGACACTGCCTGGCCTGCTGATCGTCTGCGGCGACAGCCACACCTCGACGCACGGGGCTTTCGGGGCCTATGCCTTCGGCATTGGTGCATCCGAGGTGGCGCATGTGCTGATGACGCAGACATTGTGGCAGCGGAAGCCCAAACGCATGCGCATCACGGTGTCGGGCCGCCTTGGGCCCCATGTCAGCGCCAAGGATCTTGCGCTGCATGTCATCGCCAGCATCGGCACCAATGGCGCGCAGGGCCATGCGCTCGAATATGGCGGCACGGCCATCTCGGCCCTGTCGATGGAAGGCCGCCTGACCTTGTGCAACATGTCGATCGAAGCTGGCGCGCGCTGTGCGATGGTGGCACCGGACGAGACCACCTTCGCCTGGCTCGCCGGACGGCCGCACGCTCCTTCCGGCGCGGCCCTTGCCGAGGCCCGTGCCCGCTGGCTGGCACTGGCCGGCGACCCGGATGCAGAATTTGACCGTGACATCGGCATCGATGGCAACGCGGTCGCGCCCACCGTGACATGGGGCACCAGCCCCGAGGATGCCCTGCCGATCACGGGCCGCGTGCCAGATCCGGCGGCTGCATCCGGCGATGCGGCGCGCGAGGCCTATGTTGCCGGGGCGCTCGATTACATGGGGCTGGCTCCGGGCATGCCGCTCGAAGAGGTCGCGATCGACCGCATCTTCATCGGCTCGTGCACGAATGCCCGCCTTGAGGACCTGCGCTCGGCAGCCTCGGTCCTGCGCGGGCGGAAAGCCCTTGTGCCGGGCCTCGTTTCGCCCGGCTCCAGCCTGGTCAAGCGGCAGGCCGAGGCGGAGGGTCTCGACAGCATCTTCATCGCTGCCGGGCTGACATGGGCTGACTCAGGCTGCTCGATGTGTGTCGGCATGAACGGCGATCTGGTCGCCTCCGGCGAGCGCTGTGCCTCGACCACCAACCGCAACTTCCGGGGGCGTCAGGGGCTGGGTGCGCGCACGCACCTGATGTCTCCGGCCATGGTCGCGGCAGCCGCCGTCACTGGCAGGTTGAGCGACGTGCGCGACTTGCCATCGCTGGAGGGCTGAGCCGTGCAATCGTTCACCACGCTGACTGCGCCCGCCTGCCCGCTGGGCCTCGCCAATGTCGACACCGACCAGTTGATCCCGGCGCGCTTCATGAAACGGTCACGCGCGCAGGGCTATGGCGGTTTCCTGCTGCACGACCTGCGCTTCGACGAGGAGGGCCGGCCCCGTGCGACGATCCCGCTCGATGATGCCCGGCATGCCGGTGCCCGCATCCTGATCGCGCGGCGCAATTTCGGCACCGGCTCCTCGCGCGAGGCGGCAGTCTACGCGCTGTGGGACTATGGCATTGCCTGCGTCATCGCCCCGTCCTTCGGCGACATCTTCGCCTCGAATGCGGTGAAGAACGGGCTGCTGCCAGCACAGGTCAGCGAAGCCGATGCCGAGACACTGCTCGGGCTTCTCGCCGATGGTGGCAACCTCACGGTTGATCTGGAAGCTCTTTCCGTCACGGTGGCCGGGACGAACACCGCCGAGAACCACGGACAGCGCTTCTCTTTCATGATCGATCCCGTGCGCCGGCTGCAACTGCTCAACGGCTGGGATGATATCGACCTGACATTGCGCCACACCGCCGAGATCGCGGACTATCGGGCGAACCGGGCCACGAGCCAGCCCTGGACCTTCCCGGAACCCGGCATGCCTTCGCAGGCCTGAGCGCATGCGAGGCCAAAGGCCGCCTCAGGCCATGAAGCTGTAGGCCTGCACCATCGACGGGTGATGGTTGAGCTGGATTCGCGAGGCGCGGACCTGCTCGGTGGCGGTGGAGGCACTGACCAGCAGCACCAGCGCGCCGCTCCGAAGGCTGTCGATAATCGCCTTCGACTGGCCCGGCGTCATCCAGGGCGCCAGTGTCTTGCCAGCGTCGCTGGATGGAGCCTGGGTGGCTTCATGCCAGACCCGGTCGAACAACTCCGGGGCCGTGACCTCGACCATCTGTCCGGCAAACCGGCGCTGCTCCGTGCAGCGCGCAGGATCACCTGGCAGGACCGCAGCAGCGGCACCGATCACGCAGACCTGCGTATCTGCCAGACCTTCGTCGTGCAGGTCACGTGTGGCCGATGCAGCCAGATCGGCCCCCTTGAAGGCTCCGATCACGATCCTGAACAACTGCTTGGCGTCGTCCATCGCTTCATCCGCCCGTTGTCGGATTCGGGATACGGTGCCTTTGGCGCCGGTCTCGCATACGGCTTCAATCATGTTCGCCTTCGCCCGCAGCCAATGCCCTGAGCTTGGCAAGATCGCGGAAAACCACGACGTTGTGTTGATCCATCGCAATCAACCCGGCCTCACGAAATCGCGTGAAGGTGCGGCTCACCGTCTCGATCGTCAGGCCGAGGAAATCGGCGATGTCGAGCCGCTTCATCGGCAGCAGGATGCTCATCGGGCTGAGGCCGTGGGCCTCGTTGCGGCGCGACAGCGCCATCAGGAAGCTGGCAAGCCGCTCGTTGGCCGACAGCTTGGAAATGACCACCACATGCTGGTAGGCCGCGCTCAGCGCATTGGCGACCTGGATTGAGGCCTGCCGCCCGAACTCCGGATCTTCGGCCACGGCGCGCTTGAAAGCGGCCACCGGAATGGCTTCGAGCCGTGTCAGTTGCACCGTGTGGGCATCGCAGGGCTGGGTGTCGGCCCCAAGGCCGATGATGTCGCCCGGATAGGCGAAATCGAGCACGATGCGCCGGCCATTGGGCAAGGTCCGCGACAGGCAGACCGCGCCGGTGCGCACCACGAAAATGTGGGACCGTTCGTCGCCCTCGCACCACAAGGTCTCATTGCAGGCCACCTTGCGGATGGCGGAGGAGTGCAGACCCTTGGCTGCCATCATCGGTGCGATCGCCATGGCAGGCTGTGGCAGCTTGATGGCAGTGGCATCGTGAAAGCTGTGTGCAGCAATGTTGATCATCGTGCCGTCTCCTCGTCTTGTGTGCGTCGGGTTGACGAGGATCAAATTAAGCGGTTCAACCCACCGGGATGCGACGGAGGATCAACATTGTGTGCGGTCGTGTGACAGTGTGTAACAGCCTTCGTCCGTTCGGCCGCTTGATCGTGATCGCGTGCTGTCGCAACCATCGCCAAGCTGCGTCGTCGAAGTCTGAAGGCTGATGCCGGAATCACCCCATATCCTTGTGGTCGATGATGATGAGGCCGTGCGCGAGCTCCTGCGCGATTGTCTCGAACTGGACGGATTCCGCGTGTCCGAGGCCGCCGACAGCCGCGCCATGGCCGCCGTGCTGGCAGCAGACGGCATCGATCTGGTCACACTGGACCTGATGCTCGGTGGCGAGAACGGCCTGACGCTGGCACGGCAGATCAGGGCCAGCCACGACGTGCCCATCGTCATGATCAGCGGCAAGGGCGATACCATCGACAAGGTCGTCGGGCTTGAATTGGGGGCGGACGACTATATCACCAAGCCCTTTCACCCGCGCGAGGTGGTGGCCCGCATCCGCGCAGTCCTGAGGCGGCAGCATCCGGTGCAGGCGATGGCGTCATCCCCGTCAGGGCGCGTTGCCGAAGCCCCTGCAAAGGCCTCCGCGCCGCAGGCCATGACCCTATCCGGAGCCAGCAGCCGGGTGAGGTTCGCCGGCTGGACGCTCGACCTGGCCAGCCGCGAGCTGACCGGGCCGGACAAGGTGCCGCTGGACCTGACCACGGCTGAGTTCAACCTGCTGGAGGCCCTGGTGCTCAGGCCACAGCGCGTGCTCTCGCGCGACACGATCATGGATGTGCTCAAGGGCCATGACTGGACCCCTTTCGACCGCTCCATCGATGCAATGATCTCGAGGCTCAGGCGCAAGATCGAGCCGGACCCAGCTACGCCGCGCCTCGTCAAGACCGTGCGCGGCGTCGGTTACATGTTGTCATGCCCGGTCGAGCCAGCCTGACGGGCGAATACACCCGCCCGCCCCGCGTCAGGCGGCTTGCCCCGCATCACGGCACCAGGTCGGATAGGGCTCGGGCCAGTTCCGCAGTGGAATAGGGCTTGCGCAACACCTTGTGGGGTGGAGTGTCCGCCGCCAGAGCGTCCGCCACCCTGTCCGCAAAGCCCGATGTAAGCAGCACTGGCAGGCCCGGCAAATGTTCGGTGACCCAGCGCGCAACGTCATGGCCGGACATGCCGCCCGCCATCATGATGTCGCTGAACACCAGATCGATCCGTTCGTTGCCCTGCAGCAGCGCGATGGCGGCGGGGCCGCTGTCACAGGCCAGCACGGCATAGCCGAGCCGTTGCAACCGCGCGATCGCCACGTCCCGCACATCCGGATTGTCCTCGACAACCAGGACACATGCTCCAGGCAGCGCCTGCATCTGCCCTGAATCGACCTGCCGCGCCACTGCGGCCTCGCCGGGTCCGACCTGCGGCAGATACAGGTGGAACGTCGTGCCACGGCCAACTTCGCTGTCGATGGTCGCCCCACCGTTGGACTGGCGCGCGAAGCCGTAGATGCTGGCAAGACCAAGCCCAGTGCCGCGTCCCGGCTCCTTGGTGGTGAAGAACGGCTCGAAGGCCCGTGACAGCACCTCCGGCGGCATGCCCGTGCCGGTGTCGGACACAGAGAGCCGGACATAGGGCCCGGGCGCGATGGCATCGATCTGCATCGCGGCGCGGAAACCAGCGTCGATCAGCACATTGGCGGTCTCGATCACCAGTTGCCCGCCGCCGGGCATCGCATCGCGCGCGTTGATCGCCAGATTGAGGATCGCATTCTCGATCTCGCTGGCATCGGCCCGGACCTGCCCCAGATCGGGGGCGAGATCCGACGAGATCGCGATGCTTTCGCCAATGGTCCGGCGCAGCAGGTCGATCACACCGACCACCTGTTCGTTGAGATTGAGCACTTCGGGCTCAAGCCGGCTGCGCCGGGCGAAACTCAGGAGGCGCCGCGTCAGGCGCGAGCCCATATCGACGGCGTCGGTGGCACGCTTCAGCATGCGAGCCAGCCGCGGGTCGGCAACGTTTTCCGCGACCAGTTCCAGATTGCCGCCGATCACCGTCAGCAGGTTGTTGAAGTCGTGCGCGATGCCGCCGGTCAGTTGGCCATAGGCCTCCATTCGCTGCACCCTGAGCAGCGTGCCCTGGGCCTGTTCCCGCTGCACGATTTCCGCCTCCAGCGCTGCGGTCCGCTCCGCCACACGCTCTTCGAGCAGTTGCTGGAGCGCCTTCTGCTCGGTGATGTCCTGGATCGTTCCAAACAGGTTCGGCCACGGCCCGCTCTGGCCGCCGCGCGAGGCGATGGCCCTGACCCAGCGCCGCGCACCGTCGCTCCGCCTGATGCGGTACTCGATCTCGACCTGATGCTGGCCCGAGGCGGCATGGCGTATGCTGTCGGCCACGCGGCCGGCATCGTCGGGATGGATGAGTTCGAACCATATGTCGACATCGATCTGGGTCGCCTGAAGGCCTAGGATCGCGGCGGCATGGCCAAGCAGGCGCACGGTGTCGGTCCGCTGATCATGCTCGAAGGCTCCGAGCCGGCCCGCATCCATGGCAAGGCGCAGGCGCTGGGCTTCGAGCTGCCGCTCGTTCTCGCGCTGGACCCGGTCGCTGACATCACGCAGCACGACCGTGTAGACGGCTTCCTCGCCGACCATGATCTTGCTGATGCTGGCATCGGCCGGGAACTCCTCGCCATTCTTGCGCAGCGCGAACACCGCCTGCCGGTCGGCCATATGGCGCGACGTAGGGCCGCTGCGGGCAAATCCGCCGACATGACCGCCATGGCTGGCGCGAAAGCGCACGGGAATCAGCAGGTCGAGCCGGCGGCCGAGCACCTCCGTCGCCTCGTAACCGAAGGTGCGCTCCGCACCTTCGTTGAACAACGTGATGATCTGGCTTGAATCGATGCAGATGATCGCGTCCGCCGACATGGCCACGATCTTGGAGAACCGCTCCTCGTTGCTTCTGACGACCTCGATGGGACGGTGCATCTCAAACCTTTGAAAGTTCTGATGAAACGATTGAATTGCCAGCATCATGCGCAGTTCCGGGGGAGCCTGCAACACCGGTTTGTCACGTAGCTGGCCCCGGCGAGCGCTCAGCATGTGGGTGCCGGATACGACCATGTATCAAGATTCAAGGGCCTGAAATGGCGCCAGGCTTGACCTGGATCAACACACGGACCGCCCGCAGCCGACAAGGCTACGGAAGACAGGCCATCTTTCCGTTCCGAACCGGTGGCTGTGAACACGCATGAGGGGCAGATGGCAGCCACACTTCCCGCACGACAACTGAAGAGCACCGATTTGGGGGCCGGCATCGCGTTTGGCGCGCTCGCCCTGCTCACCCTGATCATCGCCGGCAAGACCGAGTATCCTGCCTATGCCTTCCATGCGCTGGTCTTTGCCATCGCCAGTGGCTGGGCCTGCTTCAAGGTCTTCGACAACGCCACCAGCCGCGGGCCGGTCGCAATCCCTCAGGAAATCGACGGAAAGCCCAACTATAACATGGGCCCGGTCAAGTTTGCCACCATCGCGGCGATGTTCTGGGGCATTGCCGGTTTCACGGTCGGCCTTGTCATCGCGCTGCAACTGGCTTTCCCGGTGTTCAACTTCGAACTTCCCTGGATCAGCTTCGGGCGGCTGCGCCCGCTGCACACCTCGGCAGTGATCTTCGCCTTTGGCGGCAACGTTCTTCTGGCCACATCGTTCTATGTCGTCCAGAAGACCTCCCGTGCGCGCCTGGCCGGCGACATCTCGCCGTGGTTCGTGATCCTCGGCTACAACCTGTTCATCGTCATCGCCGGCACCGGCTATCTGCTCGGCATCACGCAGGGCAAGGAATACGCCGAGCCGGAATGGTATGCCGACCTGTGGCTGACCGTGGTCTGGGTGGTCTACCTGCTCGTCTTCCTGGCCACTCTCTGGAAGCGCAAGGAGCCGCATATCTATGTGGCCAACTGGTTCTACCTCGGCTTCATCGTCACCATCGCCGTGCTGCATCTGGGCAACAACGCGACCATTCCGGTCTCGATCTTCTCGCCCAAGAGCTACATCGTCTGGTCGGGCGTGCAGGATGCGATGTTCCAGTGGTGGTATGGCCACAATGCGGTGGGCTTCTTCCTGACCGCCGGCTTCTTGGCCATCATGTATTACTTCATCCCGAAGCGGGCC
>JAIYDY010000112.1 GCA_027487245.1 Hyphomicrobiales bacterium
TGCTGCGCAGCTCGCGGTAGGCATCGGCGGCGTCGGGAAGGTGCGCCTTTGCCTCCGGCGCGGCGAAGGCACGGGTGCCGCCAATCTGGCCGGGAAAGGTCTCGGAGATGTGTTCCATGGGGTTTGTTCCTTTGGTGGGGCGGGGTGGGCGTGGGTGGGGCTAGGCTGGGTTCGCGAGGCGGGCGGCAGCGCTGGCCTTGACCGCCAAGACACGGGCCTGCGGCAGCAGAGGGAAAGTGACGATCGAGATCTCCCACAGGTCGATCTCCGACAGCCGGCGATAGCCGGTGCGCGGGTCGGTGCGGGCGCGCACGGTGCGAAAGCCGATGGACAGGCCGTCGATCGCGCCATCGCGCATCAGCGCCAGGGTTTCGCGGGCCCGCGCCACGGCGAGCGAGAGCTGGCCGCGCACGAACAGGCCACGCCTGTCCTCGCGCAGCAGCAGCCACTGGCCGATCGGCTCGGACGGATCATGCTGCCAGAGCAGCCGGATGCCGCGCGGGCCGCGCCGTGCCAGCGAGCCTGCGAACGCCCCCGGCGCGACCACGTCCTTGCCGAGGTCCGGCAGGTCGAACAGGCTGGCATAGCCTTCGAACTGGCCACCGGTCTCGATGCTGAGCAAGGCATCCGGCCCGAGCTTGGCCTCGAGCCGCCGCTGCATGCCCGCCCCGGGTGGGGACAGCGGGCTCATTGCGGCCTTCCCTTCGGGGTGCGGCTGCGGGCGGGCTTGCGCGGCCCGCTGGCGGGCGGCGAAGGACCATTGGCGTCGCGGTCAAGCCGCTCCAGAACCCGCACGAAATGGCGGATGGCATCGCGGGCTTCGGCGCGGGCCTCGGGCTGGGCGTCCGGTCCGGGCCCCGGACCCTGAAGACGAAAAAGCCCGCCTGATGGCGGGCGTTGGCGGATCATGTCGCATCTCCCTTGTGATGGTGGTGAACGTGGCGCTGGTTGAACAGCGTCAGTTCGCGAACGAAGGCATCGAAGCGGCGGTTGGCCTCGCCAAGCTCCTTCAGCATGCGGGAGAGCAGGAGCGATGCCCCGCCGGCCCAGAGCAGAAGGGCAATGTGGCCAAGGTCACCGTGCTCGACGAAGTGCTGCACGATCCTGTCCATCGGTCATTCCCCAGGGCTGGAAGGGCGCTCGGCGGGATAGCCAAGCGCCTCGCGTTTTTCTGCGTCGGTGAGCAGGTCGCCGGCGGCGAGCACGCGGCTCCACAGCATCTGGCGGTCCTCGGCCAGTTCCTCGATCGCATCGAGATCCGGCTCGATGGCGAGGTCGGTGCCGTAGGCCGCTTCCAGCCAGCCGGCCAGCGAGCCGAGCGTGCGCCTGACCAGCGGGATCACCGTCTGACGCCAGAGCGCGCGGTTGGCCTCGGCATAGTTGGCATGGGTCGAATCCCCCGGCAGGCCGAGCAGCAGCGGCGGCACCCCGAAGGCCAGCGCGATCTCGCGGGCGGCGGCGGCCTTGGCCTCGATGAAGTCCATGTCCTTGGGGCTCAGCGACAGGGCCTTCCAGTCGAGCCCGCCTTCCAGCAGAAGTGGCCGGCCGGCATTGCGCGAGCCCTGGAAACTTTCCTCCAGTTCGGCCTTGAGGCGCTCGAACTGGCTGTCCGTCATGCTCGCGCCATCGGGGCCGGAATAGACCAGCGCGCCGGAAGGTCTGGCGGCATTGTCGAGCAGGGCCTTGTTCCAGGCGCCGGCGGCGTTGTGGATGTCCAGCGCCCGCGCCGCAGCCTCCATCGGCGGCAGGCCGTAATGGTCATCGAGCGGGTGGAACAGCGACAGGTGCAGCACCGGCGGCAGGAGATCATCGTCCTGGCGGAAGCGCACGCTGGTGCCGGCCACGGTGTAGTCATAGGCCTCGGCCCAGCCATCCGCGCCGGGCACCACGCGCATCCGGTCGGGCCGGAGAGCGTGCAACTCGCGCACCGTGCCGTCCAGCGTCACCGCCTCGACATAGGCATTGCCGGCAACCAGCAGGTGGCCGAACAGCACCTCGAGGAACGCACCCTGCGCCTGCCGTGGATTGGGCCGCCTGAGCAGCGCATTCAGCGGATGGTCGGTGATCTCGCGCCCGCCGATGCGCACCGAAACCCCGACCTGCGCCGCGCTTTCAGCGACCAGCCGGACGCAGCGATGCACGATGGCATTGGTCTGGTAGCCCTCGCGGGCCAGCGCCGCATAGTCGCGCGGGGTCCAGACCGCCTTGCCGGCATGGTGCCAGGCCACAAGAGGCGCGGTGCGCGACCGTTTGGTTTCAGGCACGGCGACGCGCGCCGGCGCGCCGCGCCAGCGGGAGAGAAGGTCAAGCATGGGAGGGTCCTTCTGGCTTCGAGTTCCGTCTGCGTCAGAGTTGGCCTGTCCGGTGCAGGACCGGGCCGCTCACAACCCCCTCACCCGTGGCTTTGCGCGGGTGCCGAGGGCGAGATGGGTGATGGCCCAGACCAGCGCGTCGAGCCTGTCGGGCGAGCGGCCCGAGCTGAGGCCGCCGGGGCCGAAATCGCACATCTCGTCCTCCAGTTCCGGCAGCGCGCCGACATGGCGCACGCGGCCCTGGGCATAGAGGGCTGCCACCGGCTCGGCCCTGAGATACTTGCCGCGCGTGGCGCGGACGGCGACGACGGGCAGCGCCGCATCGACCTCGCGCAGCACGGCGCTGGCCATCTCGCCGCCCTGGTTGACCTCGACCACCACGGCATCGGCCTCGAAGCGCTGATAGAGCGCAGCCGCGGCTGCGGCCCACTCGGCGGGCCGCGCACGGGCCAGCGTGGCATCACGAAGCACATGCACCAGCCCGTCCCCGGTGATGCCGGCCACCACCAGCCCGCAGGCATCGGCGTGGCGACCAGACGAGGCCGGCGGGTCGATGGCCACGCAGATGCGGGCCAGAGGCGGCGCCTGCCGGGTGCGGGTCGCTTCCAGCATGTCGCGGGTCCAGAGCGCATCGGCGCGCTCGGCGATCATCTCGCCGTCCAGTTCCTGCCGGCCAAGCCGCGTGCCGCCATAGGAGCGGGCCATGGCGGCGAGGAAGGCCGGGGCCAGATTGAAGGCATTGTCGCGTGTCCTTGCCCGGCTGACAGCCGTGTCCGGATCCGCCAGCAGGGCACGCAGCAGCGGGGTTGGCCGCGGCGTCGTGGTGGCCAGGCAGCGCGGCTGGTGGCCGAGCCTCAGCCCGAACTGCAACATGTCCCAGGTCTCACGGGCATAGCGCCATTTGCCGATCTCGTCGCACCAGGCCGCCTCGAACTGTGGCCCGCGCAGGCTCTCCGGATCTTCGGCCGAAAACACCTGCGCGATCGCGCCGTTGGGCCAGGTCAGCCTGCGGTTCGAGGGCTGCCATTGCGGGCGGTCGGCCTTGCCGTGCACACCGAGCAGCCCCGACACACCCTCGACCATGACATCGCGCACATCGGCAAAGCTCTCGCCGACCAGTGCCAGACGGCCCAGCGCGGGCTGCGCCGGACCATCGCCGAGCGCGAGCCGACGCAGCCATTCGGCACCGGCGCGGGTCTTGCCCGCTCCCCTGCCCCCGATCATCAGCCAGGTGGTCCAGTCACCAGCGGGCGGCAATTGGTCGTCACGCGCCCAGAACTGCCAGTCGCCGAGCCAGAGCCTGAGCTCAGCCGCGGTCAGCCCTGCCAGAAGCCGCATCTTCCGGTCCGGGCTCAAGCCCTTCCAGACGGCGCGCAAGCTCCTCGCGGAGGCTGGCGAGATCGCTGAGTGCGCAGTCGGGGTTGAGGTCATGCGGATTGTCCTGATCCTCCAGAGCGCGGTCGACCTCGATGGCCGCGCTGTCCAGATCGATCAGTTCCCTGATCGTCCGGGCCAGCGTGGCAAGAGCCTTGGCATGGGCCTCGCCGGCTGCCTCGCCGGGGCCGAGCCCCTTGAGGCGTGCCTCATGGGCACCAACCTGCGCCTGTGCCGCCGCCCAGAGGCGCTCGACCAGATCGACGCGGCTGGCGCGCGGCATCACGCCATCAGAGGCCCGGCCGGCAACTGCAATTTCAACGCAATGATTCATTGTGACACCCCACGAGAACGAAAGGCTGCAGCAAGGGTGGCCCTCGCAGCGGACGGCCTGCTTGTGCCATCGGGCGGGGACCGGTCGCGGTTCCTGCCATCGGCCAGCAGATCGGTTCGCATCGTGAGTCCCATGCTCCAGAACGCCGAAAGCCGCCCACGCTGTCTCGGCGCTGGCGGCTCTCAGTCACAATTCGTGAGCGTGCCGGATTGATAGCCGATCAGCGCGACGCTGTCAAGGACATTATTCCTACAACCTTGAAGGGTGTCAAGTTGTATCGCTGTTCCTGCCAATCTCCAAGCCGCAACGGGCGCGCCAGGGCCCGAAGGCAGGCCGTTCAGACGGCACTCTGACAGTGCCCCGGTGCGGAGGACTCAGTCGCGAGCGGCCAGAACGCCAGACTTGAACAGCAGGCTTGCCGCCGCCGCTCCCAGCAAGGGCGCGGCAATGAACAGCCAAAGCTGGGCCACGGCCTTGCCATTGGAGGCCATGCCCACCAGCGCCGGCCCGATCGAGCGCGCCGGATTGACGGACACACCCGTGACGTTGATGCCGACGATGTGGATGGCCACGAGCGTGCCGCCGATGGCCAGCCCGGCAAACTGCGAGGGCGAGCCCTTCTGGGTCACGCCCAGGATGCAGACCAGAAACAGGAAGGTCGCCACCGCCTCGAACATGAAGGCCGACACCATGCTGTAGTTGCCGAGATAGCCTTCGCCCCAGCCGTTCTGGCCGAGGCCGCCCGCCCATCCTTGCGCCTTGCCAGAGAGGATGATGGCGAGCACGAGGGCACCGAGAAGCGCGCCGGCCACCTGCGCGACCCAGTATCCGATCATGTCGGACAGGCTCATGCGGCCCGCCATGAACACCCCAAGGCTGACAGCCGGATTGACATGACAGCCGGAGACAGGGCCGATCCCGTAAGCCATGGCGACAATGGCAAGGCCAAAAGCAGCCGAGATGCCGAGCAGGTCGATCGCTGTTGCGCCCGTGCCCATCCCGCCAATGACGGCCGCGCCGCAGCCGATGAAAACCAGCGCGAAGGTTCCGACCGCTTCCGCAATATATTTGTTCATGTCACTGTCTCCCCGGCATGTTCACACTGCGAGCCTGACGGCGCAGCACGCCGAAAGCAAGATGAAAAGCCGTCAACATCGCGTCGGGCAAGCTCATATGCCGTGAGTTTCTGCCTCGTTGCTCAGAAAATCCTGTCGGCTGTTCGAGAATGAAAGGCACATGCCAGGATCAATCCCGGATCGACGTCCAGCGAACCGGCGTCGCGCTCAGCTCTGCGCCATTTCCATCCACTTGGCGGTTGCGGTCGGCACGTAGGCGGCGATCTTGTCGAGCAGTGCGCCGGGCCGGGTGTCCATCAACGCCATGTGGCGGTGCTGCTCGCGGACGAAGCCTTCGGTGGTGGCCTTGTCGAGGAAGTGCAGCAACTCGGCATAGAAGCCATCGACATCATAAAAGCCGAGCGGCTTGCGGTGGATGCCAAGCTGGGCCCAGGTCCAGATCTCGAAGATCTCCTCATAGGTGCCGATGCCGCCGGGCATGGCGATGAAGGCATCGGACAGCGCCTCCATGCGGGCCTTGCGCTCGTGCATGGTGGTCACGACATCCTTGCGGGTCAGGCCCTTGTGGCCGACCTCCTTCGATTCCAGCGACTGAGGAATGACGCCGTGCACGGCGCCGCCGGCCTCCAGCGCGGCATCGGCGATCACGCCCATCAGCCCGACACTGCCCCCGCCATAGACGAGCGTCAGCCCGCGCATCGCGATTTCCCGGCCAAGGGCGCGGGCCCCTTCGGCATAGCTGTCTTTCGCTCCGATGCTGGAGCCGCAGAACACGCAGACGGACTTGATCATGGCCTTGGGGTCCCCAATGCAGCCAGAATGCGGGCCCAGGAGCGCGCCCCCTTCTGGAAAGACGTCAGTTCGTATTTCTCGTTGGGTGAATGGACCCGGTCATCATCGAGGCCGAAGCCAACCAGCAGCGTGTCGATGCCCAGTGTGCGCTTGAAATCGCCGACCACCGGAATCGAGCCCCCCGAGCCGATGATCGCGGCCGGTTTGCCCCATTCCTCGGTGAGGGCGCTCTCGGCCTTGGCCAGCGCCGGCATGTCCCAGTCAAGGCTGATGGCGCGGCTGCCCTTGTAGCGGATGAATTCGGCCTTGCAGTCGGTGGGGATGCGGGCGCGGACATAGGCTTCGAAGGCCGCCATGATGGCCTTCGGGTCCTGGTCGCCGACCAGCCGGAACGAGACCTTGGCCGAGGCTTCGGAGGCGATCACCGTCTTGGTGCCCTCGCCCTGGTAGCCGCCCCAGATGCCGTTGACATCGCAGGTCGGGCGCGACTGGATCATCTCGATCAGCAGCCGGTCGCGCTCGCCTGAGGGCACGCCGAGATCGACCTGGCCGAGGAAATCCTCCGCCGTCAGCCCAAGCCCGGCCCAGGCCGCCTTGATCTGCGCCGGCAGGTCGTGAACCCCGTCGTAGAAGCCGGGCAAGGTGACCTTGCCGTTGTAGTCGTGCAGGCCGGCAAGCACCTTGCTGAGCACGCGGATCGGGTTGGCCGCCGCGCCGCCAAAAAGCCCCGAGTGCAGGTCGCGATCGGCGGCGATGATCTTCACCTCCATGTAGACCAGCCCGCGCAAGGACGCGGTGATGGCCGGGGTGCCGCGATCCCACATGCCGGTGTCGCAGACCAGCGCCACGTCGGCGGCAAGTTCCTGCGCGTTGGCCTCGATGAAGGGTGGCAGGTTGGGCGAGCCCGATTCCTCCTCGCCCTCGACCATGATGGTGACACCGACCGGCAGGTCGCCGGTCTCGGCCAGCCAGCTCCGGCAGGCCTCGATGAAGGTCATCACCTGGCCTTTGTCGTCGGCGGCGCCGCGCCCCATGATGACGGTGCGGCCCGGCTCCAGCTCGGCCAGGCGCGGCTCGAAAGGAGGCGTCTCCCACAGGGCCAGCGGATCGACCGGCTGCACGTCATAGTGTCCGTAGAACAGCACGTGCGGCGCGCCCTTCTTGGGCCGATGGCCAACCACGATCGGGTGGCCGGGCGTGGGCCGCGCCGAGGTCTTGAAGCCGAGCGCCGTCAGGTCCGCCACCAGCCAGTCGGCAGCGCGGGCGCAATCGGCTTTCCAGGCGCTGTCAGTCGAGATCGAGGGAATGCGCACCCACTCGAACAGGCGCTGGATCGCGCCCTCACGGTCGGCATCGAGGCGGGCAAGGACGGCAGGCAAGGCAGACATGGCAACACCGGGACTGATTCAGGTTGCCGCACTGTGACAGGGACTGCAGCACGGGGGAATGGCGAAGTTCGGGGCAACGCTGCCCCTTCTTTCGATCGGCGCGCGTCCCTTCAGTGTCATCACCGGCCTTGTGCCGGTGATCTCGACGCGACAGGCCTCATGCTTCAACATCAGGAGATGGCCGCCACAAGGGCGGCCATGACACGACGAGGCGATGGTTGGCTGCGCCTACCGCCGTCCGCCAAGAATGCTGCCGAGCACGCCGCGGATGATGGCCGAGCCGATCTGCCGGCCCACCGACGACGCGACAGAGCGCGCGGCGCTGGTGATGATCTTCTCGGACATGGACTGGGTGGTGCGGCCCTTCTGGCCGGGCTTGGGCGCGCCGCCACCGAACATGCCTTCCAGCATGCCGCCGATGCCGCCCGTGCTGGCCTGCTGGGCCGGGGCGTTCGGGTTGGCGGGGTCGAGGCCCTTGCGCTTCATCAGCACCTCGTAGGCGCTCTCGCGGTCAACCTCGGTGTCATACTTGCCGCGCAGCCCGGATGACGCCATCGCCTGCTGGCGGACCGCAGCCGTCACGGGGCCGACCTGCGCCATGGGCGGGGCCACCAGCGCGCGCTCAACGATGGAGGGCACGCCCTTGCCTTCCAGCATCGAGATCAGCGCCTCGCCGACCGCGAGCTGGGTGATGGCATCCTCGGTCTTGAACTTGGGGTTCTGCCGGAAGGTTTCGGCAGCGGCCTTGACCGCCTTCTGGTCGCGCGGGGTGAAGGCGCGCAGGGCATGCTGCACGCGGTTGCCGAGCTGGGCCAGCACCGTGTCGGGGATGTCGAGCGGGTTCTGGGTGACGAAATACACGCCGACACCCTTGGAGCGGATCAGGCGCACCACGGTCTCGACCGCTTCGAGCAGCACCTTGGGTGCGCCGTTGAACAACAGGTGCGCCTCGTCGAAGAAGAACACCAGCTTGGGCTGCGGCAGGTCGCCGACCTCGGGCAGTTCCTCGAACAGCTCGGACAGCAGCCAGAGCAGGAAGGTGGCGTAAAGCCTGGGGTTGGCCATCAGCTTGTCGGCAGCCAGGATGTTGACGATGCCGCGGCCGTCGCGGTCGCAGCGGATCAGGTCGTTGATGTTCAGCGCCGGCTCGCCGAAGAAGAAGTTGCCCTTCTGGTTCTCGATCACCAACAGCTGGCGCTGGATCGTGCCGACCGTCTGGGCCGAGACATTGCCGTACTGCACCGTGAGTTGCGCGGCGTTCTCGGCGATGTTGGTCAGGATGGCGCGCAGGTCTTTCAGATCGAGCAGCAGCAGCTTCTGCTCGTCGGCGATGCGGAAGGCGATGTTGAGCACGCCTTCCTGCACGTCGTTGAGGTCAAGCAGGCGGGCCAGCAGCAGCGGGCCCATCTCCGAGATGGTGGCGCGGATCGGGTGTCCCTGCTCGCCGAAAATGTCCCAGAACACCGTGGTGAACTGCTCGGGCTCGTAAGGAACGCCCAGTTCGTCGGCGCGTTTGACGAAGGGCGGCTTGGCGTCGCCCGGCGCGCCGATGCCGCTGAGGTCGCCCTTGATGTCGGCGGCGAAGACCGGGACGCCAGCCCGCGCGAAGCCTTCCGCCATCACCTGCAGCGTCACCGTCTTTCCGGTGCCGGTCGCCCCGGTCACCAGCCCATGCCGGTTGGCGAGCTTCAGCGTCACGAGTTCGGGCTTCCAGCTCTTGCCGACGAGAAAGGTTCCGTCGGGAATGGTCATCTTCTCGGCCATGGGGCAGTCCTGTCGGGAGTAA
>JAIYDY010000096.1 GCA_027487245.1 Hyphomicrobiales bacterium
CTCGGCGCCGTAGTCGCCGAACAGCTGCCCGGCGAACGGCCCGGCGATGAAGTTGCCGAGTTCGAGCACCCTGACCCCGACGAGCGGCCCGGTTCGGGCGTTGCTCGGCCCTGTTGCTGCACCAGTCATGGTTGTTGTCTAGCTCGTCGGGTCATCTGCGGTGGTGACGAGAAAGCCCTTGTCGGCCAGCTCGTTGTTCATCTCGAGGAAGAAGGGGTCATTCGAGCCGACCGGCTTGCCTGTCGCCGGATCGATGATGCCTTTGGGCGCGGGGGAAAAGAGTGTGTTCATGGTGCTGATCTCGCAAGGCAGGGAATCGGCGAACGCACGCCGCTCAATCCCAATCCAGTGCGCCCTTCCTCCATTCGTAGATGAAGCCGACAGTGAGCACGCCGAGGAAAACCATCATCGACCAGAAGCCGAACCAGCCCAGTTCCCCGAAGGCGACCGCCCAAGGGAACAGGAACGCCACTTCGAGATCGAAGATAATGAACAGGATCGCGACCAGATAGAACCGCACATCGAACTTCATGCGCGCGTCGTCGAACGCGTTGAAGCCGCATTCATAGGCTGAAAGTTTCTCGGAATCGGGAGCCTTGTAGGCAACCACGAAGGGCGCGACCAGCAAAGCGATGCCGATCACCACCGAAATGCCGATGAAGATCACCAGCGGGAGATAGTCCGCCAGAACCCCTGTCGCCATGACACCTGTCATTGTCACTTCACCCATGCCGTCCGCGAAAACGCTTCCGTTTTCCGGTTTCGAGGCTTCTTGGTCGAGCCCTTGAGCGACCTGCCCGCCTGAAATTCAACCATTTCAAACGAAGGCCTTGTTCGTGGGATAGCCCACGGTCACCCTGTTCGCAAGTGCGTCATAGGACGCAATCGCGAATAGTGACGAAGGCAAGCCGACTGTCTATACGGGCGTGCTGCGGGACTTGCCCGAGTGCTCTGCCGGGTCGCCGGCGTGCCGTTGTTGCCAGCCAGTCCGGGATCGCCAATCGCCATCATGAGACCGTGCCGTCCCGCCCTTCTGGCTGCCGCCACCTTCGTCGTGCTCGCGATGCTGCCGCTGGCACTCGCCGGCATTGCTCTGGCGCAAGGCAGTGCTTCGGCAGGGGCAAAGCCGGTGACGGCCCCTTTCCCCCCTCCTCGGCCGTTCGATCTGTTCATTCCCGGGGGCACGGCCACACGCGGGTTGCCGCTACCGACGGTTGCGGCCCCTGCGACCCCGCCGCCTGCGACCGACACCCCTGCCCCCGATCCAGCACCGCGTTCGGTTGCCAATGCGCCGGTGCCGCCGCGCCGACCGGACATCGCCCCGATGTCCCGGCCGGAGGACGAGGAAGAGGAGCCGGACGGCGCCTGGCCACGCCGCACGCCGGGCCAGCGCAGCCTCGACTTCGAGCCCCGCGTCACGCCGAAGGATGATGTCATCGCCAACGGAATCAGCACCGATCCGGGCACATCGATCTCGTGCCTGCCGGCACAGCTCAAGCTGGTCCTCGACCGGCTGGTCAAGCGCTACGGCTCTGTCCGCGTGACGTCGACCTACAGACCGGCCTGGCGCGCACGGCGCAATTCGTTTCACCGCCGCTGCCAGGCCATGGACTTCAGGATACCAGGGCAGGCGCCGCGCACCGTGCTCGATTTTGTCAAGACACTCGACGAGACCGGGGGGCACAAGGTCTACTGGAACGGTCTTGTTCATGTCGATACCGGCCCCTGGCGGACATGGTAGCGCACTGCCGGACAGGTCCGGACCGAGGGGCCTATTTGCACTTGGCCCCACAAGCCGGCTTGACACTCCCGGCACCCTCGCTTATCCCGCCTCCATCGCCGACGGGTCACCCGTCTTGCGGTCCAAGCGCGGGCGTAGCTCAGTTGGTTAGAGTGCCGGCCTGTCACGCCGGAGGTCGCGGGTTCGAGCCCCGTCGCCCGCGCCATTTTTCTTTCCCGCCATAGCTGTAAATCAGTCGCGGGTTGTCGCCTTATGTCTACCCCCTTGGCTGTGCATGCCCTGCATGCATGCTGTGGCTTGCGGCAGCGGGCGCTGTTGTGTCTGCTGGGTGCCGGGCGACATCGGGAGACTGAACGTGGCGCGAATCATCACAGTGGCAGCGGCCCAGCTTGGTCCGATCCAGAGGGTGGAATCCCGCGCCTCGGTCATCGAACGCATGCTCGCGTTGATGGACAAGGCCCACCGGCGCGGTGCTGATCTCATCGTCTATCCGGAACTGGCGCTGACCACGTTCTTTCCCCGCTGGCACTGCGAGGACAGGGCCGAAGCCGACCAGTGGTTCGAGGCGGCGATGCCGAACCCGACCGTTCAACCCCTGTTCGACCGTGCGAGGACGCTGAAAATGGCCATGAGCTTCGGCTACGCCGAACTCACCGGGGATGGACGGCACTTCAACAGCTCGGTCCTCGTCGACGACGCAGGGCACATGGTCGGCGTTTACCGCAAGATCCATCTTCCAGGCCATGTCGAGTTCGATCCGGAACGGACACACCAGCATCTGGAGAAGCGCTATTTCGAGCCGGGTGATCTCGGCTTCCCGGTCTGGCGCAGCATGGGCGGGCTGTTCGGCATGTGCATCTGCAATGACAGGCGCTGGCCCGAGACCTTTCGCGAGATGGGCCTGCAGGGCGTGGAAATGGTGCTGCTGGGCTTCAACACGCCTTCGGTCAACAGCCAGAAGGCTGCCGAGGGGCTGGAAGAGCGGATGTTCCATCACCGGCTTTCGCTTCAGGCCGGGGCTTACCAGAACGCCACCTGGGTCGTGGCCGTGGCCAAGGCCGGCACCGAGGATGGCCACCACCTGATGGGCGGCACGATGATCGTCGATCCGGACGGCCACATCGTGGCGGAACTGGAAGGCGAGGAAGATGGCGTTCTGATCCACCCGTGCGATCTCGACGCCACGCGCTTCGGCAAGGAGACGATCTTCGACTTCAAACGCCATCGCCGGATCGAACACTATGGCCGCATCACGGGGCAGGTCGGCGTGATCGAGCCAGACTGATCCTGCTTCCGGCAGAGGCCAGGGCACAGCCATCCGGTCAGCCCAGACATCAACCTTTCTTCCAAACGCATCTCAGGAGAACACCATGGATCTCGACATTGCCGGCAAGCGTGCCCTCGTTCTGGGCGCCAGCAAGGGGCTCGGACGCGCCATTGCCGAAGGTCTCGCCCGCGAAGGTGCCCATGTGGTCGCTGCCGCGCGCAACACAGACGCGATTTCGGCGTGGGCCGGAGAGCTTGGCGAGGCTGGAACCCGCGTCACTGCCAAGCCGCTCGATCTGGCGGATTTCGGCTCGGTCGAGCGTCTCATCGCCGACATGGTGGCCTCCGGCGGTGTCGACATCCTGATCAACAATTCAGGTGGACCGCCACCCAGCAGCGCCCTTGATGCCAAGCGCGCGGACTGGCTGGTTCAGTTCGAGGCGATGGCCGCCAACCTGTTCCACATCACGCAGTCGTTGCTGCCGGCCATGGTCGAGAAGCGCTGGGGCCGCATCGTCACGATCGCCTCGTCCGGGATCGAGCAGCCGATTCCCAATCTTGCTCTGTCGAACGGCATCCGCTCGGCGGTGCTCGGCTGGTCCAAGACACTGGCCAGCGAGGTCGCCAAGCACGGCATCACCGTCAACATGGTCCTGCCAGGGCGCATCCAGACGGAGCGCGTCGAGCAGCTGGACAATGCCAATGCCGCGCGCTCGGGACAGCCGCTCGATGCGGTCAAGCAGGCCGCGCTCGCGGCGATCCCGATGGCGCGCTACGGCACGGCGCAGGAGTTCGCCAATGTGGCTGTGTTCCTCGCCAGTTCCAGAGCCTCCTACGTGACCGGTGCCACGGTCCGCATCGATGGCGGCGCGATCCGCTCCGTGTGACGGGGATGGGTCTGGCGGACCGGTCGCTTGCGGTGCGCCATCCCGAAGACTAAAGCGGGCTCATGCTCCCATGGGTCCCCCTTGCGACTGCACCGCTCGCGACTGGCGGCGTCTTGCGGCTGAAGCGCCGCGGCGCCGAATTCTCGATCATGCTGGGCAGCAACGAGTTGATGAACAGCCGCCTGAGCGGCTCGGAGAAAGCGCTCGCAAGCCTGTCGCTGGCCACGTTCGCGACTCACCCGGCTCCATCCGTGCTGATCGGCGGGCTCGGCATGGGTTTCACGCTGCGGGCGGCCTTGCAGGAGCTTGGCCCCGGTGCCAGCGTGGTCGTGGCCGAGCTGGTGCCGGAAGTGATCGATTGGGCCAGTGGCCCGATGGCCGACCTATTCGGTGTGGCACTCGATGATCCGCGCGTGCGCATCGCTCGGGTCGATGTGGCCGAGCTGATCCGCCCGGCGGGTGAAGGCCATCATAGCCAGACACGCGAAGGCCCGGCGTGGGACGCGATCCTGCTGGATGTGGACAATGGCCCGGATGGGCTGACGCAATCGGCCAATGACTGGCTTTACAGCTCAGCGGGGCTGGCGGCCGCCCATGCCAGCCTGCGGGTCGGCGGGGTGCTTGGCGTCTGGTCTGCCCATCCCGACGCCGGCTTTCGCCGCCGCATGGCGCACGCAGGCTTTTCGGTGACCGAGCACAAGGTGCGAGCCAATGGCAGCGGCGGCGGTGCCAAGCACATCATCTGGCTGGGCCGGCGCTAGACCGGAAGGGCGGCGACCGGACTTGCGGTGACCGGACTTGCCGCCTCATCCGCGCATTGGTCCCATGCAGCAGACGTATCGAGAATGTCTGGACAAGGGCTGCATGGCACCCTGTTATGGCGGCATGCCCCATCTGGCCGTGCGGTTCGCGCGCGGCCTTGCACGATCCAAGAGGTTTATCATGGACAATCGCAGCACGCTCTGGCGCGAGGTCGACACGCTCAAGCCCCGTTTCATCGCGCTGTCCGAGCGGGTCTGGGGCATGCCGGAGGTGTGCTACACCGAGGAGCGGTCATGCGCGGAGCATGTGGCGGAACTCACGGCCCAGGGCTTCCGCATCACGCAGAACGTGGCAGGAATTCCCACAGCGGTGATCGGCGAAGCGGGCGAAGGCGGGCCGGTGATCGGCTTCATGGGCGAGTATGACGCCCTGCCCGGCCTGTCGCAGGAGGCTGGCGTCGCGGCCCATCGCCCCATCGAGGACAATGGCCACGGCCATGGCTGCGGCCACA
>JAIYDY010000055.1 GCA_027487245.1 Hyphomicrobiales bacterium
CGGCATCGGCCCCGCTGGTGGCCCGCCACATTCCGTCATGCGCCCAGGAGAAGGAGCGCGACTTCGCCGGCTAGCCGCTCATGCGCATATGCGCGACCTTCTCGGTCGGTTTTGAGGGCAGCCGCCAGCCATGCAGGGCCAACTCCTGCATCGAGGTCACCACGAAACGGCCATCAACGGAGATGCTGACGTCCAGATGTGCGCCCTTCCATTCGAGAAACTCAGGCGGGGTCTGCGTGTTGGGGAACCACAGGCTCGCGCCATTATAGTGGGCGATGGCGAGGCGGTATCCCTTGGGAAACCAGGCGAGGCCCTGGGCGGTGCTCGAAAGCTCGATGGTCTTGAGGCGCCCCTTGTCGTCGCAGGTGGTGACGCGCTTGCCGATGCTCCAGGCCACGCTGCCGGTGGGGCTTGCCGCCACCGCGTCGATCCAGCCGCCCTTCGGGTCACGGTGGATTTCTGCAGGCTCGCCCGTGGCTCCGAGCGAGCAGACCCGGCCATCGCCGCCTCCGGTGACCAGCCGGCCGGGTGTGCTGGCCGCGACCAGAAGTCCGGCCCCGCCATGGACATCGATGCGGCGCTGGAGACCGGGTACCCCGAGCATGACCGCGCCGTCGGCCAGCGCCAGCGCGGGCACGCCGCCGGGCCAGGCAGCGGCAATGACGTGGGAGCCCGCGTCAAGCGGGGTAACATGCTGGGTCAGCGAGGCAGGGGTCGCAAGCGAGATCATGGAGGTTGTTTGACCGATCAGGCCGCTGTTGCAAAGAAGCCTTTTTTGATCTCCTCGCGATCGAGATTGCGGCCGATGAACACGGCGCGGCTGACGCGGGTCTCGTCGGCGCGCCAGTCACGCTGGAGGTCGCCATCGAGGATCATGTGCACGCCCTGAAAAACGAAGCGCTTCGGTTCGTTGCGGAAAGCAAGGATGCCCTTGCAGCGCAGGATGTCACCGCCCTTAACCTGGGTCAGATCCTGAATCCAGGGCATGAACTTGTCAGGATCGACATCGCCCCTGATCTCGAAGGACATCGAGCGGATGTCCTCGGCATGGTGATGGTGGTGGCCCTCCTCCAGAAAGTCGGGCTCGATGTCGAGGATGCGGTCAAGATCGAAGGCGTTGCGGTCCAGCACATCAGCGATGGGCAGGGCGCATTTCGTGGTCCGGTGCAACTTCGCAGCCGGATTGATGGCGCGGATCGTGGCTTCGACGGCGTCAAGCTCGGCCGGTGTCACGAGGTCTGTCTTGTTGAGGATGATGACATCGGCAAAGGCGATCTGGTTCTTGGCCTCGGGCGCATCCTTCAGCCGCTCGGTCAGCCATTTGGCATCAGCCACCGTGACCACGGCGTCGAGCCTTGCACGGTCGCCGACATCCTGGTCCATGAAGAAGGTCTGCGCCACGGGGGCAGGGTCGGCAAGGCCCGTGGTCTCGACGATGATGGCGTCGAACTTGCCCTTGCGCTTCATCAGTCCATCGATGATGCGAATCAGATCGCCGCGCACAGTGCAGCAGATGCAGCCGTTGTTCATCTCGAAGACCTCCTCGTCGGCACCGACCACGAGGTCGTTGTCGATGCCGATCTCGCCGAATTCGTTGACGATCACGGCGTATTTCTTGCCGTGCGGCTCGCTCAGGATGCGGTTGAGCAAGGTGGTCTTGCCAGCGCCGAGATAGCCTGTGAGCACGGTGACGGGGATCTTGTCGGACATCGGGGCGGGTCTTTCAGGCTGGCGGAACAGACGGATGCAACACCCTTGCCTGTCCGATGTGGTGATCGGGGCGCGGCTTTGGAAGGTGTTATAGCATAACGGTTTCGGGCGCGACACCCGCGGCGCGGGGCGCGGTCGCGGATGTGGGCCTGTGCGGATGCTGGCTAGAGCGGGGCGCACGCCGCCGCGAGCCAGTCGCGGTCGGTAGCGGGAAGCAGCGGGCCAATCTCGGCCAGCACGCGGGCGTGATAGGCATCGATCCAGCCGCGCTCGCCTGTGTCCAGCATCTCAGGGTCGATCAGGGCGCGGTCATAAGGGGCCAGTGTCACCGTCTCGAAGCCCAGCATCTCGCGATCGCCGCCCGGAATGGTGCGCGGCTCGACGACAATCAGGTTCTCGATGCGGATGCCATACTGGCCTTCACGGTAAAATCCGGGCTCGTTGGACAGGATCATGCCGGCTTCGAGCGCGGTGTGGCCGAGCTTCGAAATGCGCTGTGGTCCCTCATGGACCGACAGATAGGCACCGACACCGTGGCCCGTGCCATGGTCGAAATCGAGGCCCACCTGCCAGAGCGGCACCCGGGCCAGGGCATCGATCTGCGCGCCGGATGTGCCCTTTGGAAAGACAGCGCGCGAAATGGCAACATGGCCCTTCAGCACCAGCGTATAGTGCGTCCGCATGTCGGGCGTCACCTGCCTTACCGCCAGCGTGCGGGTGATGTCGGTGGTGCCATCCTCGTACTGCCCGCCTGAATCGATCAGGAAGATGCCTGGCTCGATGACGCGGTTCGAGGCCGTCGTCACACGGTAGTGCGGCAAGGCGGCATTCGGACCGGCACCGGAGATCGAGCCGAAGGAGATCTCGCGCAGCACGTTGGTCTCGCGCCGGAACCGCTCCAGTTCGACGGCGGCATCGATCTCGGTCAGGTCGCCAGCCGGGGCAGCACCGGCAAACCATGACAGGAAGCGGGTGACAGCCGCGCCATCGCGCTTGTGGGCGGCGCGCGAGCCGGCAATCTCGGTGGCGTTCTTGGCCGCTTTCATCAGTGCGACCGGATCGGCCCCCATGTCGGCGGTGCCGCCGGCTGCCGTGATGACATCGCGGATGGCCGACGCGGCGCTTGATGCTTCGAGTCGCCATGTCCTGCCCGGTGCCAGACGCTGCAGTTCCGGCACGAACCGTGCCGGATCGAGGCTTTCGGCGAGGGGTGCAAGCGCGGCCAGAACCTTTTGGCCGAGCTTGGCCGGATTCATCACGATGCGGGCCGGACCCTCGTGCCCGATGATGGCATAGCCGAGCGCCAGCGGCGTGTGCGGCACATCCGAGCCCCGGATATTGAGCAGCCAGCACAGGTTGTGCGGATCGCTGATCACAAGGCCATCGCAGCGCGCCTTGGCCAGTGCCTCGCGCAGCCGCGCCAGCTTGGAGGTGGCGCTCTCGCCGGCCAGTTCCTCCGGATAGAGCGTCACCGCGCCGCAGGGGGGCGCGGGCCTGTTCTGCCAGAGCGCGTCGATCGGGTTGGGGGTGACGGCGCGAAGGCTGCCTCCGGCGCGGGCTGCAGCTTTTTCGAGGCGGGTTACCTGATCGGGGGTGTGCACCCAAGGGTCGAAGCCGAGCACGC
This sequence comes from Hyphomicrobiales bacterium, assembly GCA_027487245.1. Classification (GTDB taxonomy): domain Bacteria; phylum Pseudomonadota; class Alphaproteobacteria; order Rhizobiales; family Beijerinckiaceae; genus Allobosea. The sequence goes on from JAIYDY010000055.1 coordinate 3,335, forward strand.
CGCCTGCCGGCAAGTGGGCCTCGATCCAGGCCTCCTGCGAGAGGTTGGCCATCTGGACCGGCGTGACGACGGCCGTGTCTGTCTGCGCAGCGGACTGGAGCGTATAGCGCCCGTCAACGATCAGCGCGGCCTCCGCCGCCATCACCACGCCCGAGCCTGCCGAGCCGGTGAACCCCGTGGCCCAGGCCAGCCGCTCGTCGCAGGCGGGCACATACTCGCCCTGGTGCTGGTCGGAGCGCGGGATCACGAAGCCGGCCAGACCGAGTTCAGCCAGCCTTGCCCTGAGAGCCGCGATGCGGGGAGCAACGGTGGCGGGACTGGAAGGCTCATCAAAGCTCTGGAACTGGCAACGGGCAGCGTTCTTGGGCGGGATCACGGGCATGGCGGCTGCACGGCTTTTCTGGAGGGCGGTTTCAGGCGGGATGGCAGGCAAAGCCTAGGCGCAAGGTCCGCTGCCGTCCAGTTGGGCACTGTGCTGCCTTAATATGCATCCAGTGCATGTTAATTAAGAATTTTTAAGCCGTCATGCGTCCAGCGCACTCTTCGCATGTGCGAGATGGCCTTTCGCACTGCAGCAATCGTCTCCACCTTTGGTCGTAGAAGAACACCGGGATACGTGCCCCCACAAAGGGCTCTCCAAGGGACAACGGTATGGCCTTGGCCATGCCGCGACACCGAGTTGACCCAGTCAACGATCTGAAAGGATGCCTCCCATGGCCTACGCCTACACCGGAACGGTCTTTGCCGGCCCGCTTGCGGAGCGCAATGCGCGCCCTTCGCTCATCATGCGTGTGATCAATGCCCTGGCCGAAAGCCGGATGCACGCCGCCCGCCGCGCCATGCGGGCCCGCGGCTACCTCGTCGACGAGAACAGCCTGATTGTCGGCGATCTGCCGAAGGTGACGCTGGCCGACGACGCAAGTCTGCCATTTGCCCGCTGAAGCAAAGGCCGGCCCGCCGGCATGCTTCCCGACGAACCAACCCGACAGGAGATCACCATGATCGCTTTCATCATCAAGGCCTGGAACACCACTGCCGCGACGATTGTCGACATCTGGCAGTTCACCGATGCTGTGATTCAGGACATGCGCCAGACGCGCGACGAACTTGAGGCCCAGTACGGCCCGCTCGGGTTCTGACATAGCCCACGGGCTGCCTTATGCCCGCACGATATGGCGGGCAGGCGTAGCTCAGTATTGCGCGCGGCGCGGCCTTGGGGCCGCGCCGTTGCGTTTGAGCACCAGCGTCGCCCAACCCTCCCGCGCGCTACGGGCCGAGAGCTTCCAGCCCTGCATGCCATAGGCGGCGAGCACGCCCGGCACATCGCGCAGCAGAAGCCCTGACAGGACCAGCGTGCCGGAAGGTTTCAACACCAGCGCCACATCGCGCGCCAGCCGCATCAAGGGGCGTTGCAGGATGTTGGCAATGACCAGGTCGAAATGCTGCCAGCGCCCCGCCTTGGCGTGGCGCACGCCGGGCGCGACATAAAGATCGAGCAGGCCGGGTGCATGGTTGAGCGCTGCATTCTCGCGCGTGACCTCGACAGCGACGGCATCGATGTCGCCGGCGACGACGCGCTGCTTCAGGCGCTTGGCAACGGCGAGCGCCAGCAGGCCGGTGCCAGTGCCGATATCGAGCACGCGGGCAGGGCGGCGGCGCTTAAGTTCATCATGGATGGCCAGAAGGCAGCCAGCCGTGGTGCCATGATGCCCTGTGCCGAAGGCGAGGCCGGCCTCGATCTCGATGGCGATGTCGTTGGCGCGCACCGCGTCGCGATCATGGCTGCCATGGACCAGAAAGCGGCCGGCACGGACGGGCTTCAACCCGTCGAGGCTGGCCTTGACCCAGTCGCGCGCCTCAACCGCCGTGAACACCGCGCCGCTCAGATCCTCACCGACGATCGGTCCGATCAGATCACGGATGGCGTCCTCATCCGGAGGGGAGGCGAAGAAAACCTCGACGAACCAGGGTGAGTTCTCGGCCTCATCGTCGATTTCGAAGGCCGAGACGGCGGTCTCGCCCGGGTCGAGCACCTCGCCGAGAAGCTCGGTAATGGCGCGGGCCCGGCCCACGGTTGTCGAGAGTTTGAGGACCGTGGTGACGGTGTGGGGCAGGAGACCTTCGCGCATGGCAGCGCCTCTAGCATGATGTGCGAACCGAGGCGAGCCACCGAAAGTGTGTGACGCGGCGCGCGCAACATGAACCCGAAATGAATCGCCGCAGGCCCCTTAAACTTTGCGAAAGGCATGCTATGTAAAGCTAAGGCGTTGAGCCTATGGAGGAAATTACCATGTCAAAGACGTTAAATCGTCTGGCACTCATGACCATGCTGGCCGGCGTCGTTGCGCTGAGCATCACCAGCGTCGATGCCCGCCCCGGCGGCAGCAAGAGTTCGGGCAGCCGTGGCTCGCAGACCAATGTCGCGCCGCCCAAGACCAACACCGCGCCGGGCACCGCCCAGCCGATGAACCGCACCATCAATCAGGGCGCTCCGTCTGCCGCCGCTGCTGCGCCCGCCGGTGCTGCCGCCGCTGCCGCATCGCAAGCCGCCCGTCCGTCGATGGCGCGCAACCTGATGATGGGTCTGGGTGCCGGCCTGCTCGGTGCCGGCCTGTTCGGCCTGCTGTCCGGTGCCGGCTTCTTCTCGGGCCTCGCCTCGCTGGCCGGGTTCTTCGGCTTCCTGCTGCAGCTTGCGCTGATCGGCGGCGTAATCTTCCTGGTGATGCGCTTCCTGCGCAGCCGCCGCGAAGCCGCGATGGCCACCCCTGCCGGCGGCATGGCGCGCGACGCGCATCCTGCCCAGAACCCGATGCAACGCCAGATGCTTGGCGGCATGATGGGCGGCGCAGCCACTCCGGCCCAGCCCGCGCTCCAGCCGCTCAACCTGACCGGCGAGGATTTCGGCGCGTTCGAAAAGCTGCTCGGCGACGTGCAGGGTGCCTACAGCAGCGAAAATGTCGCTGCGCTGCGCGCACTGCTGACGCCGGAGATGGCCTCGTATTTCGAGGGTGATCTCTCGGACAATGAAGCCAAGGGCGTCGTCAACCGCATTGCCAACGTCAAGCTGCTGCAGGGCGATCTGTCGGAAGCCTGGCGCGAAGCCGAAGGTGAGTTCGCCACGGTCGCGATGCGCTACTCGATCTCGGACGCGCTGCTTGACCGCAAGACCGGCCGCACGGTCGAAGGCAACCTGACCGAGGTGGCCGAGGTCACCGAAGTGTGGACCTTCGTGCGCGCACCGGGCGAAGGCACCGCCGACTGGAAGCTGTCCGCGATCCAGCAGGTCGCCTGAGCGCCACGCGCCTCACTTGATCGAATGATGAACCCGCCGGTGCGAGCCGGCGGGTTTTCTCTTGGCCTGACGATGTTTCGGACTTGGCCAGAAGACCGGGCCGTGGCTCAGCGCCATCCTGGCCCGAAGCAGACCTTGCGGATCACGATCTCGCCCCAGCGATTGTGGCGCTCGACAAACCGGCAGCGCGGACCATAGCCGCCAACGGGCCGCGCCCAGCCACCGCCATGCCCCCAGTGACCACCGTAGCCTCCGCCTCCGCAAACGGGACGCGGGTAGCCGGTGCAGCCGCCGTGATGACCCCAGCCGCCTGGGCCGTGATGACCCCAGCCGCCATGACGCGGGCTGGCTTCGGCGCTGGATGGGGCGAGGGCTGACCCGGCGATAGCGAGGCCCAGCGCCGCTGCGGCCAGAGCAAGGCGATTGAAACGGATGGACATGGTGGCTCTCCTGATCATTCAGGAGCGGACAACCCGCCCCATGATCATGGGTCGCGGCAGGGCGGGAAAAGGTTCAACAAGTCTGAGAGCCAAGTCGGCTTTCGCGCAGGACGAACCGGTCTTTCACCCCCGCTGCACGAACGCATCCAGCACCATCTTGCGGCCCGCCTTGTCGAAATCGACGGTGAGCTTGTTGCCGTCGACGGCGAAGACATCGCCGGGGCCGAACTTGATGTGGAAGACGCGGGCACCGACGCCGAATTCCGAGGCCGGTCCGCTCGACTTGGCGATGAGTTCGCCCTCGATCAGTTTCGGGCCATGCCGCTGGCTGCCCTGCATCCTGCCGCCGAAACCGCCACTTTCTGTGCCCCAGCGGCCGGCGGGCGAGGCGCTGTCCTTCGGGGCTGCGGCCTTCGCGGCCTGGGCGCGCTGCCAGCCGGGTGTCTGATAGCTCGAGCCGAAGCTGGGCTGCCGGTCGAAGCGCGAGGCGCCATAGCCACCCTGGCCGAAGCTGGAGGCGGTCTCGGCCAGTTCCACCGCGCTTTCGGGCAGATCGTCGATGAAACGGCTCGGCATCGAGGATTGCCACATGCCGTGGATGCGCCGGTTGGAGGCGAACATGATCTTGGCGTGGCGGCGCGCGCGGGTGATGCCGACATGGGCGAGGCGGCGCTCCTCTTCGAGTCCGGCGCGGCCGCTTTCATCAAGCGAGCGCTGGCTCGGAAACAGGCCCTCCTCCCAGCCGGGCAGGAAGACCATGTCGAATTCGAGCCCCTTGGCGGCGTGCAGCGTCATGAGGCTGACGCGCTGGGCGCTGTCATCCGAAACCGTATCCATGACCAGCGAGACATGTTCAAGGAAGCCCGGAAGATCGGGAAACTCATCGATGGAGCGCACCAGTTCCTTGAGGTTTTCCAGCCGCCCGGCTGCGTCCGCCGAGCGGTCCTTCTGCCACATGTCGGTGTAGCCGCTTTCCTCCAGCACCGTCTCGGCGACTTCGGCGGGGGTGGCGTGTTCCAGTTTCGCGGTCCAGCGCCCGAAGGCCTGGACAAGTTCGCGCACGGTGGAGCGGGTCTTGGCCTTGAGTTCCTCGGTCTCGACCAGCGCGCGCGCCGATTGCAGCAGCGACATGCCGGTGGCGCGCGCGTGCAGGTGCAGTTGCTGCAAGGCAGCATCGCCAAGGCCACGCTTGGGCACGTTGAAGATGCGCTCAAAGGCGAGATCATCGGTCTGCGAATGGACGCAGCGCAGGTAGGCCATGGCGTCGCGGATTTCGGCGCGCTCGTAAAAGCGCGGGCCGCCAATGACGCGGTAGGGCAGGCCGAGCGCAATGAAACGCTCCTCGATCTCGCGCATCTGGGCAGAGGTGCGCACCAGCACCGCCATTTCCGACAGCGATGCCCCGCGCGACTGGAAGGTCTCGATGTCATCGCCGATCAGCCGGGCCTCTTCCTGGCTGTCCCAGGCGCCGGCGATGATGACCTTCTCGCCGGGTTCGTCATCGGTGCGCAGGGTCTTGCCGAGCCGGCCCTCGTTCTTGGCGATGAGGTGGGAGGCGGCCTTCAGGATGTGTCCGGTCGAGCGGTAGTTGCGTTCGAGCCGCACCACCTTGGCACCGGGGAAATCGTGCTCGAAGCGCAGGATGTTGTCGACCTCTGCCCCGCGCCAGCCGTAGATCGACTGGTCGTCGTCGCCGACACAGGCGAGGTTGCGGCGGCCCTGTGCGAGCAGGCGCAGCCACAGATACTGCGCCACGTTGGTGTCCTGATACTCGTCCACCAGCATGTAGCGGAAGCGCTCCTGATACTGGGCGAGCACATCGGGATGGCTGCGCCAGAGCGTCAGGCAATGCACCAGCAGGTCGCCGAAATCGCAGGCATTCAGCGTCTTGAGGCGCTCCTGATAGGCCCGGTAGAGCGCGCCGCCCTGGCCGTTGCCGAACACGCCGGCCTCGCCCGCCGGAACGGCTTCGGGGCCAAGGCCACGGTTCTTCCAGCCGTCGATGAAGCTGGCCAGCATGCGGCCCGGCCAGCGTTTCTCGTCGAGATTGGCGGCCTGGATGACCTGCTTCAGCAGCCTGATCTGGTCATCCATGTCGAGAATGGTGAAATCGCTCTTCAGGCCGACCAGTTCGGCATGGCGGCGCAGGATCTTGGCCGAGATCGAGTGGAAGGTGCCGAGCCAGGGCATGCCCTCGGCCACACCCCCGACCAGCCGGGTGATGCGCTCCTTCATCTCGCGCGCCGCCTTGTTGGTGAAGGTGACGGAGAGGATCTGCGAGGGGTAGGCCTTGCCCGTGGCGATCAGGTGCGCAATGCGGGTGGTGAGCACGCGGGTCTTGCCCGTGCCGGCACCGGCCAGCACCAGGATCGGCCCTTCGGTGGTTTCCACCGCCTCGCGCTGTTCGGGGTTCAGGCCGTCGAGATAGGCCGGGGCCTGCGGCATGAGGCTGGCCCGCGCGCGCGCCGCCAGTCCGCCCGGCTGGGGCCGGTGGGTCAGGTCTGGCGACGGCTCCGGCCTGTTGGCGGGTGGCCTGCCTGTTGATGGATCGGTTTCGGCCACGGTCCTGCTGCTGTCCAGACGGAATCACTCAGGCCCAATGTGGGCACTCGCAACGCCGATGTCGACCTTCGGGCGGAAGGTGGGTGCGATCGCTTGGCGTGATCCGATGTTTGCGCAGGTTCAGTGATGGGTGCGCAGGCGTGCCAGTTCCGGCTCGGCGGCTGGCTCGCGCCGGGCAATGCCGATGCTGCGGCCCAGCGCCTCGGGCAGCTTCAGGCCGGCATGGGCGGCCCTGAGCAGCGCCAGATTGGTGAGGATGTCGGCGGGGAAGGACGAGACCTTCTTGGTGCCGAGATCGACATGCAGGGACAGGTTTTCGGTGGTGGCCGACAGCCAGCCTTCCTCGGCGTGGCGCAGTTCGAGGAAGTAATGCATCCGCTTATCGTCGAAATCGATGAGATGCAGGGTGACGCGCACGGGGTCGCCGGCCATCAGTTCGCGCAGGTAGCGCACATGCACCTCGGCCACGAAGTAGGAGGCGTCCTGCTGCCTGACGTAATCGGGGCCGAGGCCGATCAGCGAGAAGACTTCATCGACGGCACGATCGAACAGCACATTGTAGAAGGCCATGTTGAGATGGCCGTTATAGTCGATCCACTGCGGCTCGACCCGCATCGGCGACGAGACGAACGGTGCAAAAAACAGCGCGGGTGCCTTCGACCAGTCGTGCTGCATACGTTTTTCTTTCGCCCGACGCCTGTCGCCAGTCTTCTTGTCGCGCCCGGTTTGCGTTTCCGCAATCCGTAAGTGCGCTTACGTGCTTGGCTTATTTCGACAATTGGATGATACGAAAGACCTGTTAGGTTGGATCCAAACGAACAACAGATCCTTGAGGTGGAACATGCACATGGCCATCAGGCAGCAGCGTCAGCCGGCGTCCGCTCAAGCCATCGACACAGTCAGGCAGACGCTTGGCGCGATGCTGGGCAACCGGCTGGTCAGCAGCCTCGCAGTACGGCAACAACATGCCAACACGCTGACCTGGATCGACAATCAGGCGCCGGACCTGGTTGTCTACCCCCAGACCACGGAAGAGGTCTCGGCCATCGTGAAGCTGTGTGCCGCGCATGATGTGCCGGTCGTGCCCTTCGGCACGGGCACTTCCTTCGAGGGCCACGTCAACGCACCGTTCGGCGGCGTTTCGGTCGACACCTCGATGATGAAGGGCATCATCGCCGTGCATGCGGAAGACCTCGACTGCGTGATCGAACCCGGCGTCACCCGCAAGATGCTGAACGAGCATCTGCGCGATGTCGGCCTGTTCTTCCCCATCGATCCGGGGGCCGATGCCTCGCTGGGTGGCATGACAGCGACGCGCGCCTCCGGCACCAATGCCGTTCGCTACGGCACAATGAAGGACAATGTGCTGGCGCTGAAGGTCGTGCTGCCGAATGGCGAGGTGATGACCACGTCGCGCCGTGCCAAGAAGTCGTCCGCCGGCTACGACCTGACCCGTCTGTTCGTCGGCTCGGAAGGAACCCTAGGCCTGATCACGGAGATCACGCTCAAGCTTCAGGGCATTCCCGAGGCGATCTCGGCGGGCGTGTGCCCGTTCCCGAGTGTCAAGGCGGCCTGCGATGCCACGATCCTGACCATCCAGAGCGGGTTGCCGGTGGCGCGGATCGAGTTGCTCGATGCGCTTCAGGTCCGGGCCTGCAACCTCTATTCGAAGCTCACCTTGCCGGAAACGCCGATGCTGTTCGTGGAGTTCCACGGCACTGATGAGGGCGTCAAGGAACAGTCCGAGCGCTTTGGCGAGATCGCGAAGGAGCTTGGCGGCGGCCCGTTCGACTGGGCCACCCGCGCCGAGGATCGCACGCGGCTCTGGCAGGCGCGCCATGATGTCTACTGGGCCTCGATGGGCCTGCGCCCCGGGGCCAAGGGCGTCTCGACCGATGTCTGTGTGCCGATCTCGCGCCTGTCCGAATGCATCGAGGAGACGCAGGCCGATATCGCCGCCAGCGGCCTGATCGCGCCGATCGTCGGACATGTGGGTGATGGCAACTTCCATGTCCTGCCGCTTGTCGACATGGACAATGCCGAGGAGGTCAAGGCTGCCAAGACCTTTGTCGAGCGGCTGGTGCAGCGCGCCCTGGCCATGGAAGGCACCTGCACCGGCGAACACGGCGTCGGGCAGGGCAAGATGAAGTATCTCGAACAGGAGCACGGCGCGGAAGCGCTGGCGATGATGCGGGCGCTGAAGCTGGCTATCGATCCGCAGAACCTGATGAATCCGGGCAAGATCGTCACTTTGTGAGGCAGGCGGGCCTCGTGGCCCTTGTCGGCCATGATTGAACATCGCACATAAACAGCGTGCGTGACGGTCTGACATTTCTGGCGACAATGGTCCTGCTGGCGTTGCTCGGAGCGCTGGTCGGGCCTGTCTTTGTCGACTGGAACCAGCACCGGGCACTGATCGAGGAGCAGCTTCGCCGCGCCACCGGTTTCGAGATCGTCACGACCGGGCCGATCCACCTGCGCTTCCTGCCCAGCCCGCAGATCAAGATTTCCGGCTTGCGCGTCGGCGAGGCTGACCCGCAGGGCACACGCGCCACCGCCAGCGTGCTCAGGGCCGAGATGGAGCTGGCGCCACTCCTCAAGGGCGAGATCAGGCTCAACCGGGTTGCGCTCGACGGGGCGGCCGTGACGCTGGCGATCCGGAATGGCGCATTGGTGCTTCCGACAAGTCTGGACGGTGCGGTGCGGCTGCCATCCATCGGCCAGTTGTCGTTGACCCGCAGCGACATCGGCGTGATCGATGCCTCTGGCAAGCTGGCGTTCACCGCGCCTTTTGCGATCGAGGCCTCGCTGCCGCCGGGCGGCGGGCCCGCCCGCATCGAAGGGGAGGTCGCCGGCCGCTCCATCCGCCTCACCACTGGCGATCAGGATGCCGCTGGCCGGCTCAGGCTCAAGCTGGCGGTCAGCGATGCCAGCGTGCGCAGCGAGTTTGATGGCTGGCTGGGCTTTGACCGCAGCATGCCGGGCCGGCTGTTGCCCCGTCCCGATGGCCAGATCGTGGCCGGGCTGCTCAGGGCCGGCGAGGCCCAGCCACTGATGACGGTGAGCGGGCGCCTCGCGAGCGCCGTCCATGTCACGGGGAGCGGGCAAGGCAGCGCGGCGGGCATCTCCGGGCTTGTTGTGGAGATGGCCGGTTCCGGGCGTCTGGAAGGCGATCTGGCCTGGCCCGGCACGTGGTCCGACCCGGCCAGCGTGACCTTGCAGAGCCGCCGGCTGGATGCTCCTGCCCTGCTCGCCAGCCTCGCGGCCGTGCAGCAGGCCCTCGCCGATGCCGGGCCGCTGGCAGACCTGATCCCCGACATGCGATTGGCGCTCCAGGCCGATCAGGTGAGCTATCGCGGGGAGGAGGCCACCGAGGCCCGGGTTGCGCTCACCCGTCGCGGCGGAAACTGGCAGCCGGTCAGCGGGCAGGTGAGGTTCGCCGGCAGCAGTCTTGGTTTTGCCGAGCCGCAGGCCGGGATGTTCCGTGCAACGCTGGATGTGCCGGACATGCGCAGGATCGCGCTGGCGATGCAGCGCCTGGACATGCCGCAAGGCCTGGCCGAGGACATCGCCGCGCTCGGCCAGTTCGCCGCCAGCGCCGATCTCGTGCCGGGCAGGCCGGGCGGGGCGTCAGGCTGGGCCGTGCCGCGCTGGCAGGCGCAGGGGCGCTTCGGACGGGCCAGCGGCGATGCGGCCTGGGGTCCCGACTCGGCACGGATCGCGGCCAGTGTCAGCGGTGCGGATGTGCTGTTTCTGGTCCGTCCCGTCACCGCGCTGGCGAGCCTCGTGCCTGTTCCGCTGGCGCTGACGGTGACAGGCGAAGCCTTGCGCATCGGCGACAGCGCACCTGGCACGGCGCGCCTCGAGGCCGAGCGGCGCGACGGCCAATGGCGCATGGACCGGCTGGATGCGCGCGGCTTCGATGGCTTGTCGATCGCGGTCAGCCGGGCGCGGCCGGGCGAACCGTTGCGCTTTGCACTCGATGCGGCGCGGGCCGATGCGATCAGCGCGCTGGCGGAGCGCTTCAGCGAGCAGCGCAACCTGACCGAGGTGGTGCGGGCCGTGCGCGGCCTGTCGCCGGTGAAGGCCAGCGGCGTCGTGCAGGAGCGGGCGCAGGGCTGGCTGCTGAACGGCACCGGGGAGGCCGGACCGCTTGCGGTCGAGGTGGCGGCGCGGCTGTCCGCTGCCGGGCAGTGGCAGGGCGGCGAGATCAACCTGTCGGCACGGGAGCGCGGCGTGCTGTTTCGCGCGCTCGGCTTGCCGGAGCCGGCGCGCCGCGACGAGCCAACCCGGCTGGGTGTCCGGCTGGGGGAAACGGGCCTGACTCTCACCATGAGCGGCAGCGATGGCTTGAGCGCCGAAGCCATCGGTCGCTGGGGGGCATCCGGTTTCGGCACGCTGGCCGCGCCAATGGCCCTGACCTTTGCGGCACCCACGCCAGCGGCGCTGCTGCCGGCTTTTGCTGCGGGCCAGGGGGGCGGACGTGCCTTTGCCGGCCGCGCGGCCCTGAGGTTGGCCGATGGCGTGATCGGGCTTGACCGGATCGAAGCCAGGCTCGGCGAGGAGGTCGTGACCGGCGGGCTCGAACTGGCGGCAACCGGTGTGATCAGCGGCCAGTTGTCCCTGCCCGAGATCGATCTGGCCCGCATCGGCGGATGGCTGACGGGCGATGTGCCCGTGGCGCAGGATGCCGGCTGGTCCGGTGCCCGCTTCGGCAACAGCACCCGCCTGCCGGGCCTCTCGCTTGGCCTGACAAGCCCGCGCGTGCTCGTGCCGCTGGCCGGCGCGATGGGCGGCAGCTTCAGGCTGCGCGTCAACGAGGGGGCGCTGACGCTTGGCGAGATTGCGCTGCAATCTGGCAACCTCAGCCTGTCCGGCGGCGTCGAGGCCGAACGCAGCGGCGGCTTGCTGTCCGTGCGCGGCAATGGCGTCATCGACGGGCTCGACCTTGGTGCGATGCTCGGTGGGGATCTGTCGGGGCGTGGCCGTCTGGCCTTCCAGCTCGGTGCCGCCGCCGAAAGCCCGGCGCGGCTGATGGCCGGGCTGACCGGGGCGGGGCAGTTCAGCGCCCGCGATCTTGGCATCAACAGGCTTGATCCGGCGGCGCTGGAGCGGATTGCGCAGGGCTTCGCCTCCGATGTCATCGTCACCGACACGGCCACGCTGGCGCAGGGCGTCCGGAGGGCTGTCGAGGGCGCGCCGTGGCGACTGCCGGAGGTGTCCGCCGCGCTGATTGTCTCTGGCGGCGTCGTCAGGCTGTCGCCGCTCACCGATGACAAGGCAGCGGCGCTGCTCACCGTTTCGGGAGCCCACGATCTCAGGGTCGGCACCGGCGAGTTGCGCGCGGTGATGCAGGGCAAGGCGCTGCCCAAGGGCTGGACGGGCTCGCCGCCGCAGATCGCCGTGACCTGGCGCGGACCGTGGCGCACGCCAACGCGCAGCTATGACGTCAGCGTCCTGTCCAACGCCGTCGCGCAACGCGCCCTGCAGCGCGAGATCGAGCGGGTCGACGCGCTGGAAGCCGACATCCGCGAGCGGGCGATGTTCAACCGCCGCCTGCGCGCCGACCGGGAACGGCGCGAGGAAGAGCAACGCGCTGCCGAGGCCAGACTGCGGGAGGCCCGCGCCCAGGAGGAAAAGGCGAGGGAAGATCGTCTCAGGGAAGAGCGGGCGCGGATCGACGCGCAGGGTGCCGGACCGGCTCAGGTTCCGACTGGTGCCAGCGGATCGTTGCCAGTTCTGCCGCTCCGTCCGGAACGCCCGCTGGCGACGACGCCGGCGCAGTCCGCGCCGGCTCCAGCCCTGGCCCCGTCCTTGCCGCCACCGATGAACATCAATCCGATCCCGCTGCCGCTGTCTCGGCAGCCTGTTCCGGCCAATTGAGCGGGACGGCCCACCGCGCCGGGTTCACGGCGTGACAGGCAGCGTCCGGGCAACGCCCTTGGGCGTGTTGAGATCCTTCCACGTGGTGTTGGCCACATGCACGGCGGGAAAGGCCGGGCGCTCGACATAGCGGCCATGGCCAGCTTCGGCGCGCATGTCGCCATCCTTCCAGGCGATGCGCCCGCCGCTGATCGTCATCCACGGCACGCCGGTGCACTTGAAGCCCTCGAAGACGTTGTAGTCGATGCGGCTGACCTGCTTCTTCGCGCTGATCTTCTTGGTGGCCGATGGATCCCAGATCACCAGGTCGGCATCGGAGCCAACCGCGACCGCTCCCTTGCGCGGATAGATGTTGAGGATGCGGGCGATGTTGGCGGAGGTGACGGCGACAAACTCCTCCTTGGTCAGACGCCCGGTGTTGACGCCCGCTGTCCAGAGCACGGGCATGCGGTCTTCGAGGCCGCCGGTCCCGTTGGGGATCAGCCGGAAATCCCCAAGGCCACCGCGCTTCTGCTCGGTGGTGAACGAGCAATGGTCCGTGGCAACCACCTGAAGCGAGCCAGATTGCAGGCCGGCCCAGAGCGAGGCCTGGTGATCCTTGGGGCGGAAGGGCGGCGACATCACGCGCCGGGCGGCATAGTCCCAGTCCTTGTTGAGGTATTCACTGTCGTCGAGCACCAGATGCTGGATCAGCGGCTCGCCATAGACGCGGCGACCGGCCTCGCGGGCGCGCTTGATGGCCTCGTGCGAATCCCGGCAGGAGGTGTGAACCACGTACAGCTGCGAGCCGACCATGTCGGCGATCATGATGGCGCGGTTGGTGGCCTCGCCTTCGACATGGGGCGGACGCGAGAAGGCGTGGCCTTCGGGGCCGGTCAGCCCCTTCGCCATCAGCTCTTCCTGGAGGCGGTAGACGACATCGCCGTTCTCGGCATGGACCATGGGCATGGCGCCGAGCTGGGCGCAACGCGAGAACGAGTGGTAAAGCTCGTCGTCGTTCACCATCAGTGCACCCTTGTAGGCCATGAAGTGCTTGAACGAGTTGATGCCGCAGGTGCCGACGACGGTCGCCATCTCGTCGAAGACCTGCTTCGACCAGGAGGTCACGGCCATGTGGAAGGAATAGTCGCAGGCCGCCTTCTCGGATTTGCGCCGCCAGTCCTGGTAGGCGGCCAGCATCGAGGCCCCCGGTGCCGGAATGCAGAAGTCGATGATCATGGTGGTACCGCCCGAGAGGGCTGCCTTGGTGCCCCACTCGAAATCGTCGGCCGAGACCGTGCCCATGAACATCAGTTCCATGTGCGTGTGCGGATCGATGCCGCCGGGCAGGATGTCGCAGCCGCCGGCATCGATCACGTCGGCCCCGCGCGGGCGGGCCAGCCCCGGACCGACGGCCACGATCCTGCCGCCCTCGATCAGCACGTCGGCGCGGGCCGAATGATCGTGATTGATGACGGTGCCGCCCCTGATGAGGATGGTGGACTTCGACATGCGCTGCTTCCTTGCAAGATGCGACCGATCCCTCATTTCAGCAAAGGAATGGCCGGGAGGCAATTCGCAATCGTGCGCGGGCTGGCCCTCGCTGCTGCTTTGTCGGGCAGCAAGGTTGGTTGACCTGCAAATTGCCGTCGCGGTATCATGAGCGTCTGCGTCATCCGGGCGGGATGGCAGACCGTGAGGAGGGCATGACATGCAGCTTCCGGTTATCACAGGCACCGCGCTGCGTTCGCCGACGGCGTGGGTGCAGCGTGCAGCTACGGCCTGTTTCGCTGAGCCCTTCGTTGCCCTGACAGCGCTGTTCCTGCTGCTGATGCCTGCGTTCGCGCCCGGTTTGCCGGGTGCTTCCGGCGGGGTGGCCCTGGCGGCGTCGCCGATGGGGATCGGCTTCCAGCGGTTCACGGCGACCGGCCCGAAGGACGCGCTCGGGCGCGGCATTTCCGACATGCTGGACACGGACATGGTCAACCTGCTCGACGAGCAGGGCAACCGGGACTGCCAGCTCGCCGTGCGCGAGGTCAAGCGGATGGACGAAGTCCTGAAGGAACTGGAGCTTCAGAAATCGCCCATGTTCGACCAGTCCAAACGCGTGATCCCGAACTTCATCGAGTTGCGCTACAGCGCGGCTGGGCATGTCACCACCACCGAGACATCGATGTCGATCGACATCAGGATCACCGACACCCGCAGCGGCAAGCAAGTGGCCAGCTTCGAGGCGACGCTCGACCCTGAAAAAGAGGATATCCTGCAGACCATCGACAAGGCGGTGAAGTCGATCCTCGACCAGATATGCCCCCGCATGCACAAGCTGAACCTGTCCGTGGGGCCTCACTTCGTCATCGATGCCGAGGTGTGCGGCATCGACAAGCCGTTCCAGGTCCGGCCCAAGGGTCAGTTCGGCGGCGTGCTTGTGAAGTTCGCGCCGGCTTCGCGGGAGGCCGGCAGCTTCACGGAAGCAGGCCGTGCCTATGGTGCGGTGTGGAACGGCAGCGGCAACTACACCATCCGCTGGAGCGGCGACAGCGGGGCCTTCCGGGCCTCGAACCCGAACACCGCGCGTGTCGGCGCCGGCTCATCGAAGAACAATGACGTGATGACCGGCACGGTGACGAGGCTGGCGAAGCGCTGCGCGGCCGGCTGAGCGCGATCAGCCGGCCATCATCTGTTTCCCCGTCCGGGGCCTGTTCGCAGGTGAAACATCTCAAGCCTGCCTGCGGCTGCCGGGCAAACGAAACCGGCGCGGACCCTGTGATCCGCGCCGGCTGGTGTCATCATCAGGCCGTTGCCGGCCAGAGGCCGCCGTCACTTCATCGCAGCGTCGATCACCGTGTGGGTCCAGGCACCGACCGGCTTCTTGGTGATGACGGGCTGCTCGCCGCCGGCACCCATCAGCGTGGTCACGGTGCGCTCGAAATCGGCGGGATCGAGCTTGCCGTTCGAGCCGGCGGTCAGCTTGTTGATCTCGCCCATCATGCGCTTCTGGTGGGCTTCCTTCTGGGCGCCGCTGGCATCGTTGTCGAGCACGATCTTGGCGGCCTCGTCCGGGTTGGCGCGGGCATATTCCCAGCCCTTCATGGCGGCCTTCACGAACTTGCCCATGCGGGCGACGAAGGCCGGATCCGACAGGCGGTTCTCAAGCACATAGAGCCCGTCCTCCATGGTGGAGACGCCCTGGTCGGTGTAGTTGAACACCACCAGTTCCTCGGGCTTGAGGCCCGCATCGATGACCTGCCAGTATTCGTTGTAGGTCATGGTCGAGACGCAGGCAGCCTGCTTCTGGATGATCGGGTCGACGTTGAAGCCCTGCTTGATGACCTTGACCCCGCCAGCCGATCCGTCGGTCTTGTAGCCGAGCTTGGCCATCCAGGCCATGAACGGATACTCGTTGCCGAAGAACCAGACGCCAAGGGTCTTGTCCTTGAAGTCGGCAGGCGTGGCGACGCCGGCATCCTTGCGGCAGGTCAGCATCATGCCGGAGCGCTTGAAGGGCTGGGCGATGTTGACCAGCGGCACACCCTTTTCGCGGGCAGCGAGGGCTGCAGGCATCCACTCGACCACGACGTCGGCACCGCCGCCGGCGATGACTTGCGGGGGCGCGATGTCGGGGCCGCCTGGCTTGATGGTGACGTCGAGGCCCTCGGCCTTGAAGAAGCCCTTGTCCTTGGCAACATAGTAGCCGGCGAACTGGGCCTGCGTGACCCATTTGAGCTGGATGGTAACGCGCTCCTGCGCGGTGGCGGGCAATGACAGGGCCAGCGTCATCGCCGCGCCCAGAAGCATCTTCCTGATCATCGTGGTCTTCTCCCTGTTTGCATCAGCCCGGCGGGATGATGGCGTCGCAACAACACCCTCTCAGCGCGACCGCAGCGAGGGGTGCCAGAAGGTCACCTTTCGCTCGATCAGCACCAGAAGCCCATAGAAGGCCGAGCCGGCGATTGCCGCAACGGCAATCGTGGCCCAGACCATGTCGAGCGCCATGCGCCCGACCTCTGTCGAAATCCTGAAGCCCATGCCGACCACGGGCGTGCCGAAGAACTCGGCGACGATCGCCCCGATCATGGCCAGCGTGGCGTTGATCTTCAGGGCATTGAAGATGAACGGCATGGCCGCGGGAAGGCGCAGCGACACAAGCGTGGCCAGCCATGAGGCACCATAGGAGCGCATCAGGTCGCGCTCCAGATGGCCCGCCGCCGCCAGACCCGCCACCGTGTTCACCAGCATGGGAAAGAAGGTCATGACCACGACCACGGCGGCCTTCGACTGCCAGTCAAAGCCGAACCACATCACCAGGATGGGCGCGATGCCGATGATCGGCAGGGCCGAGATGAAGTTGCCGATCGGCATCAGCCCGCGGCGCAGGAAGTCGAAACGGTCGCAGAGCAAGGCCACGGCAAAGCCGGCAAGGCAGCCCATGATCCAGCCCGGAATGGCCGCGCGGATCACCGTCTGGACGAAATCTGCGCCCAGTGTCGGCAGCGAAGTGGCGACCCTGGCGGCAATCAGGGACGGAGCCGGCAGCAGCACGGTGGGGACGCCGAACGCAACGCACAGCACTTCCCAGGTGACGAGGATGGCCGCGCCGAACAGCAGCGGCACGATCAGGTCGGCGAACCTCTGGCTGGCCGGATTGGAGGGGCGAAGCCGCGCGGCGCGCCGGCAGGCCTGCATGGTCACGCCCAGCGCCACGGCGAGCGCCAGGAAGGTCGACCAATGCGCACGCCCGGAAAACCCATGGGCCAGAACAACCGCGAGGACGCCACTGCCGACAGCCAGCAGCACCAGAAGCTGCCAGGCCCGACCCTGTCCAGCATCGGCGGCGCGCGCGCTCATGGCCGGCTCCCCATGGCCTTCAGCGTCAGCCGCTCGGCCAGCGTCACGGCCACGACCAGCAGGGCCGCGAGGAGCGCCGCAAACAGCAGCGCCGACCAGATCTGGATGGTCTGGCCAAAGTAGCTGCCGGAGAGCAGGCGCGCGCCAAGTCCGGCCTGAGCGCCGGTCGGCAACTCGCCGACGATGGCGCCGACAAGACTGATGGTCACGGCCACCTTGAGCGAGGCGAAGAGGAAGGGGACCGCCGCCGGCCAGCGCAACTTCCAGAAGGTCTGCGCGACCGAGCCGTTGTAGGTGCGCATCAGGTCGAGTTGCATCGTGTCGGGCGAGAGCAGCCCCTTCACCATGCCGATCGCGACGGGGAAGAAGCACAGATAGGCCGAGATGATCGCCTTCGGCACCAGCCCGGTCAGCCCGATCGAACCCAGCGCCACGATGACGATCGGGGCGACCGCGAGGATCGGGATGGTCTGGCTGATGATCACCCATGGCATCAGGCTCTTGGAGAGCGTGCGCGAGTGCACGATGCCGATGGCGATGACGATGCCGAGCAGGCTGCCCATGGCAAAGCCGAGCAAGGTGGCCGACAAGGTCACCCAGGCGTGGAACACGAGGTTGCGCGGGTTGAGCACGACCCCGTCCGCGGTTTCGCGGAACAGGCGTGTGCCGACGGTGGAATTGTAGAGTTCCGTCACGATCTGGTGCGGCGCTGGCAGCACGGGCCGCTCGATCGCCCAGGACACCTGGTAGCGTTCCGCCAGCCCGGTGACGCGGGCCAGTTGCGGCAGGTCGTTGTTCATCGGCAGGCAGGCCGCATACCACGCGGCCATGATCAGCGCGGTGATGACCAGCACCGGGACGGTGGAGCCGGCCTTTCGCGGCACCGCGCGTGAGGGGGCGGCGGCGCTCATGTTGCGATGGCCGGGCCGTGCTCAATCATCATAGGAATGGCCGGCGCGCAGCCCCTCCCTGACGCGTTGGGCGATGGCGAGGAAGCGGGGCGTCTCGCGGATGTCGAGTGTGCGGTTGTCGCCGAGGTCGCAATCTAGGATGTCGATGATGCGGCCCGGACGGGGGCTCATTACCACGATGCGGGTCGAAAGGAAGACCGCTTCCGGAATCGAATGGGTGACGAAGATCACGGTCTTGCGGGTTTCGGCCCAGAGCCTGAGCAATTGCTCGTTGAGCTTGTCGCGCACGATCTCATCAAGGGCGCCGAAGGGCTCGTCCATCAGCAGCAATTGCGGATCGAAGCTGAGCGCGCGGGCGATGGATGCGCGCTGCTGCATGCCGCCCGACAATTGCCATGGGAACTTCTGCTCGAAGCCTGCCAGATTGACGAGGGCGAGATACTTCCGGGCCCGCGCTGTCCGCTCGGCGGCGGTCATGCCGAACACTTCGAGCGGTAGCATCAC
This sequence comes from Hyphomicrobiales bacterium, assembly GCA_027487245.1. Lineage (GTDB taxonomy): Bacteria > Pseudomonadota > Alphaproteobacteria > Rhizobiales > Beijerinckiaceae > Allobosea. The sequence goes on from JAIYDY010000055.1 coordinate 21,754, forward strand.
GTTCTTCTCGATGGTGCGCCATGGATAAAGCGCTGGAGCCTGGAAGACGTAGCCATACTGCCGGTTGAGGCGCGCCTCTTCCGGGGTCAGGCCGTTGACGCTGATCTGGCCGCTGCTCGCCTGTTCGAGATCGGCGATGACCCTCAGAAGCGTGGTCTTGCCGCAGCCGGACGGGCCGATGAACGAGATGAACTCGCCCTTGCGGACCGCGAGATCGACGTGGGACAGCGCATAGACCGGGCCATCGGCTGTCTGGAAGGTGAGGGACAGATCGCGGATGTCGATCACGCCGCCCGACAGGCCATCGCTCCCCCCTGCCGGGTTTGCGTGTCGATCCAGCGCCGCGTCACTCATGCCCGACCATCCTTCAAGCCCGTTTCCTTTCGATGTCCGGACAAGGCCGGAGCCAGCATGTTTTGACCGGTTGATCAACTGCATCACGCTCCAGCAACACTCGTGCCAAGAGCCTGTCCCGATTGCACAATCGCGGGCAGCGTGGACCACAATTGATCGAATGGTCAAGTCTGTGCAGGATGTTGGCGCGATGTTGTCCCAGCCCGTGAACAGACCCTTGCCAATGCGCCATTTTGCCGACGAACTGCCAGCGGCGCAGCCTGATGGAGAGCCATCCGCACCGGTGCGTGCAATGACCGCGGCGGGTGAGGCGAACAGGGAGCGCATTCTCGATGCAGCCCTTGCCTGTTTCGCGCGCACGGGGCTGAGCGGCACGCGGATCGAGGCCATTGCGCACGATGCCGGCCTGTCGAAGACCAACCTGCTGTATTACTTCCGCAGCAAGAATGCGCTGTATCTGGCGGTGCTGACCCGCACGCTCGACATGTGGCTGGAGCCTCTGCGAGCGATCGATGCCGACCGCGATCCGCGTGAAGCACTTGGCCACTACATCACTGCCAAGCTGGAGGCGGCGCGGGACCACCCGGAGGCGTCGCGGCTGTTCGCACTGGAGGTGATGCAGGGCGCGCCGATGCTGTCAGCCGTGCTGGCCACCGATCTGAAGGAACTGGTCGACCGCAAGGTGGCGCTGCTTCAGCGCTGGCAGTCGGAAGGTCGGCTGAAACCGCACGAACCCCACCATCTGCTGTTCCAGATCTGGGCGACGACGCAGCACTATGCCGACTTCGCCACCCAGGTGGAGCAACTCACCGGAGCGTCGCTCGCCGATCCGGCCTTTTTCGAGCAGACCCGCAAGGCCATCTTGGCCAGCATCCTGGGTTCTGTCCTCCCGTAAGATGCCGTCCATGCTCTAGCTGGCTCCTGCCGGTTTCGCGGTCTGGCCGCGAACCCTGAGCCAGTGCATCACAAGAGCGGCGGTCAGCAGGCCCGCGCCAGCCAGATCGAACCTGACATCGGCGGCGAGCAGCAGGAAGCCTCCGAGGGTCGCCATCAGGCGCTCGGCGGTGTTCGTGCTCCGGATGGCGTGGCCGGTGGCCCCGACCACCAGCCCGACCATGGCGTAGGACGAGGTCAGCAGCACCATCAGCACGCCGAACCAGTCGCCCAGGCTCGACAAGGTCTTGCCGTCCGGCGTCAGCATCAGCAGATACATTCCCTCCGGCGTGAGGCAGAACATCACCGGCACGAGGAAGGCGGGCAGCGTGTATTTCCACGCCTGCATCATGGTGGAGAAGGGTTTTCCGCCGCAGATCGCGGAGGCTGCGAACGGCGCCAGCGCTGTCGGCGGCGAGACATCGGCCAGTACCGCATAGTAGAACATGAACATGTGCGCGGCAGGTTCGGGGATGCCGACCTTGACCAGCGCCGGCACCAACATCACGGCGGCGATGATGTAGCTGGCCGTGACCGGCACGGCGAGGCCGAGGATCCACATCGCCAGTGCCGCCAGCATGATGACCAGCAGGCGCGAGCCGCCGCCGAACTCGACGATGATGCCCGAGAGCGTCAGGCCGAGGCCGGTGAGATTGACGACGCAGACAATGATGCCGGCGCAGGCGCAGGTGGCGATGATGCCCAGCGTCGAGCGGGCACCATCGGTCAGGCCCTCGATCAGGCGAGTGGCGTCGGGGCCGACCGGCGCGCCGCCGCGGCGGGCCTGGAGTGCCTGAAAGCCGGAGAAGGCGATGGCGGCTGCCATGCCCCAGAACACCGCCACCGAGATGCGGCCGTCGAACAGTTCATCCGGGCCAAGGGCCTTGGCGAGCCCGCTCACGGCAAACAACCAGCTTGCCACGCCGAAGATGCAGCCGACGATGAAGGCCTTCATCGTCACGAGCCGCGAATCGTCGCGCAGCATCGACAGGCCGAAGGCGATGGCGATGGACCAGAACACAGCCATGAACGACGAGAAGCCGAGCGCCAGGAAGACCGCGATCGCCCCGAGCGAGAGGAAGTGGTAGCCCTGCGAGCGCGTCAGTTCCCACAGCGAGGCATCCGAGGTCTTGACGGGCTTGATGTCGAGCCGGCGAGTGTCGGCCTCGGTCATCAGCCAGCACGAGAGATAGTAGAGGATCGTCGGGATGGTGGCGTAGAGCAGCACCTGCAGATAGCTGACGTCGAGATACTCGGCGATGATGAAGGCGGCTGCGCCCAGCGTCGGCGGCGATAGCGTCGCGCCGATGCCCGCCGCCGAGAGCAGCCCGCCGCCGATATGGGGCGGATATCCCGAGCGCTTCAGCATCGGCCAGGCCAGCGAGGCGACCGTCACCGTCGTGGCGACACCCGAGCCTGACACCGTGCCGAGCAGGAAGCCCGAGGCCACGACGGCGCGGCCCGGGGATGCGGGCGACGGCGTCTTGCCGAACAGCGCGAAGGCCCAGTCGATGAAGAACCGGCCCGCGCCGCCCCGGTCGAGCACCGCGCCATAGAGCGTGAACAGGATGATGAACGTGGCCGCCACATCCATTGGCGTCGAAAAGATGCCTTCGAGCGTCAGGTAGTTCTGGCCGATGATGCGGTTGAGCGAGAAGCCGCGATGGTCGAACGGCTCGGGCATCGAGGGGCCAAAATAGCAGTATATCAGGAAGCCGATGGTCACGGCGGGCAGGATCCAGCCCACGGTGCGGCGTGTGGCCTCCAGGATCAGGGCGATCAGCGCCGCGCCCAGCACCAGATCGTCAGCGGTTGGCCGGGTGGCGCGCGTCTTGATCTCTTCGGCGTAGACCGACAGGTGGATGGTGCAGTAGATCGCCACGAACACCAGCAGCCAGTCGAACAGGCGCGTGCGCCGCAGCGCGCGGCTCATGGTGATCAGCGGGTAGCTGGCAAAGGCGAGGCCGACGGCAATGGCGAGCCCGGAGGCAAAGGCATCACGCTGGAAGACGCGGCCTTCCATGACCACGAAGGCGATCCAGCCAACACCGAGGATACCGGTCAGCAACTCCTCGATGGTGATCATCCTGCTCTTCGCTTCGGGGCCACCGCGGACCAGCGGATACAGCAGGAAGATCAGGGCCAGCGTCAGCGACAGGAAGCTTGAGCGATAGAAGGTGGTGTTGACCGAGAACTGTGTCCAGTAGAGCGCGTAGCCGGCCAGCCCGAAGGCGGCCGTGGCCGTCAGCCAGCCGAGCCAGCCCGTGACCCTCGCGGCAGGGCCGCCTTCTGAATCCGACGACAGGCGCTCAAGCTCCTCGGCGGTGAGATTGACCACGTCGGCGGGGGCTGTTGCCGTCGCCGCCGGGCCAGCCTGCTGCTTGCCACCTGTTGTCATGCCCCGAACTCCCGCATTCACCAGCCGGCTCAGCCGGTCTTGTCTTGTCTTCATGAACAGAAAAACCCCGGCGTATGAGCGCCGGGGTTCAAGTTGTGCGGCTTTCGCCGCGTTCTGGCAACCTGTGCGGTTGTGGATGAAATCAGGAAAGGACGCCGCGCGCCTTGTAGAAGGCTTCGGCCGCCCGGTGGAGTGGCACGGCGGACTTCACGGCAGCGCCGGCGAGGGTCAGGCGGCGCGCTTCCGGGTGAATCTTCTGCACCTCTTCGAGGTTGTTGAAGATACCTTCGAGCGCGGCCTTGACCTGATCGTCCTTGAGCTTGGAGCTGACGACAAGCACGTTGGCGACGCCAAGGCCCGGAACAGCTGCAGCCTGCCCGGTGTAGGCATTGGCCGGCAGGTTGAACGAGCGATACAGGCCCGGCCACTGGCGCTCCAGCTTGGCCAGTTCCTCGCCCGTGGGGATGAACTGCAGCGCCGGCTGGCCGGAGGTGGCCAGATCACGCACCGCAGCGGTGGGGACGCCGCCGATCCAGAAGAAGGCAGCAACCTTGCCATCCTTCAGGGCGCCGGCGGATTCGGCAACGCCGAGATTGTCGCGGGTGATGTCGGTCTTGGGGTTGAGGCCGGCGGCTTCGAGCACGCGGTCTGCGATCGATTCGGTCGAGGAACCTGCCGAGCCGACGGAGACGCGCTTGCCCTTGAGGCTGGCCACCGTGGTTGCCGCACCCTGTGCGCCGACAACATGCAGGAAGGAATCATACAGCACGGCCAGAACGCGCACGTCGAGCTTGCCGTCCTTGGCGTAGGCGCCCACGCCCTCCATGGCATCATAGGCGGAATCGAGCGTCGAGAAGCCGATGTCGGCATCGCCGGCCGAGACCAGCTTGCAGTTGTCGACCGAGCCGCCGGTGACCTGCGAGGTGGCCTGCATGTTTGGCAGCTTCTCGGTCAGGATCTTGGCGATGCCGCCGCCATAGGGGTAGAACACGCCGCCGGTTCCGCCGGTGACGATGGTCAGGCGCTGCTTGGCCTGAGCGAGCGCGGGTGCGCCGATGAGGGCTGCGGCGCCAAGTCCGAGGCCGCCGGCAACAACGCCGCGGCGGGAAATCAGGTCTGTCATGTCAATCCTCCCAGAATGAGCCCCGCTATCCTCGAGGATGCGGGATTGAGCCCTTACTTAGGGAGATAATGATCGTGTGACCAGTGGTGGCCGCGGGTTTGGTTGACGCGGGGGGCGATCAACCCCGGATCGGCTCGACCTTGTCGGCCATCTGCACGAACTTGGCCATGACATAGAGGCCGGCCAGCGAGAACACCGCCATCAGCCCGTACTGGACCACAACGCCGAGTTCGAAGATGCCGGCAATGGCCCAACCGGCGGCGAAAGCCAGTCCGAACACCTCGGTGCCGATCAGGATGGCGGCGCACGCGATGGTGGTCAGGTTGCGGGTGTTGAGGTTGCGGGTGCTCTCGGCCACGATGACATCTCTTCCGGATTGATACGCGAAATTCGCGCTTGTCCCTCGGTTGCCTCTTCGCCTAGCCTAGTCTGGCGTTTTCGGCAACGCCCGTTGCCGCGCGACCTCCGGACTCCTGCCCGCCACAATTCCTCATTGACGGTTCTTCCAGCAGGCAAGGGCAGGTCCCGCGATGTCATTTTTCACGCCATGAGCAAAGTATCACCCCATGCCTGAGACACCCGTTTTTTCTTCTGCCGCCGTTGCGGCACCGCATCATCTCGCCACCGAAACCGGGCGCAACATCCTGGCGCAGGGCGGCAATGCGGTGGAGGCCATGATCGGCATGGCGGCGACCATCGCCGTGGTTTACCCGCACATGAACGGGATCGGCGGTGATGGCTTCTGGCTGGTGCGCGACAGGCGCGGCAAGGTCGTGGCCATCGAGGCCTGCGGACCGGCCGGCAGTCTGGCCACGATCCGCCGCTACCGTGATAAGGGCTATGGCTCGATCCCGCCGCGCGGCCCCGATGCCGCCGTCACGGTGGCCGGTGCCATCGGCGGCTGGCAGGTGGCGGCCGGGCTGGCCGCCGATCTTGGCGGGACGCTGCCCCTGCGCCTGCTGACAGAGGATGCCATCCGCCATGCCCGCATTGGCGTGCCGATCTCGGCCTCCGAAGCGCGCTACCGGATCAAGGAGGGCGACGGGCTCTATGCAGCGCCCGGCTTTGCAAAGGTGTTCAAGACCGCCGACAAGGCGCTGGTGGCCGGTGACATCCGGACCAATGCCGCCCTTGCCGGCACGCTGGAGCAGATCACGCGCGCCGGTCTCGATGATTTCTATCGCGGCGATGTGGCCCGCGAGATGGCTGCCGACCTCGAAGCCATCGGCGCACCCGTGACGCGCGCCGACCTGGCTGGCTTCCACGCCCGCACGACGCAGCCCCTGTCGCTGAGGCTGCCCGGGACGACGGTCTACAACTTCCCGCCGCCGACCCAGGGGCTGGCATCACTGATTATCCTTGGCCTGCTGGAGCGGCTGGACATCCGGCGCTGCGATTCGTTCGAGCACATCCACGGACTGGTCGAAGCCTCGAAGCGCTCCCTTGGTGCGCGCGACCGGGTGATCACGGATCCGGCGCGCATGACGGTCGATCCGGCCGACATGCTCAGCGATGCCTGGCTGGCGAAGGAGGCCGCGAAGATCGACATGAAGCGCGCCGCCGAGTGGCCGCTGAAGGCCGGTGACGGCGACACGATCTGGATGGGCGCGATCGACCGCGACGGATTGTCCGTCTCCTACATCCAGTCCGTCTACTGGGAATACGGCTCGGGCTGCGTGCTGGAAAAGACCGGCGTGACCTGGCAGAATCGGGGCGTGTCCTTCTCGCTGAACGAGAATGCGCTCAATCCGCTGGAGCCGGGCCGCAAGCCGTTCCACACGCTCAACCCGGCCATGGCCGTGTTCGATGATGGACGGGTGGTTTCCTACGGCTGCATGGGCGGCGATGGCCAGCCCCAGTTCCAGGCGCAGGTGTTCTCCCGCTACCGGATGGGCATGGGGGTGGCCGACGCCGTCGATGCGCCGCGCTTCCTGTTCGGCAAGACATGGGGTGCCAATTCGACCTCGCTCAAGATCGAGAACCGCTTCGACCACATGGTGGTCGCCAAGCTGGCAGCCGCAGGTCATGCGCTGGAGGAGTGGGGCGTGCCCTATGACGACCAGTTCGGCCATGCCGGGCTGCTGGTCAAGCACGTCAAGGGCCATGTCGAGGCCAGCCATGATCCGCGTTCCGATGGCGATGCCAAGGGGTTGTGATGCTCCGGGGCTTCGCTGGCCCGTCCCGTTCATGTGTCGTAACCTGCCACCGTTTCCCACCCGATGAGGCCTTCCATGCGCGATGACAGCCTGCACAGTTTCGTGCCCTATCCCCATGTTCCGGTGGCGCATGCGGCGGATGGTCCGCTCAAGGGCCTGAGCCTTGGCGTCAAGGATCTGTTCGACGTGAAGGGCTATCCCACTGGCGCGGGCTCGCCCCATATGCTCGCGATGTCGGGCATCAAGAAGGCGCATGCTCCGCTGGTCGCGCTCATGCTGAAGGCCGGTGCCCGCTTCGTCGCCAAAACCGTGACGGACGAGTTGGCCTTCTCGCTCAATGGCAAGAACGCCCATTTCGGCTCGCCGATCAATGCTGCCGCGCCGGAACGGATCACGGGCGGTTCGTCCTCCGGTTCTGCCTCGGCGGTGTCGGGCCGGCTGGTCGACGTGGCGCTGGGCACCGACACGGGCGGCTCGGTCCGCGCGCCAGCGAGCTATTGCGGGCTGTTCGGCATCAGGCCAACCCACGGGCGCGTCTCGCTGAAAGGCTGCTGGCCGCTGGCGGACAGCTTCGATACGCCCGGCTACTTCACCCGTGATGGCGCGACCTTCGTGCGGGTCGGCGAGGTCTTTCTCGGCAAGGACAAGGCACCCTTGCCCGAAGCGCCTCGCCTGATCGTGGCGCGGGACATGTTCGATCTGGCCGTGCCGGAGGCGGGCCGCATCCTGGGTGATGTGGTCAACAGGCTGTCGCTGAGGCTTGGCGACATGCCGGAGGTGACGCTGGCGAAGGATATCGACGCGCTCTACTGGGCTTTCCGCTGGTTGCAGGGCCGCGAGGCCTGGCTTGCCGATGGCGACATGATCGGCCGGTTCGCGCCACCGCTCGGGCCAGGCGTTGCCGAGCGTTTCGCCTTTGCCCGCACGGTCACCGACGAGCAGGTCGAGGCCGGCCAGCGCACCCGCACCGCCTTCCGCAAGGCCGTCCGCAAGCTGCTTGGCAAGGATGGCGTGATCGTGATGCCGACCGTGCCCGATGTTGCGCCGCTGACCTCGACCAGCGAGGGTGATCTCGACGATTTCCGCAACCGGGCTCTGCGCCTGCTGTGCCCGTCGGGGCTGACCGGCTTTCCGCAGATCTCGATCCCGGTGGCGATGCGGGACGGCGCGCCGCTGGGCCTTTCCATCCTTGGCCCGCCCGGCAGCGATCTGTCGCTCGTCAGGCTGGCGGCACGACTCGAGGTTGCCGCGCGCCTGAGGATCGCGTGATCATTGCCGGGCCGGGTTTCCTCCCGCGCCGGGATCATCTAGCCTGACGCCATGAGCTCGCACGATCACACACATGACGATCACCATGGCCACGATCACGGCCATGGTCACGACGACCATTCGCACCTGTCGCCGATGGAGGCGCGGGTGCGGGCGCTGGAGACGATCCTCGTCGCCAAGGGGCTCGTCGATCCCGCCGCGCTCGACGCGATCATCGACACCTACGAGACCAAGATCGGCCCGCGCAACGGCGCCCGCGTTGTGGCGAAGGCCTGGGCCGATCCGGCCTATACAGCCCGGTTGAAGGCGGATGCCACGGCGGCCATCGCGGAGCTTGGCTTCACGGGCCGGCAGGGCGAGCACATGGTGGCCGTGTTCAATGATGCCGGCACGCATCATCTGGTCGTCTGCACCCTTTGCTCCTGTTATCCTTGGGCGGTGCTCGGACTTCCGCCGGTCTGGTACAAGTCCGCGCCCTATCGCTCGCGGGCCGTGCTCGACCCGCGCGGCGTGCTGGCTGAATTCGGGCTGGTTCTCGATCCTGCCGTTCAGCTGCGCGTCTGGGATTCGACCGCCGAGATGCGCTATCTGGTGATTCCCGCAAGGCCTTCCGGCACGGATGGCTGGGGCGAGGAGGCGCTGGCCGATCTGGTCACGCGCGACGCGATGATTGGCACCGGAGTGGCGCTGATGCCCGGCAGCCGCAATGCTGGTGCGGCCGCGCCATGAATGGGGCCCAGGATCTTGGCGGGCAGATGGGTTTCGGCCCGGTGGCTCCGGAAGTTGGCGAGCCGCTGTTCCATGCCGCGTGGGAAAAGCGGGCGCTGGCATTGACGCTGGCTGCCGGGGCCATGGGCCACTGGAACATCGACGAGAGCCGGCACGCCCGCGAGAGCCTGCATCCGGTGGATTACCTGTCGTCCAGCTATTACGAGATCTGGACCAAGGCGCTGGAAGTCCTGCTGCTGCGCCATGGCTTCGTGGCGCGTGAGGAACTGGCCAGCGGGCAGGCGAGTGTTGTGCCGACAACGCCGCGCCGTGTGCTCAGCGCCGACATGGTGCCTGCCGTGCTGGCCAAGGGCGGCCCGACGCACCGCGACAAGGCCGGCGCGCCGCGCTTTGCCGTCGGCGACCGGGTGAAAACGATCCTGATCCATCCTTCGGGGCATACCCGCCTGCCGCGCTATGCGCGCGGCAAGTCCGGCGTGATCGAGATGCGGCATGGCGCGCACGTCTTCCCGGACAGCAATGCCCATGGCGGCGGCGAGAACCCGGACTGGCTCTACACGGTGAGGTTCGAGGCGCGGGAGTTGTGGGGGCGCGAGGCCGATTCCAACTCCGCCGTCAGCATCGACGCCTGGGAAAGCTACCTGCTGGAAGAGCCGGCATGAGCGCTCACGCGATCATTCCCGGCCTCGATGCGGCGCTCGCCGGCACGGCTCCGTTGCCCTGCGATGCGGCGGGTCCGGTGTTCGCCGAACCCTGGCAGGCGCAGGCGTTCGCCATGGTCGTCGCGCTGCACGCGCATGGCCTGTTCACCTGGACCGAGTGGGCAGAGGCGCTGTCGCACGAGATCGCAGCTGCAATACCGCAAGCCGATGGCGCTGACGATGGCAGCCACTACTATGCCTGCTGGCTGGAAGCGCTGGAGCACATCACCATCGCCAAGGGCGTGTCGAGCCATGTGGCCATCGACGCACTGGCCGCGTCCTGGGCGAGGGCCGCGGAGGCAACCCCTCATGGACGGCCGATCGCGCTGGAGAATGATCCGCAGCACGAATCAGGCTCAGGAGCCTGAGCCGGCGCTCCACAATCCGAACAGCAAGAGCGCGCCCAGCACGGCGACGAAGGCCGCAGCCAGACACTCGCCGGCCCGCACTGCAACGGCCGCTGTCTGTCCGCGTCCGCCGGCAAGATGCAAGGCAAGGTGCTTGGCCATCACCGCCAGCAGCGCGATCAACCCGGTTGTCAGGGCCGTGCCCAGCGCCATGGCGAAGGTGGTGGCAATGCCGGCCCAGACCAGACCTTGCGACGCGGCGAAGACCAGCACGATAATGGCCCCCGCGCAGGGGCGGATGCCAGCTGTCAGCACCACGGCTGCGGTCTGGGCAAGGCTGCGTGGAGCTGGAGGCGGAAGCATCGCTTCATGCCCGCAGCCCGGCGCACAGGCGGCCACCTCGCCGCGCATGGCTCCGGCGAGCAGGCCGGCCTTGCGCCAGAGCAGCACAAGACCGAGTGCCGTGATGGCGGCAAAGCTGACGAGTTCGATCCATCGGGACGCGGCGTTCATGTCGCGCGCCGTGGCCTTCAGCAGCATGGTCATGACCAGAACCAGCGCGATGGCCACCAGCGCCTGCACAAGTGCCGCGCCAAGGCTCAGGGCGAAGCCGCGCAAGGCGGCCGAACGTTCGTCGGACATGATGTAGGCCGAGATCACCGCCTTGCCGTGGCCCGGGCCGGCGGCATGGACCACGCCGTAGGCGAAGCCGAGGCCGAGCAGGGTCGGCAGCGCAGCCGGGCTGTCCTTGAGCAGGCGCAGGGCTGCGGTCAGTTCGCGGTAGAAACTGGCCTGCCAGGCCATGATCATTGCGCCGATGCCGGTCGCGGCGGGAGCGGCCTCGCGCGGGCCGACGCCAAACGGGCTGCGGGCCGGAGGAGGGGGCGGCGCGCCGCTGGCCAGCCACCAGCCGAGCAGGCCCATCAGCCCGGCCATCAGGGCCAGGGCTGCAAGGACCACGGACAGGCGCATGGCACCGCCATCGCCCGACCCTGCCGCAGCATCCGGCATGGCCGCATCAGAACCCGCCGCGCCGAGGCGCGAGGGATCGCTCACGGACATGCCACGAGCACCCTGTTGATGAAGCTCGCGCCGAAGTTGCTGCCCGCCAGCGACGTGAAGAAATCCTCGGACAGGCGCTGCTGCTGGGTGGTCTCCACGGGCTTGGGGCGGGTGATGGTGCGTGCGCAGCCAGCTGGCGCGCCGGTGGTCCGGACCGCATCATCGCCATCGGCGAACGTGAACGAGACGAACCAGGTCGGATCGTAGATTTCGAGCGAAAAGGTCTTGCGATTGGAAGGTGCCTTCAGGGGCAACGTGAAGCTGAGCGTCAACTGCGCCTTGTCGTAGCTCAGGGCGTAGTCGGTGGGCTTGCCGAAATCCTGCTTGGCCCCGCTGGCCTTGGCGAAGGTGAAAAAGTCGAACTCGTGCAGCGATTCGACGTTGACCTGCGCCAGTTCCACGAGTTCGTCTGCCGAGAGCTTGCCATCATTGTCCTTGTCGAGACCCTGCACGGCGAAGGACGAGTAGGCTTCGTCGAAGGTCCAGGCATGGCGCACGGCGCTGATGCGGCCATCGGCGCTGTAGACCACGTCCGATTTCACCACGACCCAGACGTGGGGATGGGCCGCCGCCGGGCTGGCCGAAAGCGCAAGGACGATGGCCGCGCCAAGGGCCGCAGTGCGGACAAAGCCAGGTTGGGAGGCCAGTTTGGACATGCCGGGGAAAAGACCTCTGGAGGGTGCGCGGGATGACCGGACGCTGACCCGTTATGGTTAACGAACCCTGAATACTGCCGGAACGCGGCTTCGCCAAGGCGGAAGGATCGGACCCGGAGCAGTGAGCCATCCCGCCTCTGGGCTTCAAACTGGGCGGAATCTTGACCGGCGACGACAAGACGACCGGGCAAGGCAGGCCGACCCCGCGCACGCGCCTGTTCCGGATGCGCGACGCATTGACGGGCCGATCGATATATGTCAGCATTACTGACATATTCACAAGACCGCGATGGAGTTAGTCTTCCATCAAAGCGGCAGTGCATCGCACAGGACGGCCAGATCGTGTCCGGTCAGGCCAGGAGGATCCGATGGCAGACAAAAGCGTGACCGCAACCGGCATGTCTGACGTATCCCTCGACGACAAGTACGACCTGGGCAAGACCCGTGTGTTCCTGACCGGCACGCAGGCCATTGCGCGGCTGCTGCTGATGCAGAAGCTGCGCGACCAGCGCGCCGGGCTCGACACGGCGGGTTTCGTCTCGGGCTATCGTGGCTCGCCGCTGGGCGGGCTCGACACCCAGTTGCTGCGCGCCGGCAAGGTGCTGAAAGCAGCCAACATCCAGTTCCAGCCGGGTCTCAACGAGGATCTGGCCGCGACGGCGGTCTGGGGTTCCCAGCAGGCCGAGATGCGCGGCGAGGGCAAGCATGATGGCGTGTTTGCGCTGTGGTATGGCAAGGGCCCCGGCGTCGACCGCTCCGGTGACGTGTTCCGCCACGCCAACATGGCGGGAACCTCGCGCCATGGCGGCGTGATCGCGCTGATGGGCGATGACCACACGGCGGAGAGTTCGACCAACGCCCACCAGACCGAGTTCGTGTTCGTCGACCGGATGATGCCGGTTCTCAACCCGGCCGGCGTGCAGGAAATTCTCGACTATGGCCTGCACGCGATCGCGCTGTCGCGCTTCGCCTCCGTCTGGGTCGGGCTGAAATGCGTCAAGGACAACATCGAATCGACCTCCTCGGTCGATGGCTCGGTGGACCGGGTGAAGATTGTCATTCCTGATTTCGAGATGCCGCCGGGCGGGCTCGGCATCCGCACGCCGGATGACTTCCTCGATCAGGAAAAGCGCCTGCACATCCACAAGCGGGCGGCGATCCTCGCTTACCTGAAGGCCAACCGGATCAACGAACTGGTGATGGCCGGCGGCAAGACGCCACGCATCGGCATCATCACCGTCGGCAAGTCATATCTCGACGTCCGGCAGGCCATGGACGATCTGGGGATCGACGAGGTCAGGGCCGGCAATCTCGGGCTGCGACTGCTCAAGATCGGCTGCCCATGGCCGATCGGGCGCGATGTGCTGGAGGAGTTCGCGACCGGGCTCGACCTGATCATGGTGGTCGAGGAGAAGCGCTCGCTGATCGAGGTGCAGGTGCGCGAGGAACTCTACGGTTCGGCGCATCAGCCGGTGGTGATCGGCAAGAAGGACGAGGCCGGGCAATGGCTGTTCCCGGTCCAAGGCGCGCTTGATCCGAACGATATCGCCCTGGCGCTCGGCCAGCGGCTGCTGCGCTACCACGAGGATGCCGAGCTTGCCGCGCGCCTTGCCGCCATCGGGGCCGTGCAGGGCAAGCTGACCGAGGTTCAGGAACACGCGAAGCGCACGCCCTATTTCTGCTCTGGCTGCCCGCACAACTCATCAACCGTGGTGCCCGAGGGCATGCGCGCCTATGCCGGCATCGGCTGCCACTACATGGTGCAGTGGATGCACCGCGACACGGATGGCTTCACCCAGATGGGCGGGGAGGGCGCCAACTGGGTTGGCGAGGCCCCGTTCTCGCGGCGGGGCCATGTCTTCCAGAACCTGGGCGACGGCACATACACCCACTCGGGTTCGCTGGCGATCCGCTGGGCGGTCGCGGCCAAGGTCAATGTCACCTACAAGCTGCTCTACAACGATGCGGTGGCGATGACCGGCGGGCAGGCGGCGGAGGGCGGGCTCAAACCCTGGCAGATGGCGCAGCAGATCGCCGCCGAGGGCGTGGAGCGCATCGCGGTCGTCTCCGATGAGCCTGGCAAGTATCCATCCGGCATCCAGTGGCCGGCGGCGACCACGTTCCACCACAGGGACGACCTCGAAGGCGTGCAGCGCGAACTGGCCGAGGTGCCCGGGGTGTCACTGCTGCTCTACGACCAGACCTGCGCGACCGAAAAGCGCCGCCGCCGCAAGCGCGGCGACTATCCCGATCCGGACAAGCGCGTGATCATCAACGAGCTGGTCTGCGAGGGCTGCGGTGACTGCGGAGTCAAGTCCAACTGCGTCTCGGTGCAGCCGCTGGAGACCGAGTTCGGGCGCAAGCGCCAGATCGACCAGTCGAACTGCAACAAGGATTTCTCCTGCGTCAACGGCTTCTGCCCGTCCTTCGTGACGGTGGAGGGCGCGCAGCCGAAAAAGGCCGATGTGCCAAAGGCGGATGCTGGCGCGCTCGGTGACAGCCCCCTGCCGGAACCTGCTGTGCCAGCCCTGAGCGCCAATTACGCGGTCATCGTCACCGGCGTCGGCGGCACGGGCGTGGTCACGATCGGCGCGATTCTCGGGATGGCGGCCCACCTTGAAGGCAAGGGCTGCGGCATGATCGACATGGCCGGGCTGGCGCAGAAGGGCGGCGCCGTGTTCAGCCATGTGCGGCTGGCACCGACGCCGGAGGACATCCACGCCATCCGCGTGGTGGCGGGGCAGGCCGACCTCGTGCTGGGCTGCGACCTGATCGTCACCGGCTCGAAGAAGGTGCTGGCGGCTGTGCGCAAGGACGACACGACCGTGCTCTGCAACACCGCCGAGTTCCTGCCGGGCGACTTCACCCGCAATGCCGATTTCTCGCTGCCGAGCGAGCGCATCAAGCGCTCTGTGCTGTCTGCGGCGGGCCGGGAGCATACCCACTTCATCGACGCCACCGGCGCGGCCATGGGGCTGCTCGGCAATGCCATCGCCGCCAACATGTTCATCATGGGCTATGCGTGGCAACTGGGTCGGATTCCGCTGGGCCGCGCCGCGCTGGAGCGCGCCATCACACTCAATGGCGAGGCGGTTGCCATGAACCTCAAGGCCTTCGCACTGGGCCGGCGGGCGGCGCATGATCCGGCTGCTCTGGCTGCCTTCCTCGGCGCCGCCAAGGCCCCCACCGCCGCGCGGCACATGTCCACCTCGCTGGACGAGATGATCGAGCGCCGCGTGGCGCATCTGACCGGCTACCAGAACGCGGCCTATGCCGCGCGGTATGCCGCGCTGGTGCAGAAGGTGCGGGCGGAGGAAGAGCGCGTGCTGCCGGGCTCAACGAAGCTGGCCGAAGCAGTCGCGCGCTACGGCTTCAAGCTGATGGCCTACAAGGACGAGTACGAGGTGGCCCGGCTCTACAGCGATGGCAGCTTCCTCAAGCAGGTGGCAGCCACCTTCCAGGGCGAGAATCTGCGCTTCAACCTGCACCTCGCCCCGCCCTTGCTGGCCAAGGTCGACCCGGTGACCGGACAGCCGCGCAAGATGACGTTCGGGCCATGGATGCTGCGTGCGATGGGCGTTCTGGCAAAGCTGAAGGGCCTGCGCGGCACCCCGTTCGATGTGTTCGGCTATACCCATGAGCGCCGGATGGAACGCCGACTGATCGCCGATTACATGGCGATGATGGAGGAACTGACCGGCAAGCTGAACGCCGGCAACCTGCCGCTGGCCGTGGCATTGGCTGCCATCCCCGAGAAGATCCGCGGGTTCGGCCATGTCAAGGAACGGCATCTCAAGCAGGCCAAGGCGGAAGAAGCCGATCTTCTCGCCCGCTTCCGGGCCGGCGAGACGATGGTGCCGATGGCCGAGGCTGCCGAATAGGGTGCGTTGCAGGGGCCTTGCCGCCCGCAACACCGTTCATTTGCGCACAGCGCACCCCATGTCTGCGGGATGGGTGCGGGCATTTGCGCATAAAGTTGAGGCTTGCTCCCACCACGCTTGTCAGTATGTTTCCCATCGACCGGGTCTTGACCCCGGTCCAAATGGTTTCATGTGAGACCATCAAGATCGCTTCAGGCGGCAGCCAGCCCATCCGGCAGGCAGGAAACACGAGGGAGGACGGACGTTGGCCCAGTCAGCGACCGAAAAGCTGGACACGTTCCCGAAGCTGCTGCGGCGCAATGCTGCCGTGCGCGGCAGCAATACTGCCTTCCGGCACAAGGATCTCGGCATCTGGCAGTCGTGGACCTGGGCCGAGGTCTACGAGATCGTGCGGGCCTATGCCGTTGGCATGAAGGCGCTGGGCCTTGTGCGCGGCGACAAGGTGGCCATCGTCGGCGCCAATCGCCCGAAGCTCTACTGGTCGATGATGGCAGCCCAGGTGCTGGGCGCCGTGCCGGTGCCGGTCTACTCGGACGCCATCGCGGACGAGTTGGCCTATGTGCTCGATCATGCCGAGGTGCGCTTTGCCGCCGTGCAGGATCAGGAGCAGGTCGACAAGCTCTTGTCGGTCAGCGAGCGGGTGCCGCGCCTCAAGACCATGCTCTATGACTGGGGTCGTGGCCTCCGGGACTATGATCACACCCATCTGCACCCGATCGAGGCCGTGATCGCACAGGGCCGGGCGCGGCTGTCCGAGGGGCCCGATGTGGGGGCTGCCCTCGATGCCGAGATCGATGGCGGGACTGGCGATGACCTGTCGATCATCCTCTACACCTCCGGCACCACGGGCCGCTCCAAGGGCGTGATGCTGACGGCGGGCCGCTCGATCGCGGCAGCCACCGACACGGTGGCCTTCGACCATCTGTCCGACCGTGACGAGGTTCTGGCCTATCTGCCGCTGGCGTGGGTGGGCGACCATTACCTCAATTTCGCGCAAGGCCTGGTTGCAGGGTTCTGCACGGCGTGCCCCGAAAGCGCCGACACCGCGCAGGCCGATCTCAAGGAGATCGGGCCGACCTTCTATTTTGCGCCGCCACGCGTGTTCGAGAACCTGCTGACGCGCGTGATGATCCGGATGGAGGATGCGGGCAGCCTCAAGCGCCGGATGTTCCATCACTACATCGCGGTTGCCAAGCAATGGGGCGAGAAGATCCTCAACGGGCAGGAGGTGCCGCTGTCGGCGCGCCTGTCCTACGGGTTGGGCAACCTTCTGGTCTACGCGCCGCTGAAGAATGCGCTCGGGTTCTCCAAGGTGCGCACGGCCTACACGGCCGGCGAGGCGATTGGGCCGGAGCTGTTCTCGTTCTACCGCTCGCTCGGCATGAACCTGAAGCAGCTTTATGGGCAGACCGAGGCCTTCCTTTATGTCACCGCGCAGCCGGACGGGCAGATCAGGGCTGACACGGTCGGACCCGCCACGCCGAACGTGGAGATCCGGATCGAGGACGGCACGGGGGAGGTGCTTTACAAGTCCCCCGGCCAGTTCATCGGCTACTTCAAGGATGCCGAAAAGACCGCTGAAACGATGACGCCGGATGGCTTCGTGCGCACCGGCGATGCCGGCTTCTTCGAGGTCGGCACCGGCCATCTCAAGATCATTGACCGGGCCAAGGATGTCTCGAAGCTGAAGTCCGGTGACCTGTTCGCACCGAAATACATCGAGAACCGGCTGAAGTTCTATCCGAACATCAAGGAGGTGGTGGCGTTCGGCCAGGGCGAGGAATTCGTCACGGTGTTCATCAACATCGATCTCACCGCCGTCGGCAACTGGGCGGAGCGCAACAACGTGGTCTATGGCTCCTATCAGGAACTGGCCGGGCACCCGGACGTCTATTCCATCATCACTGCCCACGTGGACGCGGTGAACGCCCAGCTTGCCACAGAGCCGGCGATGGCGGCGGCGCAGATCCGGCGCTTCCTGATCCTGCACAAGGAGCTGGATGCCGACGACGGCGAGTTGACCCGCACCCAGAAGGTGCGTCGCGGCTTCGTCGGCGAGCGCTATGCGCCGCTGGTGAAGGCGCTCTATGACGGCTCGTCCGAGGCGGACATCTCGACCGAAGTCACCTTCGAGGATGGCCGCAAGGGCGTGATCTCGGCCCGCGTCAAGGTCAAGGACGCGACGCTGTTTCCGGCCACCAGCACGACCGGAAAGGCCGCGTGATGCTGCATGTCTCGCCCCAGAGCACCAGTGCCGCGATCGCCAAGGGCGAGGTGCTGCTCAATGTCGAGAACGTCTCGCTGCGCTTCGGCGGGGTGAAGGCGATCTCGGATGTGTCCTTCGACATTCGCAAGGGCGAGGTCAGGGCCATCATCGGCCCAAACGGGGCTGGCAAGACCTCGATGCTGAACTGCATCAACGGCTTCTATTTCCCGCAGGAAGGCCACATCACCTACAAGGGCGTTCGCCGCCAGAAGGTGCGCCCGCACGAGGCGGCCTCCTCCGGCATTGCCCGCACCTTCCAGAACGTCGCCCTGTTCAAGGGCATGTCGACGCTCGACAACATCATGACGGGGCGCTTGCTCAAGATGAAGCGCGGCTTCCTCTGGCAGTGCCTGCATTGGGGGCCGGCCCAGGCCGAAGAGATCGCGCATCGCGAGACGGTCGAGCGCGTGATCGACTTCCTCGAAATCCAGGCGATCCGCAAAACGCCGGTCGGCCGCTTGCCCTACGGCCTGCAGAAGCGCGTCGAGCTCGGGCGGGCCCTTGCCGCCGAGCCGGAACTGCTGCTGCTCGACGAGCCGATGGCCGGCATGAACCTTGAGGAGAAAGAGGACATGTGCCGCTTCATCCTCGACGTGAACCAGCAGTTCGGCACCACCATCGCGCTGATCGAGCATGACATGGGCGTGGTGATGGACCTGTCGGACCGCGTCGTCGTGCTCGAATACGGCCGCAAGATCGCCGACGGCACGCCCGATGTGGTGAAGGCCGACCAGAAGGTCATCGACGCCTATCTCGGCGTGGCGCATTAGGGGGATTGCAGAATGTCAGCCGTCACCTCAACCGCGCCCAAACCCATGCTTTCGCCAGCCATGATGGCAACCGTGAAAGTGCTTGGCGTCTTCGGCGCCATCGCGCTCGCCATCGTCCTGCTGGTCCAGAGCGGGGCCATGCCCAAGGGCTCGATCGGCCACAAGGTGCTGGCTGCGCCCTTCATCGACATGTGGGATTTGCCCGACCTTCTGGTGCAGACCCTTTGGGAAGGCCTGGTTGCCGGCGTGCTCTATGCGCTGATTGCGCTCGGCTTCGTGCTGATCTTCAAGGCGTCGGGCGTGTTCAACTTCGCGCAGGGCATCATGGTGGTGTTCTCGGCGCTGACGCTGGTGGGCTCTTACGAGATCATGACCCAGCGCATGGGCCTGCCGACCGGGGTCGCGGTCGCAATCCTGGCGCTGATCGTTGCGGTGGCGACGATGTTCGTGCTGGCCTGGCTGGTGGAGCGCATCGTGCTCAGGCCGCTGGTCAACCAGAACGAGATCATCATGCTGATGGCGACGGTCGGGCTGACCTATTTTCTGATCGGCTTCGGCGAATACGTGTTCGGCGGCAACCCCAAGGTGATGATCACCGCCGAACTCGGGCTGCCGACCGGCAACACCCAGTTCAACATCCTCGGCGGGCGGGTCAACATCCAGCATCTGGATGTGGCGGCCGCGGTGATCGCCTCGGTGATGATCGCGGGCCTCGCCTTCTTCTTCCAGTACACCCGCATCGGACGGGCGCTGCGCGCGGTGGCGGACAGCCACAAGGCAGCGCTGTCGGTCGGCATCTCGCTCAACCAGATCTGGGTCATCGTCTGGTTCACCGCCGGCATCGTGGCGCTGGTCACCGGCATCATGTGGGGCGCGCGCTCGGACGTGTCGTTCGCGCTGGAGATCATCGCGCTGAAGGCGCTGCCGGTGCTGATCCTCGGCGGCTTCACCTCGGTGCCCGGCGCCATCGTCGGCGGCCTGATCATCGGTATCGGCGAGAAGATGGGAGAAGGCTACTGGGGCCCGCTGCTGGGCGGCGGCATCGAGACCTGGCTGGCCTATGTCATCGCGCTTGGCTTCCTGCTGTTCCGTCCGCAAGGGCTGTTCGGCGAGAAGATCATCGAACGCATCTGACCGGAGAAGCACAACGTGTTCTATCGTGAAACCGGCCAGTTCAAGACCAACTATGCCGATGACATGGCGATCTTTCCGATCCGCCAGGACCGGATCGGCCTTGCGCTGATCCTCGCCTTCGCCTTCCTCGTGGTGCCGTTCGTCACCAGCGATTTCACGCTCAAGACGATCATGCTGCCGTTTCTGGCGCTGTCGGTCGCGGTGATCGGCCTCAACATCCTGACCGGCTACACGGGCCTGATCAGCCTTGGCTCTGCCGGCTTCATGGGCGTGGGCGCCTATGCCTGCTACAAGCTGACGACGATCTTTCCCGAGGTGAACATTCTCATCTGGATTTTCGTCTCGGGCTTCTTCGCTGCGGCCGTCGGGGTGTTCTTCGGTCTGCCCAGCTTGCGCATCAAGGGGCTTTATCTCGCGGTGGCGACGCTGGCGGCGCAGTTCTTCCTGCAGTGGGCTTTCGTGCGCATTCCATGGCTGTTCAACTACAACCCGTCCGGGGCGATCGAGGTGCCGCTGCGCACCCTGTTCGGCGTGCCGATCACCGGGCCGACGGCCTCGCTGGAGGTGAAATACCTGATCTGCCTGTGCTTCGTGGTGGGCATGACCTGGCTGGCATCGAACCTCGTGCATGGGCGCATCGGGCGCTCGTGGATGGCGGTGCGCGACATGGACATCGCCGCTGAGCTGATGGGCATCAAGCTGCTGAACGCCAAGCTGATGGCCTTTGCCGTCTCGTCCTTCTACTGCGGGGTCTCGGGCGCGCTGTTCGTGTTCCTATATCTGGGTGGTGCGGAAGCAGGCACCGAGTTTGCCATCCGTCTGTCCTTCCTGATCCTGTTTGCGGTGATCATCGGCGGGGCGGGCTCGATGATCGGCTCGTTCCTGGGGGCGGGCTTCATCGTGGCGCTGCCGACCATCCTGAAATTCGGGCTGCCGGCCATCGGCATCGCGATCACCGGCGCAACCGCCGAGAAGATCGTGCTGATGATCATCGGCGCACTGACGATCTATCTCCTGATTGTGGAACCTCACGGTCTGGCCAGGATCTGGCAGATCATGAAGCAGAAACTGCGGGTCTGGCCTTTCCCCTACTGAGGCCTGCCAACAGCAAACCAGGTCCGGGACTTATCGAAACCCGGCCACATCGATGAACAACGGTGAACGGAGGAACGACACCCATGATGTTCAAGAAACTGGCTCTCGGCGCTTCTGTCGCGGCCACGGTGCTGATGGCGGGCTTTGCCGCCAAGGCGCAGGACGCGATCAACTTCGTGCACAACACCTACCGCACCGGTGCCTTCTCGGGTTCCGGCATCCCGGTCGGTGACGGCGTGCGCGACTACTTCGCCATGCTCAATGCCCGCGACGGCGGCATCGGCGGCGTCAGGATCAACTTCGAGGAGTGCGAGACCGCCTACGACACGCGTCGTTCGGTCGAGTGCTACGAGCAGGGCAAGGCCAAGAACTCGGTGCTCTATGTGCCGTGGTCCACCGGTGCCACGCTGGCGGCGATCCCGCGCGCCCACATCGACAAGATCCCGATCTTCTCGATGGGCTACGGCCTTTCGGCTTCGGCCGTGGGCGAGGTCTTCCCCTGGGTGTTCAACATGCCGATCACCTATTGGGATGGCGCCAACGCCTTCATCCAGCACGTCGCGCAGCAGGAAGGCGGCTTCGACAAGCTCAAGGGCAAGACCATCGGCCTTCTGCACCTCGATGCGCCATTCGGCAAGGAGCCGATCCCGATCCTCGAGACGCTGGCCAAGCAGCACGGCTTCAACCTGAAGCTCTACCCGGTGGCGCCCGCCGAAATGCAGAACCAGTCCTCGGTCTGGCTCTCGATCCGGCGTGACCGCACCGACTGGGTCTACAACCAGGGCTGGGGCGCGATGAACCCGACCGCAGTGCGCGAGGCAGCGCGCGGCGGCTTCCCGGTCAACCGTCTGGTTGGCGTGTGGTGGGCTGGCGGCGATGACGACGCACGCCCGGCCGGCGATGCGGCGAAGGGCTACCGCGCCCTGAACTGGCACCAGACCGGTGCCAACTTCCCCGTCGTCCAGGACATCATCAAGCATGTCGTGGACAAGGGGCAGTCGCTGTCGCCGAAGGAAAAGGTCGGCGAGAACCTCTACAACCGGGGTGTCTACCAGGGCATCCTGATCGCAGAAGCGATCCGCAACGCGCAGGCCATCACCGGCAAGAAGGTGATCACCGGCGAGGACATGCGCAGGGGCTTCGAAGCTCTCAACATGACCGAAGCCCGCTGGGCTGCCAACGGTGCTGCCGGCTTCGCGTCGCCAGTCCGCGTCACCTGCTCGGATCACAACAGCCAGTCGGCTGTCTACGTGATGGAATGGGACGGCAAGGCCTGGAAGCGCCAGTCGGCCGATATCCAGCCGCAGAAGGAGATGGTCCGTCCGCTGCTGGAAGAAGCCGCCAAGGCCTTCGCCACCTCGAATGCAGGCTGGCCAGCCCGCACCGAGCCCTGCCAGAACAACTCGTGAGTTGAACAACGCCGGGCATGACCCTTGTGTCATCCCCAGCGAGCGATGTGAGGGAAGGGGATCCGGGCGCTCCGGCGACGTGGATCCCCTTCCCGGCCCGCCAGCGGGCCGCCGGGGATGACACCCCAGTGCTGAACAGGAGTTCCCATGTCCGCCACTGCCGCTACCGCTCCCGTTGTTCAGACCGCCGTCGACACGGTGCTGTCGGTGAACAACATCGAGGTCATCTATGACCACGTCATCCTTGTCCTGAAGGGGGTGTCGCTCACAGTGCCGCGCGGCGGCATTGTCGCGATCCTGGGGGCGAATGGCGCTGGCAAGACCACGACGCTGAAGGCAATCTCCAATCTGCTGAAAGCCGAACGCGGCGAAGTCACCAAGGGCTCGATCGAGTTCGAGGGCGAGCGCGTCGACACGATGAGCCCGAACGAACTGGTGCGGCGCGGCTGCATCCAGGTGATGGAAGGGCGGCATTGCTTCGCCCACCTGACGATCGAGGAAAACCTGCTGACCGGTGCCTTCACCCGGCGCGACGGCAACGCCGCCATCAAGCGCGACCTCGAAAAGATCTACACGCTGTTCCCGCGCCTGCGCCAGCGCCGGCAGTCCGTGGCCGGATACACCTCGGGCGGCGAGCAGCAGATGTGCGCCGTCGGCCGCGCGATGATGTCGAACCCGCGCATGATCCTGCTTGACGAGCCCTCGATGGGGCTGGCCCCGCAGGTGGTCGAGGAGATCTTCGAGATCGTGAAGCGCCTCAACGCCGAAGAAGGCGTGTCGTTCCTGGTGGCCGAGCAGAACACCAACATGGCTCTGAAATACGCCACCTACGGCTACATCATGGAGACCGGGCGCATCGTCATGGATGGCGAGGCCAAGTCGCTGCGCGAGAACGAGGACGTCAAGGAGTTCTATCTTGGCGTGTCCGAAGGCGCGAAGAAATCCTTCCGCGAGGTCAAGAGCTACAAGCGCCGCAAGCGCTGGCTGGCATGAGTGCTGCCATCGAAGCGGTCCTCGATCGCTGGTACGCGGCCCTCAGAAGCGGCGACATGGCCGCGTTTCGGGGCGTGGCCGCACCCGACATCGTGGTGCGCTGGAATGGCCCGCCTGACCTGATCCCATGGGCGGGCGAGCATCATGGCCTTGAGGCGGCGCTGGCCTTCTTCGGCAAGGTCGGGGCGGCGCTGGAGATCCTGAGCGTCGCGCCGGTCGAGCGCCTGCTCACCGCCGACAGGGCCCTGCTGGTGCTCGCCGGCCACTGGCGGGTGCGCGCCACGGGGCAGGAGCTGCACCTGCGCGCCGCCAACCTGTTCAGCTTCCGCGACGGGCTGGTTGTGGCATACGAGGTATTCCCCGATAGCGCGGCCTTTGTCGGAGCTTTGCGCCCTTGATCCCTGCCAGAAAGAGGGCCACCTAGCGGCCATGCCATTTCTGATTGCCATCGGTGCTGCTTTGGTCCTTGCGCTCGTGTTTGGTCCGCAGCTGTGGGTGCGGTGGGCCTTGAATACGCATGGCGTTGAAAGGTCCGATCTGCCGGGCACGGGAGGCGAACTGGCGCGCCATCTGCTGGATGATGCCGGTCTTGGCCATGTCGAGGTCAGCGAAACCGAGACGGGCGACCACTACGACCCCGAGACGCGTTCGGTCCGGTTGTCGCACGCGCATTTTTCCGGCAAATCAGTTGCTGCTGTCGCGGTTGCAACACACGAGGTCGCCCATGCCATCCAGCATGCACGCGAAGAGCCCGGCTTCATGCGCCGCATGTCCGTTGTCAGGAATGTGGCGTGGATCGACCTCATTGCCGGGGTGGTGATGATCAGCAGTCCCCTGTTGTTTTTTCTTTTCAAGGCCCCGGTTTTGATCGCCGCTCAGGTCGGGTTTGGCGTGCTGCTCCTGCTGATCCGCGTCGTGGTGCATCTTGTAACGCTTCCGATCGAATTCGATGCGAGTTTTCGTAAGGCTCTGCCGATCCTGGAAGAACGACAGTATCTCTCCGAGGCTGACATGCCCGCCGCGCGGCAGGTGCTGAAGGCAGCGGCGTGGACCTATGTCGCATCGGCGCTTGCGACCTTGCTGGACGTGATGCGTTGGTTCAGGATTATTCGGTTCTAGTCCCGAGGAAGGATCCGCATGGCCACCCATTTCGATGCGCTGGAGACGCGCCCGCCAGAGGCGCGGGAAGCCGAGTTGCTGGGGCGCCTCGAAGGCGTGATCGCCGCAGCGATGCAGGCGCCGGCCTATGCCGCCCATCTTGGCGGGGTGGACCCGCATGACATCAAGAGCCGGAAGGCACTGGCCCAGTTGCCGATCCAGCGGAAATCGGACCTGCCGGCGCTGCACAAGGCGAACCCGCCTTTTGGTGGCTTCGTTCCCGGCCATCCGGGCCGGTTCGGACGGCTGTTCACCTCGCCTGGCCCGATCTTCGAGCCGGAGGCGGCGAGGCCCGATCCGTGGGGGGCGGGCCGGGCCTGCTTTGCGGCCGGCCTGACCTGCGGCGAGGTCGTGCTCAACACCTTCAGCTATCATCTGACGCCGGGCGGTTTCATCTTCGATTCGGGCGCGCGCGCCGCAGGCTGCGCCGTGATTCCGTCTGGACCGGGCAACACCGAGCAGCAACTGGATGTGATCGACGCGTTCCGGCCCGGTGCCTATGCCGGCACGCCGGACTTCCTGAAGATCCTGATCGAGGCCGGTCGTGCAGCTGGTCGCCCGGTCAGCATGACGAGGGCTGTGGTATCGGGCGCGGCCTTTCCGCCCAGCCTGCAGGCCTGGGTCAAGGAGGCGGGCATCGATGCCTACCAGTCCTACGCCACCGCCGATTTCGGCATCATCGCCTACGAGACGGCGGCCCGCTCCGGCATGGTCGTCAACGAGGACATCATCGTCGAGATCGTCACGCCGGGCACGGGCGATCCGGTCAGGGAAGGTGAGGTCGGCGAGATCGTGATCACCAGCCTCGATCCGGAGCATCCACTGATCAGGCTGGCGGTGGGCGATCTCACCGCCACGATGCCCGGCGTCAGCGCCTGCGGCCGCACCAACATGCGCATCAGAGGCTGGATGGGCCGCGCCGACCAGACCGCGAAGATCAAGGGCATGTTCGTCAGACCCGAGCAGGTGGCGGAGATCGCGCGCCGGCATGCGGAGGTGGCGAAGCTCAGGCTAGTGATCGGCCGTGCCAACGAACTCGACACGATGCTGCTGAAGGCCGAGCTCTATGCCGAGCCGCCAGGCTTCGTCGATGCGCTTGCCGCCTCCCTGCACGCCATCACCAAGCTCAAGGGACTGGTCGAGATCGTGCCGCAAGGCTCGCTGCCGCGCGATGGCAAGGTGATTGCCGACGAACGGCCCGTGGGCTGAGCCCTGATCAGGGGAGCCCATCCCCTTCATGGCGGGGTCGCCCTTCACAGCCGGCTCGCGAGGCCCTACATGCAAAGGGCGGGGCTGCCCGGTTCGTCAGGGAAATGTATCCCCGGGCCCTTATTGATCCGTCCGGGAGCTGTTCCTGACCTGGCCCGTGGGCCAGGACAAACGGCGCCCACCTACATTGTAGGTGTCCCGGGATCGAAAACCCAACGGCCATGGTGGCTCCGCAACCCTTTCCGTTCCCGAGCAATGCCGGACAGTCCTGCAATGGCCGACCATGCCCTGAAGGCCGCGATGCGCCTTGATGCCGTCCGGCGGCGCGACGGGCTTGATCTCGACGACCGGCTGGAATGGGATCAGCAGATCAGTGACGGATTGCTCGCATCCGGCCTGCTCGCCCCGGTGCGCGGGGTGGTGGCCGGCTACTGGCCGATGCGCTCGGAGGCTGACCCGCGCCCCGTCATGGTGGCGCTGAAGGAACTGGGCGTATCGCTGGCCCTGCCCGCGATGCACAAGCCTGGCGGGACCTTCGCCAGCGAGGTGCTGTTCCGCCCGTGGATGCCATGGGAGCCGCTGGTGCCCGGCGGTTTCGGGACGCTTGTGCCCATGCCCGAGACCGGCACGGTCGAGCCTGCGGTGCTGCTCGTGCCGCTGCTGGCTTTCGACGCGCAAGGCCGGCGTCTGGGCTATGGCAAAGGCCACTACGACCGTGCCATCGCGCGGCTGCAAGCCAAGACGGATGTGCTGACCATTGGCGTGGCCTACGCGGCCCAGGAGGTCGCGGCGGTGCCGACCGAGCCGCATGACAGGGGGCTTGACGCCATCGTCACCGAGCGCGGCGTGATCGTGACGCGCACCGGGAAGGGCATGCCCGAGCGATGAACCCAGAACCCGTGCTGCCGCGTGATGCGTTGACCTTTCGCAGGTTTCCGGCACAAGTCGCTGGCTGTCCCGCCGACCGCGCCCTGCAACCCGTCCCGAGCCGAGCCCTGCCGCATGCGCCTTCTGTTTCTTGGTGATGTTGTCGGCCGGCCCGGCCGGATTGCGCTGACAGAAAGGCTGCCGCAACTCAGGGCGCGCTGGGGCCTCGATTGCGTGGTGGTCAATGGCGAGAACGCCGCGGCCGGCTATGGCATCACCGAGGCGATCTGTCAGGAAATCCTCGATGCGGGGGCCGATGCGGTGACGCTGGGCAACCATTCGTGGGACCAGCGCGAGGCCCTGGTGTTCATCGAACGGCAGCCACGCCTGGTGCGTCCCGCCAATTACCCGCCCGGAACACCGGGGCGTGGCGCTGCCATGGTCGAGACGGACAAGGGCCAGCGCGTTCTGGTGGTCAATGCCATGGGGCGTGTCGAGATGGAGCCGCTCGATTGCCCGTTCCGCGCCGTCGAGGAGGCCATCGGCCAGGCCCCTCTGCGCGAGGTGGTCGATGCCATCGTGCTCGACATCCATGCCGAGGCAACCAGCGAGAAGCAGGCTTTCGGCTGGAACTTCGATGGCCGGGTCTCCCTCACGGTCGGTACCCACACCCATGTGCCGACGGCCGACACCCGCATCCTGCCCGGCGGATCGGCCTTCCAGACCGATGCTGGCATGTGCGGCGACTACCATTCCGTGATCGGGTTCGACCGGCACGAGCCCGTTCGCCGGCTGATCCAGAAGACGCCGCTGCAACGCTGGGAGGCGGCGAGCGGCAAGGGCACGCTGTGCGGCGTGGCGGTGGAGACCGATGACCGCACGGGGCTGGCGATCAAGGTCTCGCCTGTTCGCATCGGCCCCGGTCTGGTCGAGCATTGGCCCGCTTTCTGGGAGGCCTGAGCGGTGAGTGACGGCGACGACACCCCGGCATCCGACTCGCAACTGCTCGAACATGCCCGGGCCAGCACCATCCTGCGCCATCTCGCCGACAAGCACGAGGCCGAGACGATCAGCATCGGGCAGATGACGGAAGCGTTCGGCGAGCGCGCCTTCGGCATCCTGATGATCGTGTTCTGCCTGCCGAACATGGTGCCGGTGCCGGCCATTGGTGCTCTTTTCGGCATTCCCTTGCTGCTGATTGCTCTGCAAATGGCTTTGGGACGGCCGAAGCCTTGGCTGCCACGCGTCATCGAAAACAGGTCTATCCAGCATGCCTCGCTGGTGAAGATGGTCAATGTCGTCGAACCGCGCATGCGGCGGGTCGAGGAGGCCTTGAAGCCGCGCTGGATCTTCCTGTTTTCGCCGATCATGGACAAGGCCATCGGCGTTCTGGCCATGCTCTGCGCGATCTCGATCATCATCCCGCTCCCCGGAAGCAATTTCCCGCCAGCGATCGCCCTGATCCTGATCTCGCTGGCGGTCACCCAGGAAGACGGGCTCTATCTGTGTTTGGGGGCGCTGATCGGGATTGCCGGCGTCACCTACACGACAGTCGTGATCGGTGGTCTGGCCTATGCCGGCTGGTTCGCGCTGATGCGCGTCATTGGAATCTGAGCTCCCCGCTCGGCGCTTCTCAATCGCCTGAGCTTTGCTATAAGCCGGCCAAGAACAGATCATCCACACGCAGCAGGGGCGCCTTTCGGCGCCGTGCCGCGCCGTCGACAGGGAGGCTCCGTTGGCCGGGCATTCGCAATTCAAGAACATCATGCACCGCAAGGGCAAGCAGGACAAAGTCCGCTCGAAGATCTTTGGCAAGCTCGGTCGTGAAATCACCGTCGCTGCGAAGCTCGGGATGCCTGACCCTGCCATGAACCCGCGCCTGCGCATGGCTGTGCTGGCCGCGCGCGCCGAGAACATGCCCAAGGACAACATCGAGCGCGCCATCAAGAAGGCCGCCGGCAATGACAGCGAGAACTACGACGAAGTGCGCTACGAGGGGCGCGGCCCCGGCGGCGTGATGATGATCGTCGAGGCACTGACCGACAACCGCAACCGCACAGGCTCGAATGTGCGTTCGTATTTCTCCAAGGCAGGCGGCGAACTGGGGGCCACCGGCTCGGCCACCTTCATGTTCGACCGGCTCGGCGAGATCACCTATCCGGCACAGGCGGGCGATGCGGACACGGTGATGGAAGCCGCGATCGAGGCCGGAGCCGACGATGTGCAATCCGACGAGAACGGCCACACCATTACCTGCGGCTTTGCCGACCTGTCCGAGGTCTCCAAGGCGCTCGAAACGCGGCTCGGCCCGCCGGCCACGGCCAAATCCGTGTGGAAGCCGCAGAACCTCGTGATGCTCGACGAGGAGAGGGCGCAATCGGTGATGAAGCTGCTCGACATCATGGAGAACGACGATGATGTGCAGAACATCTTCTCGAACTTCGAGGTCTCCGACGAGGTCATGGCGCGCCTGACCTCCTGATCCGGTCAGCCACGCCCCAGCCAGCCGTCCCAGAGCGGCAGGCTGATCAGCGCAGCCAACGTGATCACGCCATAGGCGATGCGGCGGAAGGTGCCTTCGCTGGCGAAACGGTAGAGGCTGGCGCCCACCACGATGCCGAGGCCGTAGGGCAGAAGCAGCGGCACGGCCTTCCAGAGCGCAGCCACGGTCAGGATGCCGTTCCAGCTCAGCAGCAGGCCGGAGACCAGCGTGGCGCAGGCGAAGTAGGTCACCAGATCGTGGCGCATCTGCACGGCGGACTTGTTCTGCGCGCTCAGCCAGAAGATCGCCAGCGGCATGCCGCCGAGTTGGGCAAGGCCGGCCCCGAGCCCTGACAGGCCGCCGACGCCGAACGACAGTCTCAGGCCGGGTTTGCCACGCCAGCGCCAGCCGGCCGCCAGCGCCAGCACCGCCGCGATGATCAGGCCGGCGATCAGCCAGCGCATCACCGATGAGGGCAGGTTGAGCAGCAGCCACAGGCCCAGCGGCAGGGTCACGGTTGCCCCGATGAGCAGAGGCAGCACCTCGCGCCATGCAGCATGCTTCAGCGAGCGCGCCGCGAGTGGCAGCGCAAACGGCGCATCCAGTGCCCAGATCAGGGCCGCCGCCAGCGGCAGCGGCACCACCAGCCCGGCCAGCGGCATGAAGATCATCGCAAAGCCGAAACCGGTGAAGCCGCGCACCAGCCCGCCCATCAGCGCTGCAAGACCAAGCACCGTCAAGGTGCGGTCGAAGCCTTGCGGGGCCAGCGCCTCGAACATCTCTTCCATGGCCATGTCCTGTCAGGCCGACCCGTTGCGCGCAAGGCACATTCAGGATCAGCGTGTCAGGCTATACGCTCTGGCATGGCGAACACGATTCGGATCCTCGGGATTGATCCCGGGCTGCGCAAGACGGGCTGGGGAATCATCGTGCAGGACGGCACGCGCCTGAGCTTTGTCGCTTGTGGAACCGTGACAAGCGACAACACCCTCTCCACCGCCGAGCGTCTCAGGCAGTTGCATGACGGGTTGTCGGAGGTGATGGGTCAGTATCGGCCCGATGAGGTTGCGGTCGAGGAGACCTTTGTCAACAAGGACGCGCAGGCGACACTGAAGCTCGGCCATGCGCGGGGCGTGGCGTTGCTGGTGCCGGCGCTGAGCGGTCTTGCCGTTGCTGAGTATGCGGCCAATCTTGTCAAGAAAACCGTGGTCGGCAATGGTCATGCCGACAAGAAACAGATCGGTATGATGATCAAGGTTCTGTTGCCAAAATCAGATCCGAAGACAGAAGATGCGGCTGATGCCCTTGCAATTGCCATAACTCACGCGCAGCACCGGGGTGCTCGCGCACTTCGTGAACGCATGTTACAGTAAACTAACTTCCGCTTACGTCACAGGGCGGGCCTTTTGCTTTTGGATGGCAACATGATCGGCAAGCTGAAGGGCCAAATCGATTCATATGGCGAGGATTTCGTCATCGTCGACGTGCATGGCGTGGGCTACGTGGTGTTCTGCTCGTCAAGGACGTTGCAGGCCCTGCCACCGGTCGGTGAGGCTGTGACTGTCTGGATCGAGACCCAGGTGCGAGAAGATGCCATCCGCCTGTTCGGCTTTCGCAGCGAGGCCGAGCAGAACTGGTTTCGTCTGTTGCAGAGCGTGCAGGGGGTCGGGGCCAAGGTGGCGCTGGCGATCCAGTCGACGCTCGAACCCGGTGCCCTGGCAACTGCCATCGCCACAGGGGACAAGGCGCAGGTGGCGCGGGCCAATGGTGTCGGCCCGAAGCTCGCCCAGCGCATCTGCGTGGAATTGAAGGACAAGGCGCCGGCTTTCGGCATGGTCGATCCTGCCCTGATGCAGTTGTCAGGAGCGATCGAGGCGAAAGCCCTGCCGCGTCCGGTCAGCGATGCGATCTCCGCGCTGACCAATCTGGGTTATCCGCAGGCGCAGGCCCAGTCGGCCATCGCGGCGGCCATGACAGCGCTCGGAGACGGCGCGGAAACCGGACAACTGATCCGGCAAGGATTGAAGGAATTGGCGAAATGACCGCCCGCCCGAAGACGGATGACGCTGCACCGATCAGTGTCATACCCTATCTCGATTACGAGACGGCCCGCAGCCTGCTGATCAATCAGTGGGGTGACGATGCGCTGGTGTTCGGCGGCAAGGCGCACACGGCCAGCGAGATGACGTTGAAGGCTGCCTTCTCGGCCGACGGCAAGCTCGGCGGCGTCGCCTACTACCGCATGAACGGCATGGTTGCCCTGCTGGGGGCCATCGTGGTGACGGATGGCGGGCGCGGCATGGGCACGGCATTGTTCAACGCCGTCGCCGATGAAGCGCGCGCGCATAAAATGAAGCGGCTCCGCGCCATCACCACCAATGACAATTTCGAGGCCATGGCCTTCTTCCAGAAGCGCGGCATGCGCTTCATGTCGATGTTCCCCGGCGGTGTCGATGCCTACCGGGCCTTCAAGCCGGGGCTGAGGGAGCTAGGCTTCCACGGCATCTCCTGCCGCGATGTGTTCGAACTCGAACTCGATCTGTGAGGCAGCCCGGACCGGGACACTGGCTTGCGCGCTCGCGCAAATAGCGCCAAACAGCGCAGATGAGCGACAAGAACCGCCCAAGCCTGCTCGATGGCGCCAAGCGCGAGGATGACATCGATCAGTCGATTCGTCCGCTGGCGCTGGGCGAGTTCATCGGCCAGCAGCAGGCGCAGGACAATCTCAAGGTCTTCATCCAGGCGGCGAAGACGCGCGGCGATGCGCTCGACCATGTGCTGTTCGTCGGCCCGCCGGGGCTGGGCAAGACCACGCTGGCGCAGATCGTGGCGCGCGAGATGGGCGTCAACTTCCGCTCGACCTCCGGCCCGGTGATCGCCAAGGCCGGTGACCTTGCAGCGCAGCTCACCAATCTCGAAGAGCGCGACGTGCTGTTCATCGACGAGATCCACCGGCTCAACCCGGCGGTCGAGGAAATCCTCTATCCGGCGATGGAGGATTACCAGCTCGACCTGATCATCGGCGAGGGGCCGGCGGCACGTTCGGTCAAGATTGACCTGCCGAAGTTCACGCTGGTCGGCGCGACCACGCGGGCAGGCCTGTTGACCACCCCGCTGCGCGACCGTTTCGGCATCCCGATCCGGCTCAACTTCTACACGGTCGAGGAACTGGAGAAGATCGTGGCGCGTGGGGCGCGGGTCATGGGCATCGGCATGAGCGAGGACGGGGCCAATGAGCTGGCCAAGCGCTCGCGCGGGACGCCGCGCATCGCGGGCCGGCTGCTGCGCCGGGTGCGCGATTTCGCCATCGTCGACGGCGCGGACAGGATCACGCGGAGCGTCGCCGACAAGGCCTTGCGCCTGCTCGATGTCGACGCGATTGGGCTCGACCTGATGGACCGGCGCTATCTGCTGATGGTCGCCGAGAAGTTCGGCGGCGGGCCGGTCGGCATCGAGACCATCGCCGCAGCCCTCTCCGAACCGCGCGATGCGATCGAGGACATCATCGAGCCATTCCTGCTGCAGCAGGGCTTCCTGCAGCGCACGCCGCGGGGCCGGCTGCTGACGGTCGCAGCCTTCCGGCATCTGGGCATGCCCGAGCCGAAGCGCGAGGGCGCGCAGTTCGGGCTGTTCGGGGATGAGGGGGACGCGTGAGCGCGGAACTGCACCACCTCCCCGTCCGTGTCTACTACGAGGACACCGACTTTTCGGGCGTGGTCTACCATGCCTCCTACCTGCGCTTCATGGAGCGGGGGCGGACGGAGCTGATCCGGGCGCTCGGCGTCGAGCAGCGTGAGCTGTTCGCCAGCGAGGGCGGCACGGAGGTGGCGCTGGCCTTCGCGGTGCGCCGCATGGCCATCGAGTTCCTCAAGCCTGCGGTGATGGACGACCTTCTGACCATCGAGACCGTTGCGGTCGTGGCGCGCGGGGCGACGATGCAGATCGCCCAGCGTGTGCTGCGCGGCTCCGAAGAGCTGGTCACGGCCGAGGTCACCGTCGCCTGCGTCGGGGCTGGCAAGGCGCGCCGGATACCGGAAGCCCTGCGCCGGCGGCTCAGGCTGGACACGCCCTGACAGGGCATCATGCCGCGCCCCGGGGATTGCTGCATTGCACGCAATCCTAACCGGACATTAACCCTATTGGCGGCTTAACTTGGCAGGAACACGGGAGAGCCACGTTCCTGACCCGTTCATGCGCCCTTCTTTCGCCGGATTCGGGCGCGATGGGAAAGGCCCACCTTTCCCGGCATGTGAGAAACCCGATCGCCGCGCTGGCAGCCACGTTGCCTGCCGCCGCGGCCAAAGGACATGAGCAGATGACACCCGTCGAAATCGCACAGGCCCCCATCGACATGTCGTTCTGGGCGCTGTTCATGCACGCCCACCTCGTGGTCAAGCTGGTCATGATCGGCCTGATCGCGGCATCGGTGTGGTGCTGGGGCATCATCATCGACAAGATGCTGCTGTATCGCCGCACGCAGGCGGCCATGGACCGGTTCGAGGAAACCTTCTGGTCAGGCCAGTCGCTGGACGAGCTTTACCGCACGCTCTCGGCCAAGCCGGTCAGCGACATGGCAGCGGTGTTCGTCTCCGCCATGCGCGAGTGGAAGCGTTCTTTCGAGAATGGCGGACGTTCGGTCGCCTCGCTGTCGCAGCGCATCGACCGGGTGGTGGATGTGACCATCCAGCGCGAATCTGAGCGGCTCGAATCCAAACTGCTGATCCTCGCCACGATCGGGTCGTCATCGCCGTTCATCGGGCTGTTCGGCACGGTCTGGGGCATCATGACCGCATTCCAGGCCATTGCCGTGTCCAAGAACACCTCGCTGGCCGTGGTCGCGCCGGGCATCGCCGAGGCTCTGCTGGCCACCGCCATCGGCCTGTTCGCGGCCATTCCGGCGGTGATCGCCTACAACAAGCTCCAGGCCGATGCCGCCAGGGCGACCAGCCGGCTTGAAACCTTCGCCGACGAGTTCTCCGCCATCCTCCAGCGCCAGATCGACGAGCGCATGGCTCCGCGCGATGCGCGCGACATGGCAGCCTGAGGGGCGGCGCGATGGGCATGTCGGCAGGCGCGGCAGCGGGTGGAGGTGGCGGGCGACGCCGGCGTAGCCGTGGGCGCAGGCACGCACCGATGAACGAAATCAACATGACGCCGTTCATCGATGTCATGCTGGTGCTGCTGATCATCTTCATGGTGGCGGCTCCGCTGCTGGCGGTCGGCGTGCCGATCGACCTGCCGCAGACCGCTGCAAAACCGATCAACATCGATCAAAAGCCCGTGACCGTGGCCATCGACGACAAGGGTCGTATCTATGTGCAGGATCAGGAAGTGCCGGAGGGCGAGCTGGTGGCGCGGTTGACGGCGGCGGCCAAGGCTGGCGTTGACGAGCGCATCTATGTGCGCGGTCACCGGCAGGTGGATTATGGTCGCGTGGCGCAGGTCATGGGAGCTGTCACCGCGGCGGGCTTCAAGAAGATCGCGCTGGTGACGGATACGGAACAGAAGAGGTAGGGCAGTTGCGTTTCGCAAAGCTGTTCTCGAAGCAGGAGCCGGGCGTTGCCGTTTCGGCGTTCGGGCACGCAGCCGTGGTGGTTGCGGGCCTGGTCGCGTTTGGCAGTTCGCCCCCGCCCTTCAAGGACGCTGACGAGGCCATTGCCGTCGAGGTGGTCGATCCTTCCGCTCTCAACGAGGTGACGCGCGGCGAACGCAGCGCCCAGGCCGTTCAGGACACGCCGCGCCCGCGTGCCGAACGGCAAAGCGAGATCACCGAACAAAAGGATCCGGGCGAGAACAAGCGCGATGCCCCGACCCCGCCGACGCGCCCTGCCGACCTGAAAACCGCCGAGCGTGACGAGGTCGCGCCGCCGCCGCCGCCCTCACGCCCGGCCCCTGCGCCCGCCCAGCAGGCCGCGAGGCCGGAGACGCAGGCGCAGGAGGCGAAGCCCGACCCGAAGCCGCGCGAGGCGGCGAAGCCGGACCCCAAGCCGGAGATGCGCCGCGACCAGCTTGCCGCCCTTGCCGAGCAGGCCGAACTCCAGGCCCGCCGCGAGCAGGCCGCCGAGGAAGCGCGCGCTGCCGCCAGGGCCCGCGCCGAGGCCGAGGCCCGTGCTCGCGCACAGGCGGAGGCTGCCGCAAAAGCCCGTGCCGAAGCGGCTGCAAAGGCCAAGGCCGAGGCCGATGCCAAGGCAGAAGCCCTCGCCGAAGCCAAGGACAAGGCCGAGGCGGAGAACAAGGCCAAGGCCGAGGCGCTGGCAAAGGCCAAGGCTGCTGCCGACGCGAAGGCGAAAGCTGCGGCCGAGGCGAAGGCGCGCCGCGATGCGCAATTGGCGGCGCAGTTCAACCCGAACGACATTTCCAAACTGCTCAACTCGAAGGAGCAGGCCCAGTCCTCCGGCTCGACGGGGCGCGAGGTCAACCGCGTCGCCTCGCTCGGCACGCAGACCGGCACCGCGCAGCGCATGAACCCGAACATGCGCTCGCAGCTGATCGGCATCATCAAGGAGCAGCTTGAGCGTTGCTGGGTGGTGCCCGTTGCGCTGCAAAGTTCGCAACGCCCGCCGGTGCCGTCAGTCAGGGTGGCTCTGAAGCAGGATGGCACGCTGGCCAGCCAGCCCACGGTGGTCAACACTTCGGCGGACCCGCTGTTCAGGGTGGCAGCCGATTCGGCCCTCACCGCCACGCGGCGCTGCACGCCGCTGCGCATTCCGGCGCAATTTGCGCCTTTCTACAATGACTGGCGCGATGTCGTGGTGAACTTCGACGCGCGCGATGTCCTGTGATCACCGACAAGGTTCGAGCATGATGATGACCACCCTTGAGCTTGCGCCCCCCGGCTTCGGCCTCACCCGCCTCGCATCCTTCAGCCGCCGCCGGCTGCTGGCCGGATCAGGGGCCTTGATCGCGGCCCAGGCGCTGGGAACCTCCGCGGCCATGGCGCAACTGGTGATCGACCTGCGCAAGGGCACGTTCCAGCCCATGCCCATCGCCATCGCCGATTTCGGCGGAGAGGGCGACATGGGCCCGCGCGTCTCCGGCATCATCACCAACAACCTGCGCCGATCCGGCTATTTCGTGCCGCTGCCCCGCGAACGGCATGCCGAGCGGACCCCGCCCTTCGACGGCATCCCCAACTTCGAGCAGTGGAAGCCGACCGGCGTGCAGGGCCTCGTCGTCGGCCGCGTGGTGCGCGATGGCGCGCGCCTGCGCTCCGAGTTCCGCTTGTGGGATGTCACCAGCGGCCAGCAACTCGCCGGCCAGCAGTACTTCACCGATCCCAACAACATGCGCCGCGTGGCGCACATCATCTCCGACGCCGTCTATTCGAAGGTCACCGGCGTGGGCGGCTATTTCGACACGCGCGTGGTGTTCGTCGATGAGGCTGGCCCCAAGGAGAACCGCCGCAAGCGGCTTGCCATCATGGATCAGGACGGGGCGAACGTGCGCTTCCTCACCACGGGCGATGTCAGCGTGGTGACGCCGCGTTATTCGCCTGTGTCGCAGGACGTGACCTACATGGCGCAGCGGCAAGGCGAGCAACCGCGCGTGCATGTCATCAACATCGAGAGCGGCGCGCGGCAGGTGGTCGGCAATTTCCCCGACATGACCTCGAGCCCGCGCTTCTCGCCCAATGGCCAGACCATCGCGCTGTCGCTCCAGACCGGTGGCAACTCGAACCTTTACGCCATGAACCTGGGCTCGCGCTCGACCACGCGCCTGACCGACACGGCGGCAATCGACACATCGCCGTCCTATTCGCCCGATGGCACCCAGATCGTTTTCGAGAGCGACCGGGGCGGCTCGCAGCAGCTTTACCTGATGGATTCGGGCGGCGGGGCTGCCAAACGCATCTCGTTCGCGCAGGGATCGTACTCGCAGCCGGCCTGGTCACCAAAAGGTGATCTGATCGCCTTCACCAAGCGCACCGGCGGCGGCTTCGCCATCGGGGTGATGCGGCCCGACGGTTCGGGCGAGCGGCTGCTGACCGAAGGCTTCCACAACGAGTCGCCGACCTTCGCGCCCAATGGCCAGTATCTGATGTTTTTTCGCGATCCGGGCGGGCAATCGGGCGGAAAACTCTACATGGTCGACATCACGGGCCGAGTCGAGCAGCCGGTTCCGACACCGGCCTTTGCCTCCGATCCGACATGGTCGCCGCTGCTGACCGAGGTCCGTTCCTGACCCGTCAGGGGTGGGGCGGACGGTAAGGATCGGTTAACCATCTGCCCCGATGCCGCCATTTTGACTTGATCTGGCAAGGTCTCGTTTAGGTTGACGCGACATTGATGAGGCATGTGGCGTCTTGATCACAGATGCCTGCCTTTCTTGCCGCTTCCGGAGACATGTCCATGTTGATGTCCTTTCTCGCCAGCGCCCGCGCCGCCAAGCTTGCCTTGATCGTGCTGGGCGGCCTTGCGCTGGGTGCCTGTTCGAGCACGCCCACCACCGATCCCAATGCCGGCTTCGGGGCTGGCGGGGCGGCCACGCCCGGTAGCGCGCAGGATTTCGTCGTCAATGTCGGCGACCGCGTCTTCTTCGAGTCGGACTCGACCGACCTGACCTCCACCGCCACCGCGACCCTCGACAAGCAGGCGACCTGGCTCGGCCGCTACCCGCGCTACACCTTCACCATCGAAGGCCATGCCGACGAGCGCGGCACCCGCGAATACAACTTCTCGCTCGGTGCCCGCCGCGCCCAGGCGGTGCGCGACTATCTCGCCTCGCGCGGGATTCCGGCCAACCGGATGCGCATCGTCTCCTATGGCAAGGAGCGCCCCGTGGCGGTCTGCAACGACATCTCGTGCTGGTCGCAGAACCGGCGCGCCGTGACCCTGCTGGATGCGGCAGGGCTCTGAAAGATGGCGCCGCATCGGCGGCGTTGAACCTGTGTTCATGACAACCGGCGTCATACTGCGCCGGTTGTCGCGTTTGTGGCATGGAGTTTGCCGGGTTGACGCCGTATTCGGGTGAAACGGTTCCGGTCAGGATGGGGCTCGGCAAGATGATTTCTGGAGCAGTGATGCGTTTTGCAGCGGTTCCGACATGGCGAACAGGCGCAAGCCTTGCTGTGCTGCTCGGGTTCTGGCTGGCCGTGGCCGCGCCGGTTCAGGCGCAGGATGCGGCCGAACTCAGCGTGCGCGTCAACCGGATGGAGAACCAGATCCGCCAGCTCTCCGGGCAGATCGAGCAACTCCAGTTCGAGAACCGCCGCCTGACCGAGCAGCTCAAGCGCTTTCAGGAAGATGTCGAGTTCCGCCTCAACGAACGGGGTGGTGCCCGTGCGCCGGGCACCGCGGCTCCCGCTGCCACGCCGGGCGCGGCACCCGGCCAGCCGGCACGGCCCCGGCGCAACGATGCCTTCGATCCCGGCGCCCAACCTGGTGCAGCCGGTGCCCCGCGCCCGCTGGGCGGCGGCGCGCTCGACACGGCCGGGCCGGGCTCTGGCCAGCCGCTCGATGTGTCCGGTGCGCGCGTCCCGCAAGGCGCCTTGCCGGCCGCGCCGAGGCCAGCCCAGAGCGCGGCGGCAACAGCCACCGGCACACCACGAGCCACCTACGATGCCGCCTTTGCAGCCATCAATGCGCGCCAGTATGAGGACGCGGAGATGGGCTTCCGCCAGTTCCTGCAATCGAACCCGCGTGACCGGCTGGTGCCCGCCGCGACCTATTGGCTGGGCGAGAGCTATTTCCGGCGTAACCGCCACAAGGATGCTGCTGAGCAGTATCTGAAGGTCACCACCGAGCATGGCCGCGCCCCGATCGCACCGGATGCCATGTTGAGGCTGGGGATGTCGCTCAATGCGCTCGGCGCGCGCGATCAGGCCTGCGCCACCTATGCGCAGTTGTCCGTCAAGTATCCCGAAGCCTCGCAGAACGTGCGGCAGGGCGTTGAGCGCGAGCAGAAGCGCGCCCGCTGCGACGGCTGATGGACGGGCGCACGCCGCAGCCCGCCGTGCCGGTTTCACCGGACGAGGCCGACGCGGCCTTCACCATGCTGGCGGGCCGAAGGGTGCTGCTGGGTGTCTCGGGCGGTCCCGATTCGGTTGCGCTCATGGGACTCATGACGGGCTGGGCGCGGCGGCGCGGGCACGCCTTGCCGGCCGTCGCTGTGGTCGATCATGGTCTTCGGCCCGCCTCCGCCGATGAAGCAGCCTTTGTCGTCGCCAGCGCCGAAGCGCTGGGCCTCGCCGCTGCCATCCTGCCCTGGACGGGGCCGAAACCCGCCAGCGCGCTGCAGGACAACGCGCGCCGGGCCCGCTACCGATTGCTCGCCGCGCATGCCCGCGCGATCGGGGCCGACATGCTGGTGACGGCGCATACCGAGGATGACCAGGCGGAAACGCTGATGATGCGGCTGGCCAGCGGCTCGGGCCTGACGGGGCTGGCCGGCATGCGGCAGCAGACGCGCAGCGCCGGCATCGCCCATGCCCGGCCGGCCCTGGGCTGGAGCAAGGCGCGGCTGATCGCGACCTGCCGGCAGCATGGCTGGGGCTGGATCAACGACCCTTCCAATGCCGATCAGCGATTCGCACGCGTGCGCTGGCGCGGCATCCTGCCCGTCCTGGCGGCCGAGGGGCTGGATGCGGGCCGTCTCGGCGTGCTGGCACGCCGGCTGGCCGCAGCCGACGAGGCGCTGGACGAGATCGCGGAGCGGGCACTTCAGGCCTGCCGAATCGACGCGACCGATCCAGGCTGGCAACTCGATTTCAGGCGGCTGGCAGGCTATCCTTCTGCGATCGTGATGCGCGCACTGGGCCGCATGCTGTCGCCGCCGGGCGACCAGGGCACTGGCGGCGAGGATGCCATCACGGCTGAGGTAGGCTTGCGCTTGCAGCGGCTGGAAGCCTGCACCGAGGCGCTTCTGGACGCGCTCCGGGCGGGCAGGGCGGTCAGGCGCACGCTTGGCGGACAGGTTCTTTCGCTTGACCGGGACGGTCTGCTCGGGGGGCGGCCAGAAGGCCCGCGCCGGCGCGGCAGCGCGCATGCAGGCAAACGCAATGGCGATGGCGGGCCTGACGGCGTCACACACCCTGTCGGCCAGCATCCCCGGCGCGTCCCGCGCTGATGCCTCACGGACCGCAGCCTGCGTCAACCCTGTTCCACGCCGGAGCCTTGGCAAGGGCCATGGCGAGGACTAAGTATGGTGTCAACGATGCGGCTCTCCTGTCCCTGGCCCGAGCCCGCGCAGAACGGATGCGGATATGAACCCCAACTTTCGCAATTTCGCTGTCTGGCTGGTGATCTTCCTGCTGGTTTTGGCTCTGGTGACCCTGTTCCAGAGCCCCAGTTCGCGAACCGCCGACTCGAACATTGCCTACAGCCAGTTGCTGAGCGACGCGGAATCGGGCCGGATCACCACGGTGACGATCGCCGGGCAGGAGATCAGCGGCACCTACACGGACGGGCGCACCTTCACGACCTTCGCACCGTTCGATCCGGGCCTCGTGACCAAGCTTCAGGCCAAGGGCGTGCAGATCACCGCGCGCCCGCAGAACACCGAAACCAACTGGCTGATGACGCTGCTCATCAACCTTCTGCCGATCGCGCTGCTGATCGGGGCATGGATTTTCCTGTCGCGGCAGATGCAGAGCGGCGCCGGCCGGGCCATGGGCTTTGGCAAGTCGAAGGCCAAGCTGCTGACCGAGGCCCATGGCCGCGTCACCTTCGATGACGTTGCCGGCATCGACGAGGCCAAGGAAGACCTTCAGGAAATCGTCGAATTCCTCAAGGATCCGCAGAAGTTCCAGCGGCTCGGCGGGCGCATTCCGCGCGGCGTTCTGCTGGTCGGCCCTCCCGGCACCGGCAAGACGCTGACGGCAAAGGCCGTGGCCGGCGAAGCCAATGTGCCGTTCTTCACGATCTCGGGTTCGGACTTCGTCGAGATGTTCGTCGGCGTCGGCGCAAGCCGCGTGCGCGACATGTTCGAGCAGGCCAAGAAGAACGCTCCCTGCATCATCTTCATCGATGAAATCGACGCTGTCGGCCGCCATCGCGGGGCCGGCCTCGGCGGCGGCAATGACGAGCGCGAGCAGACCCTCAACCAGCTTCTGGTGGAGATGGACGGCTTCGAGCCCAATGAAGGCATCATCATCATCGCCGCCACCAACCGGCCCGACGTGCTCGATCCGGCGCTGCTGCGTCCGGGCCGTTTCGACCGGCAGATCGTGGTCTCCAACCCGGATGTGGTCGGCCGCGAGAAGATCCTGCGCGTGCATGTGCGCAAGGTTCCGCTCGGCCCCGATGTCGATCTCAAGGTTCTGGCCCGCGGCACGCCCGGCTTCTCCGGCGCGGACCTCATGAACCTCGTCAATGAGGCGGCCCTGCTGGCTGCGCGCCGCAACAAGCGCATCGTCACGCAGGCCGAGTTCGAGGACGCCAAGGACAAGGTCATGATGGGCGCCGAGCGCAAGACGCTGGTCATGACCGAGGACGAGCGCCGCCTGACCGCCTATCACGAAGCCGGTCACGCCATCGTGGCCTTCAATGTCCCGGCGACAGACCCGGTGCACAAGGCGACGATCATTCCGCGTGGCCGCGCGCTGGGCATGGTGATGCAGCTTCCGGATCGCGACAAGCTGTCGATGAGCTTCGAGCAGATGACCTCGCGCCTCGCGATCCTGATGGGTGGCCGCATCGCCGAGGAGATGATCTTCGGCAAGGAAAAGGTCACGTCGGGCGCACAGTCGGACATCGATCAGGCCACGCGCCTTGCCAAGATGATGGTGACGCGCTGGGGCTTCTCGCCCGAGCTTGGCACGGTCGCCTATGGCGAGAACCAGGACGAGGTTTTCCTCGGCATGTCGATGGGCCGCCAGCAGAGCGTGTCCGAAGCAACTGCCCGCACCATCGATTCCGAAGTGCGCCGCCTTGTCGAGGGCGGCCTGGAGGATGCACGCCGCCTGCTCAAGGAGCGTGCCGACGATCTGGAAACGCTGGCGCAGGGCCTGTTGACCTACGAGACCCTGTCCGGCGACGAGATCAAGGACCTTCTCGACGGCAAACCTCCGGTGCGCGATGTCGACCCAACGCCTCCGACGCGTGGCTCCGCCGTGCCGACGGCAGGCCGGGGCAAGCGCAAGCCCAATCCGGATGCCGGCATGGAGCCGCAGCCTCAGGTCTGAGGGCGCGCGGAACCACAACACAGATCAAGCCCGGACCCTGCCAGGTCCGGGCTTTCTCGTTTCCGGCAGGCATTGTGCCCTAGGCCCTGTCATGGCCTGTGAACCATGAAACGGGTGCTGCAACAGTCGATTACAATTTTTGAAGAACTCCGGCGCACTGTTCCGGGCTAAACAACAGCCGAACGTTCGGCACTGCCGCGCTGCCTTGCAGCGCCTTTCTGACGGGATGGAACCCATGGCTCGCAAGTATTTCGGCACTGATGGCGTG
The DNA here is from genome assembly GCA_027487245.1 of Hyphomicrobiales bacterium. Classification (GTDB taxonomy): domain Bacteria; phylum Pseudomonadota; class Alphaproteobacteria; order Rhizobiales; family Beijerinckiaceae; genus Allobosea. The sequence goes on from JAIYDY010000055.1 coordinate 64,134, forward strand.
CGTGGCCGCGCCAACAAGGTGATCACGCCGGAACTTGCCATGAAGGTCGGGCAGGCGGCCGGGCTCGCCTTTCGCCGCGGTGACCACCGCCACCGGGTGGTGATCGGCAAGGACACGCGGCTGTCCTGCTACATGATCGAGACGGCGCTCCAGGCCGGTTTTCTGTCGGTCGGCATCGACGTGTTGCCGCTCGGCCCGATCCCGACGCCGGCTGTTGCGATGCTGACGCGCTCGATGCGGGCCGACCTCGGCGTGATGATCTCGGCCTCGCACAACCCGTTCGAGGACAATGGCATCAAGCTCTTCGGGCCTGATGGCTACAAGCTGTCTGACGATGTCGAACTGGAGATCGAGGCCCTGATCGATTCGGACCTGTCGTCGCAGTTGGCCAAGTCCACCTCGATCGGTCGGGCCAAGCGCGTGGAAAGCGTGCACGCCCGCTACATCGAATTCGCCAAGCGCACCTTGCCGCGCAACATGTCGCTGGAAGGCCTGCGCATCGTCGTCGATTGCGCCAACGGTGCCGGCTACAAGGTGGCGCCGGAAGCCCTTTGGGAGCTGGGTGCCGAGGTCATCGCCATCGGCATCGAGCCGGATGGCTTCAACATCAACCACGATGTCGGCTCGACCGCGCCGGATGCGCTGATCCGCAAGGTGCGGGAGCTCAGGGCCGACATCGGCATCGCGCTCGACGGCGATGCGGACCGCGTGCTGATCGTGGACGAGCGCGGGCAGGTCGTGGATGGCGACCAGTTGATGGGCGTGATCGCCACAAGCTGGCACGAAGAGGGCCAGCTGACCGCACCGGGCATCGTCGCCACCATCATGTCCAACCTCGGACTTGAGCGCTATCTGGCTGGCATCGGCCTGACGCTGGCCCGCACGGCCGTGGGGGACCGCTACGTGCTGGAGCACATGCGCGAGCATGGCTACAATCTGGGTGGCGAGCAGTCCGGCCACATCATCCTGTCGGATTATTCGACCACCGGCGACGGACTCGTGGCGGCTCTCCAGCTCATGGCGGTCGTGCAGCGTCTCGGCAAGCCGGTCAGCGAGGTCTGCCACTGCTTCGAGCCACTGCCGCAGATCCTCAAGAACGTGCGCTACAAGTCGGGCCAGCCCTTGCAGGACGGGGTCGTGGTCTCCGCCATCGACGATGCGCGCAAGAAGCTCGGCAATGGTGGGCGTCTGGTGATCCGGCCCTCCGGCACAGAGCCGGTCATCCGGGTCATGGCCGAAGGCGATGACCGCGACCTGGTGGAGCGCGTGGTCGACGAGGTCGTCGATGCCGTCTCCAAGGCTGCGGCCTGAAGGCGTCTTGGGCGCTCAACACCAAGTGAATGCGATGCCGCCTGCATGCGCCTGCCTGCGCTGATCTGGCAGGCTTGCCTGCGGCATGCTCAACTAAGCTTCGACAGCATGGTTAAGCGTTAGGGTTAAGTGCCCTTTAACCGTTCGCTGCCAAAGTTCTCCTCGTTGGCATTCCGCATGCGTGTTCGCACCATGCCAAACCGTTGAGGATGAAATCATGAGCAGCCTGAAAGTTCTCGCTGTCGCAGGCGCCGTGATTGTCGGCGTCGCAAATTCGGCCCACGCAGGCGATCTGCCGGTCCCGCCGCCGCCCCCGCACTTCGATGCGCCGCTGCGCGGCACGGTTTCAGCAGGCGGCGTCTATCTGCGCGGCGATATCGGTGTCGGATCCACCAAGATCGGCAAGTATACCTCCGACATCTATGCGAACCCGGCCATCGGCTCCGCCAGGCTGTTCGGCCAGAAGCATCCCACGCCGTCGTTCGTGGGCCTCGGCGTCGGCTACAAGTTCAACGCTTGGTTCCGTGCCGACGTGACCGCCGAACTCCGTGGCGGTGGCCAGATCGGCTACACCGACTTCCTGACGATTCCCGGCGCGCCGGGCCAGACCCAGACCAACACCTACAACGGCCATCTCTCGTCGCGGGTGTTCATGGCCAATGCCTATGTCGATCTCGGGACCTTCTGCGCCCTCGGCTGCCTGACCCCGTTCCTCGGCGCCGGCGTCGGCGTGTCGCAGAACACGATCAGCGGCTTCACAGACCAGGGCGTGGTCGTGATCGGCGGTGGCGGCGGCGTCACCCCGAGCTTCGCCTATGCTCCTGACCGCACCAAGACCAGCCTCGCCTGGGCGCTGCATGCCGGTGTCGGCTACCAGATCAACCAGAACCTGACGCTGGAAGCCAGCTACCGCTACCTCAACCTTGGCAAGGCCGAATCGGGCGTCCTCGTGAACCCGTTCCTGCCCGGCAACACGCTGGCTTCGGTGAAGCTGAACAACATCGACAGCCATGACTTCCGCCTCGGCATGCGCTGGGCGCTCGGCAGCGGCGATTGCTGCGGCTCGCCAGCTCCCGAGCCAGTATTCGCGCCCGTTCCCATGGTTCGCAAGTTCTGATCCAGCCGCATGGCTGACAAGCTGACGGCGCGCCCGCGAGGGCGCGCCGTCTGGCTTTCGGGCCTTCGTCCAGCGATTGTCCGGCTTGCGGCACAATCCTGATTGACGGGCACCGGCTTGTCCCCTATCCCCATCGACGGGTCATCTCCCCCCACCGGGAGACACCCATCTGTGAGGATGGAGACATTGATGACGACGACACCGAACGCCGCACGCGGCGAATTTGCGCGCCCACGCGTGCCGAACTTCTCTTCCGGTCCCTGCGCCAAAAG
>JAIYDY010000103.1 GCA_027487245.1 Hyphomicrobiales bacterium
ACCACATGGCGCTGGCAATCTCGGAGGTGGCCCGCTTCGAATTCGGCCTCAAGGTGCCGCAGGACATCTCGCTTGTCGGCTTCGACGATGTCGGCCCGGCGCGCTGGGCGAGTTTTTCGCTGACCAGCTTTTCCCAGCCTGTCTCAGCCATGGTCGACCGCGCGGTCGAGGTCATGATCGAGCAGATCGAGAACGAGGCACCCGTGCCGCGCGACGTGATCGTGCCCGGCGAGTTGATCGTGCGTGGCTCGGCCCGCATCCCGGCAGGCTGCCTCAGCATCAACGGCCAGCTTGTCTGGCGGCCAGACAGTGCGACATCCGGAGCGCCCGCACCATGAAAAACCGGTTCTCCGCCGAGTATGCCACGCTGCATGACTACATCATCGGCATCACCGAACAGATCTGGGAAGGCAGGCAGATCGACCTGATCCGCCGCTATTACAGCGCCGATTGCTGGATGCTGACCCCCTCCGGCATCGTCACGGGCGTCGAGGCGGTCATCACCGGCACCGAGGCCACGCTGGCCATGTTCCCTGACCGCGAATTGCTGGGCGAGGACGTGATCTGGTCCAATGATGGCCAGAAACGCGGTTTGCTGTCCTCGCACCGCATCATCTCGCCGATGACCCATCGCGGCGACGGCGTGTTCGGCAAGGCGACGGGCCGCACGATGCGGATCCGCACCATCGCCGATTGCCTCGTGGTCGGCGATGTCATCACCGAGGAATGGCTGGTGCGTGACCAGGGGGCGATGGCGCTGGCCATCGGCACAACCCCTGAGGCGCTGGGCCGAGAATGGGCGAAGGCGGACGCGGCCGCCGGAAAAGCACCTTGGCAGCAAGACCTTTGGGATCAGGTGCAGGCCGGGATTCCCGAGGACCACGCCATCCACCAGCCGCATCCCGCCGCTGTCATGGTGCGCGACGCGATGATGGCGGCTTTTGGCGGGGCTCTGTCGGACGCGGAACTGGCCAAGAGCCATGACCGCGCCGTCAATCTCATGTTGCCCAATGGTGCGATCGGTGCCGGCTGGGCTGACCTTGCAGCCTTCATCGCGCGCTTCCGGCAGGCCATGCCGGACCTTGCCGTCGTCATCGATCACTCGATCGCGCTGGAAGAGCCGGGCCGCCCGGTGCGCGTCGCCACCCGTTGGCGTCTGGCAGGCACGCATGCCGGCAGCGGCCCATGGGGGGACGCCAGCGGCGCGCAACTTTTCGTGCTCGGCATCACCCATTCCGAAATCGTCGCCGGCAAGGTCATCCGCGAATTCTGGCTGGTAGACGAGACGGCCATCTGGCGTCAAATCGCGCTCCGGACAGGCTGACATGACCCGTGTGCAAGATCGTCGGTGGACAAGTTTGCATACGCATTCAGTCTGCAAGAAAGAGACAAGAGAAAGAACAATCAGGAGGATTTGCCATGCCCCTTGAAAGCCGCCTGATCCGCTATGCGGACCTTCGCCCCTGCAAGAACGCGTTCATCGACACACGCTCGCCTGGCTCGGAAGACAAGGAGAACTTCACGCTGATCGCCCCCGGCATCTCCGAGAACCCGAACCAGCATGTCCACATCCCCGAGCCGCACGGCTTCAACCTGCGCGCCCTGAAGATGGCGAGCGGTGCCGCGGTGTCTTCCCATGTTCGTCACGAGGAAGAGGTCATCTTCGTGCAGAAGGGCACGCTCGACATCACCACCCCGGACGGCAGCGTCGTGATGGGGTCCGGTGACACCTTCACCACACCCAAGGGACTGGCGTGCGCCTTCCGTGCCACGTCGTCCGACGGACGCATCGCCGATATCGTGCGCGGCGGCAATGCGGCAGGTGCCGTCCATTTCGTCAACGCAAAGGCTGCCTGACATGCCCGTCAAGACCACCCATGTGGGCTCCCTGCCCCGCAACCAGATTGTCGCCGACCTGCTGTTCGGCCGGGAGAAGGGCATGCCCTTCGACGAACCCGCCTATGATGCGATCATGCGCGACGCCACCGCCGCCATTGTCGCCAAACAGAGGTCGGTCGGCATCGACCTGCCGTCCGACGGCGAGACCTCGAAGATATCCTATGCGACCTACATCAAGGATCGGCTCACGGGCTTCGAGGGCGACAGCCCGCGCCGCCCGCCCGGCGACTTGCAGGACTATCCCGGTTTCCTTGAAAAGCTGGCCAAGGCCGGCGGCACGCCGCAATACCGCCGCCCGCGCTGCGTCGGCCCGATCAAGGTCAAGAACCTCGCCCCGCTGCACACCGACATCGCTGCCATGAAGGCCGGCATGGCGGCATCGGGTTACGGCGAAGGCTTCATGAATTCGGCCAGCCCGGGTGTGATCGCGCTGTTCCAGCCTTCGGACTATCACGCCGATCTGGACAGCTACCTGTTCGACATCGCCGATGCCATGAGCGCCGAATATGAAGCCATCGTCGCTTCGGGTCTGATCCTGCAGATCGATGCGCCAGACCTCGCATTGGGCCGGCACATGCTCTACCGCGACCTCAGCGAGGAAGAGTTCCTGCGGCGGGCCGAGGTGCATGTCGAGGCGCTCAACCACGGCTTGCGAAACGTACCCGGAGACCGGGTCCGCCTGCACATCTGCTGGGGCAACTACGAGGGCCCGCACACGCGCGACATCGCGCTGGGCAAGGTTCTGCCCGTGGTTCTGAAAGCAAAGCCGCGTGGCCTGCTGTTCGAGGGGGCCAACCCGAGGCATGCCCACGAGTGGACCGTCTGGAACGAGATCAAGGCCCCGGACGACTATGTGCTGATCCCCGGATGTCTCGATTCGACCACCAACTTCGTCGAGCATCCTGAACTGATCCGCCAGCGTCTGGAACGCTACACGTCCATCGTTGGCACAGACCGCGTCATCGCTGGCACGGATTGCGGGTTCTCGACCTTTGCCGGCTTCGGCGTGGTCGATCCTGACATTGTCTGGGCCAAGATGGCGAGCCTTGTTGAAGGAGCTGCTGCGGTCTGAAAGCCCTACCGGCGGGAAGGCTCAGATCAGATAGCCCTCCAGCGTCTCGACAGTCCGGATCACACCGCGCAACTCGGCAAGGCCCTTGAGCCTGCCGATGGCGGTGTAGCCCGGCGTCACCGACTTGGTGAGGTCGTCGAGCATGCGATGGCCGTGATCGGGCCGGAAGACAATGCGGTTGCCGCCGGCGCGGCTGCGGGTCTCGCGCACGAGGGCCTGCACCACACGCACCATGTCGACATCGCCATCGAGATGGTCCGATTCATGGAAGCTCGCGCCGTCGGCCTCGCGCCGCGTTGCGCGAAGATGTGCGAAATAGATGCGCGGGCCGAATTCCTGTGCCATGGCCGGCAGGTCGTTGTCGGCACGCACGCCCAGGCTGCCCGTGCAAAAGCAGATCCCGTTGGCAGCCGATGGCACAGCCTCGAACAGGGCGCGGTAATCCGCTGCCGTCGACGCTACACGCGGCAGGCCGAACAACGGTCGGGGCGGATCGTCCGGATGCAGGGTCAGCCGCACCCCAAGCCGATCGGCATGAGGCGTGACCTCTTCCAGGAACTCCACCAGATGCTGGCGCAGCCGGGCATGGTCGATGCCGCGATAAAGCTTCAAGCGGTCGCGAAAAGCCGGAATCGTCATTGGCTCGGTGGTCGAGCCGGGCAGCGCGCTGGCAATCACGCGGATCAATTCGTCGATATCGGCCTGCGACATGGCCTCGAAAGCGAGTTTCGCCCGTGCCTGCGTGGCAGCGCTGAAATCCCGCTCGGCGCCCTCGCGCTTCAGGATGAACATCTCGAAGGCCGCAAAGCGGTCATTGTCGAAGCGCAGCGCGGTTGCGCCATTGGGCAATGGCCAGTCGAGGTCCGTGCGCGCCCAGTCCACCACCGGCATGAAGTTGTAGCAGATGATGCGGATGCCGTTCGCGGCAACAGCTTCGAGACTGGCAATCCAGGCAGCAATCGAGGCCTTGGCCTCCTTGCCATGGCGCTTCACATCATCAGGCACGGGAATCGACTCGACCACCGTCCACGCCAGCGGCGAGCGCCCGGCTGGCGCGTTTTCGATCAGGGCCTTGTGTCGGGCCACCGCCCCCACCGTCCACGCCTCACCGATCGGCCCATCGTGCAGCGCACTGACAATTTCGGTTGCCCCCGCCTGCCGGACATCATCAAGGGAAACCGGGTCTTTCGGGCCAAACCAGCGCCAACTCTGTCTCAAGGAATGTCCTTTCACGAGAAATAGTCCGGGAACTGTGCCTTCAGTGTTTCCGCGTCAGGCAAGACTGCGGAAAGATGCGCCAGCATGGCATCGGAAGCCGCCTGCTTGTGGCCATTTCGCAGGCCAAGCAGAATCGTGCGGTGTTCATCGATCACGTGCAGCATACGCCCCGGGACCGGCAACGTCATCCGGCGGCAGCGGTCGATCTGGCTCTTGGCCTGCTGGGCCAGTCGCCACAGGCCCGGGTACCCTGCCCCCTGCGCGATGCGTTCATGAAAGGCCTCGTCTGCCGCATGGAAGCCGTCCCTGTCATCGAGCCGCGCGAGCGCTTCCTGCCGGGCGATAAGTTGCTCCAGCGCGGCGAGATCCTGAGGCCCCGCGCGCTCCGCAAACAGTGCCACCGCCTTGCCCTCAAGAGCCTGTCGGATCACGACCGCTTCGGGCAGCGATGCCACAGGAATGCGCCCGACATAGGTGCCCGATTGCGGATAGATCTCCACCAGCCCTTCCTCGGCCAGCCGCATCAGCGCCTCGCGCACAGGGGTGCGGCTGACCCCGAAACGCGCTGTCAGCACCTTTTCTGCAAGAGCCTCGCCTGGCTTTAGCCGGACGGACAGAATGTCCTGCCGAAGCACGCCGAGGATATGCCCGGCCGCCGTCACGCGCGGCAGCCGTACCTTGTCAGGCGGCACCTCATGGCTGGCTGGCAGCATGTCCGTCTGGTTGTCCATCCCGTCCCTGTCCGTCGGGCAGAGCCCCCGCAGACCCTCGCTATCGACCATTCCCGCGTCAATTGACATACTAATATATTAGTATATCGACAAGGAGAAATCGCGACGTCCTGACAAGGGCGCGGCAGGGCAAGTGGTCGGTTTCGGGCAGCGTTTGGCGCAAGGCCCGAACCCAGGCGAGGATCGTGACGGCATGGCGCTTCATCCCGACAGGCTGTTTCCTGCCGAAGAGAGCGCCCGCAATGTGGCGCGGCGACTCTATGCCGGGATCAGCGCCCTGCCGATCATCAGCCCGCATGGCCACACCGAACCGCGCTGGTTTGCCGAGAACGAGCCGTTTTCCGATCCGGCGACATTGTTCGTGAAGCCCGATCACTATGTCTTCCGCATGCTGTATTCGCAGGGCGTGCCGCTGGAGGCGCTGGGCGTGCCTCGCAGTGATGGCGGGCCGGTCGAGAGCGACAACCGCGCCATCTGGCGCCTTTTCGCCCGTCATTGGCCGCTGTTTCGCGGCACGCCGACGCGACTCTGGTTCGAGCAGGCGCTGGAGGATGTTTTCGGCATCGACGAACGCCTCACCGAAGCCAATGCCGACCGCCTCTACGACATGATCGCCAGCAAGTTGCCCGAGCCGGACTACCGGCCAAGGGCGCTCTACAAGCGCTTCGGCATCGAAGCCATCGCCACGACAGATTCCGCCCTCGACGATCTGGCCCACCATGATGCCATCGCCGCATCGGGCTGGGATGGGCGGGTGCTGCCGACCTATCGGCCCGACGCTGTGGTCGACCCCGAATTCGAGGGTTTTACTGCCAATCTCGCACGGCTGGGCGCGATCACCGGCGAAGACACAATGACCTGGAGCGGCTATCTGGCCGCCCATCGCCAGCGCCGGGCCGCCTTCAAGGCGCGCGGCGCCACAGCCACAGACCATGGCCACCCCAGCGCCCGCACCGCCGACCTTGCCCGTCCGGCAATCGAGGCGCTGTTCGCGAAGGTCGTTTCGGGCAGGGCCGATGCCGGGGACGCCGAGCTGTTCCGCGGCCAGATGCTCACGGAAATGGCCCGCATGAGCCTTGATGACGGGCTGGTGATGCAGCTTCATCCCGGTTCGCTGCGCAACCACAATGCCGATGTCTTCCGCCGGTTCGGGCGCGACAAGGGCGCGGACATTCCCACGGCCACCGACTATGTCCGGGCCTTGCGCCCCCTGCTCGACGCGGTCGGGCATGAGCCGTCGCTGACCGTGATCCTGTTCACCCTTGACGAAACCACCTACAGCCGCGAACTGGCTCCGCTGGCAGGCCACTACCCGGCCCTGAGGCTCGGCCCGGCCTGGTGGTTCTTCGATGCGCCCGAAGGCATGCGCCGCTTCCGCGAGTTGACAACGGAGACGGCCGGCTTTGCCAACACCGTCGGCTTCAACGACGACACTCGCGCCTATCTGTCGATTCCAGCGCGCCACGACATGGCACGGCGCTGCGATTGCTCTTTCCTCGCCCGGCTTGTGGTTGAACACAGGCTTGACGAGGATGAGGCCCATGCGCTTGCGCATGATCTCGCCTACCGGCTCGCCAGGGAGGCCTACAGGCTCTGATGCCGGTTCCGGAACACCGCCACCAACAACCCAAAGAACGGCGCGAAACAGCGCCACAAAACGGAGGACGACCCATGACCATACGCCCCATGACCACACGGCGCATCACCCTCAAGGGCCTCATCGCCGGCGGCGCGCTCGCCCTGGCGCTGGGCACCGCCAGTGCCCAGACCGTGACCCTGCGCTCCGCCGACACCCACCCCGATGGCTATCCCACGGTCGAGGCCGTGAAGTTCATGGGCCAGCTCATCGAGCAGCGCACCAACGGTCGCTTCAAGATCCAGATGTTCCCCGCCTCCACGCTCGGGCAGGAAAAGGACACGGTCGAGCAGACCCGCTTCGGTGTCATCGACATGAACCGGGTCAACATGGCCCCGCTCAACAACCTGATCCCTGAAACCAACGTGCCTGGACTGCCCTTCGTGTTCCGTTCGGTCGAGCACATGCGCAAGGTCATGGATGGCCCGATCGGCGATGAGATCCTCGCCGCCTTCACGCCCCATGGCATGGTCGGCCTCGCCTATTACGATTCAGGTGCGCGCTCGTTCTACAATTCCAAGCGTCCCGTCACCAAGGTCGAGGACCTGAAGGGCCTCAAGATCCGCGTCCAGCAGTCGGACATGTTCATCGCGCTGGTCAATGCGCTGGGCGCAAACGCCACACCGATGCCGTTCGGCGAGGTCTATTCCGCGCTCCAGACCGGCGTGATCGATGGAGCCGAGAACAACTGGCCATCTTACGAATCGACCCGCCATTTCGAGGTCGCCAAGCACTATTCGGAGACCGAGCACTCGATGACGCCAGAAGTGCTGGTGATGTCGAAGCGCTCATGGGACAGGCTGACCCCGGCTGATCAGGCCATTTTCCGAGCTGCCGCGAAGGAATCGACCCTCAAGATGCGCGAGCTCTGGGAAGCCCGCGAAAAGTCCGCCGAAGCTGCCGTGAAGGCAAAGGGCGCGATGATCACCAAGGTCGACAAGGCCCCGTTCATCGCCGCGATGAAGCCGGTCTATGACCGCTTTGTCACCGATGCCAAGCTGAAGGACCTTCTGGCCCGCATCCAGGCTGTGCAGTGACGCGAAGCCTCGCGTGGTGCCATGGCCGGGTTCGCCCCTGCCATGGCACCACGCACCCGACACACTACCCTGCCACCGCTTTCGGCCAAGCAGCCAGGATGCCCCGATGATCGCCCTGTCGAAGACGCTCGCGCGCCTGCTCGCGCCGATCTCGCGCGCAGCGCTGTGGACGGCCGCCATCGGCCTCGTCCTGATGACGCTCGCGGTGGCATGGCAGGTCTTCGGCCGCAAGGTTCTCAACGACTCGCCGACCTGGACCGAGCCTGGCGCGCTGCTGCTGATGAGCTGGTTCATCCTGCTTGGCGGAGCCGTTGGTGTGCGTGAGGGCGACCATCTCGGCTTCGAGATCGGCCTGCACTATGCGCCCCCGCCGCTCCGCAAGCTGATGCGCCTGACAACCCATGTCCTGGTCTGCATCTTCGCGGTCTACATGATGATCTATGGCTGGCAGCTTACGGCGGCGACCTGGGGCGCCAAGATGGCCGGCATCAACATCCCGCAGGGCATGGACTACCTGCCGCTTGTGGGTGGCGGCTTCCTGATCGCGCTGTTTTCCTTCGATGTGTGCGGGCATGGCGTCACCGCCGCGTTGAACGCCTTTCGGCTGCACACGCTGATCAA
>JAIYDY010000028.1 GCA_027487245.1 Hyphomicrobiales bacterium
ACGTGATCGCCTTCCTGACCCATCTGGCCGAGATTGTCGGGCCGGAGGCGCGCTTCGTGCATCAGGGCATGACCTCGTCGGACGTGCTTGACACCACGCTGGCCGTGCAGTTGTCGCGCGCCGCCGACATCCTAATCGCCGATGTCGACGCACTGCTGGCGGCCCTCAAGCGCCGTGCCTTCGAGCACAAGCTGACGCCGACGATCGGGCGCTCGCACGGCATCCATGCCGAACCGGTGACCTTCGGGCTCAAGCTGGCGCAAGCCTATGCCGAGTTTGCGCGCTGCCGGGCAAGGCTGGTGGCGGCGCGCACCGAAATCGCCACCTGCGCCATATCGGGCGCGGTCGGCACCTTCGCCAACATCGATCCATCGGTCGAGGAGCATGTGGCCGCCAGGATGGGGCTGATCGTCGAACCGATTTCGACGCAGGTGATCCCGCGTGACCGCCACGCGATGTTCTTCGCGACTCTTGGCGTCGTGGCTTCCTGTGTCGAGCGCCTGGCGACCGAGATCCGGCATTTGCAGCGCACCGAGGTCTACGAGGCGGAGGAATTCTTCTCCCCGGGACAGAAGGGCTCGTCGGCGATGCCGCACAAGCGCAACCCGGTGCTGACCGAAAACCTCACCGGCCTCGCCCGCCTCGTGCGCGGCATGGCGCTGCCGGCCATGGAGAATGTGGCGCTCTGGCACGAGCGCGACATCTCGCATTCCTCGGTCGAGCGGATGATCGGCCCGGACGCCACCGTGACGCTGGATTTCGCGCTGGCGCGGCTGACCGGGGTGATCGACAAGCTGCTGGTCTACCCCGCCAACATGCGCAAGAACATCGACCGGCTGGGCGGCCTGCACAACTCGCAGCGTGTGCTGCTGGCGTTGACGCAAGCGGGTGCCAGCCGTGAGGAGAGCTACGCGCTGGTGCAGCGCAACGCCATGCGCACCTGGGAACATGGCGAGGATTTCCTGACCAATCTCAAGGCCGATGCCGACGTGGCGGCGCGGCTCGGCCAAGCCGAGATCGAGGCGATGTTCGACGAGGCCTATCACCTCAAGCATGTCGACACGATCTTCCAGCGTGTCTTTGGCGAGGACTGACCGCTGTCCGTTCCGATCCGCCCTGCCACGGTTGATGATTTGCGCGCAGTCACCGGGCTGATCGAGCGGGCCGTGCGCATCAGCAATGCGACGGACTACACTGCCCAACAGCAGATGCAGGTGCTGGCTGATTATGCGCTGCCGGCGATGAAGCGCAGGCTGACGCGGTCGGCCGCGTTTCTCGTGGCGGAGACGCCGGTCTGGGCCAGCACCGAGCGCATCATCAGCGGCGTGGCCGTCGTCGTGCGGTCCCGCCGGGCCAGCGCCGATGATGTCGCCAGCATCGAGGCGCTGTTCGTCGATCCATCGGCACAGGGCATGGGCGTGGGCGGGGCGCTGCTCGATGATCTGGTCGAACGGGCGCGCCGTGCCGGCATTACCCGCATCATGGTGTCAGCCTCGCTGACGGCTGCCGATTTCTATGCCCATATGGGCTTCTCCCGGCTCGGGCGGTCGCAGTCCAACACGGGCGTCGATACCGTGATGATGGAGCGTCTGATCGGCTAGCCGGGTTGTCATGACATCGGCTTCATCCCATCCATCAAGCTTCTCGTCCACCACCGAAACCTTGCCCGAAATGGTCCCGGGAACCCAGAAACCCCCTTCATCGCGGCACCTCTCCCATGCGCACCTCCGATGCTGACATCCTGATCATCCCCGGCTTGGGCGGCTCTGGCCCCGGGCACTGGCAAACCCGCTGGGAAGCGAAGCTCAGCACGGCGCGCCGAGTCGAGCAGGGCGACTGGAACAAGCCGCACCGGGCTGAATGGGCCGCCAACATCGTGACGGCGGTCAAGGCTTCGACCCGACCGGTGGTGCTGGTGGCGCACAGTTGCGGCGTCAGTTCGGTGGCCCATGCCGCACCGGAGCTTGCCGGGCTGGCCATCGCCGGGGCCTTTCTGGTCGCACCGGCCTCCGAGCGGGCGCTGCATGCAATCCCCGGGATGCCGGCAGACTTCGCGCACCACGTCAGGCACAAGCTGCCCTTCCGCGCCGTGCTGGCGTCCAGTACCACCGATCCTTACTGCACCGTCGACGAGGCGCAGGAACTGGCGGGGGCGTGGGGGGCGGAGTTCTCCGATGCCGGCGATGCCGGGCATATCAACGTGGCATCCGGCCATGGGCCATGGCCGGAAGGACTGATGCGGTTTGCCGGATTTCTCAGGTCGCTGGGATAGGCCGGCAGCGGCTCAGATGCCGAGCAGGCCGCTTGCGAGCTTCAGCAGTACCTGCCCGCAGGCCAGGCTCCAGAAGCCGGCAATGACCGTGGCGATGGCCACGAATGGGATCGGCCGCCCCTCGATCTGGCGGCCCATGATGGTGTTGCGCAGGATGATGAACGGGGCGGAAAACACGACCACCGGCACGCTGGCCACAGCGAGGACGCCGCCTGTCTCCAGCAGCTTGAAGCTCGCACGGCGTGCGGTGAACAACTCGAAGGCGCTGGCAACCAAGCCTGCGAAGGCAAAGCCGATGAAGAGCGCCTGAAAGGCGTGAATGGCTTCCGGTTCGAGATTCAACGCCAACGCCCTTCGCTACGCCAACAGTTAACGAAAGGTTATTGCGCATCCTTAAGCGGACGTTAAGCGACGCCTGCTTTCATGCTTAACGCTGTCCAGCCTGCCGCTCCCTCACGCGTCACCGGCAGCGGTTCGGTTCCGGCGAGACATCCTTTCATGTCGCAAGCACATACCTATCCCTCCGCATCCGGCCAGAGCGCAGCGGCCTTGCTGCGCACGCGCCATCACGTCACCGTCAGGCCGGCTCCGCGCGCCGACGGACTGATCTGGGCTTTCGTTGTCATGCTGCTGCTGCTGGCGGCGGGCGGAATCGCTGGCGGCATGTGGTGGGCACAGCGCCCGCCCGCGCCACCCCAGATGATCGAGATGCGCATCGGCTCGGAAACGCTGGTGATCTCATCGGCCTACAAAGGGCCGCGCACCGCCGACATGGGCCGCGAGGTCGGCATGACGCGCTTGCGCGTCACCTGGCCGGAGCTGGCCGCTGCAGCCCCCGGCGACACCGCCGAGGTCCACATCACCATCGGGCCGTCTTCGCCCACAACCGATCCCCGCGCGCAGTTCGCCACGCTGGCGCGCTTCCTCATGCCCGGTGCATGGTCCAATCCGGGCGGGCTGGTGGCCCGCTCGTTCAAGAAGGGCTCGCCCTTCGAGGCGGAAGAGCTTTTCATGTCGCTGCCGGATGGGGCCAGCTTCTTTGCACGCTGCACGGCCGATACGGCCCGCACCGGGCTCGACGAGGGCTGCCGGACGGTGCTCAAGCACGGTCCATTCGACATCACGCTGCGCTTTCCGCGCGAGGCCCTGACCGACTGGAATGCGTTGTCGGACGGTGTGCGTGCCCTGGTCGACAGCTTTCGCAAGCCAGGCTGACCGGCCTTTGCAGCCGGCGCTGGCAGCTCAATCTTCGAGGTCGACGTCCAGGATCGCCATGGTGAAGTTGAACGAGCGGTCGCCGTCCTCGTCATCGACATGGATGATGCCGACATACTCGTCGCCGATATAGACCTCTGCGGAATCGTTCTTCTTGGGGCGCGCCTTCACGGCAATGCCGTGGTTGGCGAAGGTGCGGCGCAAAAAGCGCTCGAGTTTGGCGAGTTCAGTCTTGTCCACGATCTGCTGGTCCCGAAACGGTCGATGAGGGAAGGCGAGACGGCAGCGATGCCATGGCCGCAGGCCAAGGGCAAGCTCTTAGCGGCGTGGGGGCTCGCCGGGGCGCAGCCACCTGCTGTCCGGCGCAGCGCGCCGGTCACCCGAGGACGCTGAGCCGCCAAGCTGTGGTCTCCGGCGCAATGAAATGCGATTTTCGCGGATTTGGCGCACAATGATTTCGCGAACTTGATCTTTGAAAACAGCACAGTCGAAACCTGTGCTTTTTTGTGGCAGCCATGCGAAAATGCGTTGTCGGCCATGCAAGTGGTTGCTAGCACTATCAGGCAGATCAAACGACAGCCGGCAGTGCATCAGCGCCGTTCAGAAGCTGCCGCGAGATGCGACAGAGGGGACAGGCGTTCGACATGGAAATCTTTCTCCAGCAGCTCATCAACGGGCTGACCCTGGGGTCGATCTACGGCCTCATCGCCATTGGCTACACAATGGTCTTCGGCATCATCGGCATGGTGAACTTCGCCCATGGCGACGTGTTCATGCTGTCGTGCTTCATCGCGCTCATCTTCTTCATGCTGATTTCGTCCGCGCTTGGCACCGGCATGGTCGTCGTCGCATTGCTGCTGGTGCTGGTGATCGGCATGGCGCTGACGGCCTTGTGGAACTGGGCCATCGAACGGGTGGCCTACCGGCCGCTTCGCGGCTCGTTCCGGCTCGCTCCGCTGATTTCCGCCATCGGCATGTCGATCTTCCTGATGAACTTCGTGCAGGTGGTGCAGGGCCCGCGAAACAAATCGCTGCCGCCGATCGTCGATGGCGGCCTCGTGTTCTTCGCCACCTCGGGCTATCCGGTCAGGCTGGCCTACAAGCAGATGATCATCATGGCCGTGACGGCGATTTTGCTGCTCGGCTTCTGGTATCTGGTGCAGAAGACCTCGCTTGGCCGGGCGCAGCGCGCCTGTGAGCAGGACCGCAAGATGGCCGCGCTGCTGGGCATCGATGTCGACAAGACCATCTCCATCACCTTCGTGATCGGTGCTGCGCTCGCGGCGGTGGCGGGCGTGATGTATCTGCTGCAATATGGCGTCATCAGCTTCAATGACGGATTCATCCCCGGCGTGAAGGCCTTCACCGCAGCGGTGCTGGGCGGCATCGGCTCGCTGCCGGGCGCGGTGCTCGGCGGGCTGATCATCGGGCTGATCGAGGTGATGTGGTCGGCCTATTTCTCGATCGACTACAAGGATGTGGCGGCTTTCTCGATCCTGGCCATCACGCTGATCTTCCTGCCTTCCGGCATTCTGGGCCGGCCCGAAGTGGAGAAGGTCTGATGGCCAAGGTCGACAACCGGATTGTCGAGCAATCCGGACCGCTGAAAACCGGGCCGATGGCGGCGCTCAAGGAAGCGGCCTTTGCTGGCCTCATCACCTTTGGCCTGAGCATCCCGATCATCGCCTACGGAACCCGGCAGGACATCAACAACCGGCTGGTTCTCGACGCGCGCTGGGATGCCGTGGCCTGGGCCGTGGCCATCGTCTTCATCGGCAGGCTGCTGGTCACGCTGAATGCCCAGCGCCGTGCGGCGGGCGGCGGCAAGCTGATGCGCGTGCCGCAATCGCTGCAGCCGGTGCTTGGCCGCCTGATGCCGGTGTTGGCCCCGCTGGCCATCGGTTTCCTGTTTGCCTTCCCGGTGATCTCGATCGTGTTTTCCGGCTGGCAGGGCTCGACCAAGTGGATCGACAATTTCGGGGTCCAGATCCTGATCTACGTGATGCTGGGCTGGGGGCTCAACATCGTGGTCGGCCTCGCCGGGTTGCTTGATCTCGGCTACGTGGCCTTCTACGCCGTCGGGGCCTATTCCTACGCGCTGTTTGCCACCAAGGTCATTCCCGCCACCTATCCGGCGCTTGGCGTCTGGGCCTTCTGGATCTGCCTGCCGGTGGCGGGCATCCTCGCGGCCTTCTGGGGAATCCTGCTCGGCTTTCCCGTGCTCCGTTTGCGCGGGGACTATCTGGCGATCGTGACCCTGGCCTTCGGCGAGATGATCCGGCTCGTGCTGATCAACTGGACCGATTTTTCGCAAGGCTATGCCGGCATTTCCGGCATCCCGCGGCCGAGTTTCTTCGGCATTCCGTTCAATGCCAATGACAATGGCTTTGCGGCGACGTTCGGGCTGGAGTTCACGCCCATCTACCGCACCATCTTCCTGTATTACCTGATCCTCGTGCTGGCGCTGCTGACGGCCTTCGTCACCATCCGGCTCAGGCGCATGCCCGTGGGCCGCGCCTGGGAGGCCCTGCGCGAGGACGAGATCGCCTGCCGCTCGCTTGGCATCAACACGACCACGACCAAGCTCACGGCGTTCTCGCTCGGGGCGGGCTTTGGCGGCGTGGCCGGGGCGTTCTTCGCGGCCAAGCAGGGCTTCATCTCGCCCGAGAGCTTCACCTTCATGGAATCGGCCGTGATCCTCGCCATCGTCGTGCTGGGCGGCATGGGCTCGCTGTGGGGCGTTGCCATCGCCGCCGTGGTGATGATCGGCGGGCCTGAACTTATGCGCGAGATGGAGTTCACCAAGGCGATCTTCGGCAAGGATTTCGATCCGACCCAGTATCGCATGCTGATCTTCGGGCTGGCCATGGTGGTGATCATGATCTGGAAGCCGCGCGGACTGATCTCGACGCGCGAGCCCACCGCCTTCCTGAAGCAGAGCAAGGCGGTCTCCGGCAGCCACGTCAAGGAAGGGCACGGCTGATGAGCACCAAACCCCTGCTCAAGGTCGAGCATCTCACCATGCGCTTCGGTGGCCTCGTGGCCATCAACGACCTGTCCTTTGAGGTGCACAAGGGCGACATCACGGCACTGATCGGCCCCAACGGGGCCGGCAAGACCACGGTGTTCAACTGCATCACCGGCTTTTACAAGCCGACTGAAGGCATGATGACGCTGACCCATGCCGACGGCAGCCACTATCTTCTGGAGCGCATGCCCGATTTCCGGATCGCAGCCCAGGCCAAGGTGGCGCGCACCTTCCAGAACATTCGCCTGTTCACCGGAATGACCGTGCTCGAGAACCTTCTGGTGGCGCAGCACAACGTGCTGATGAAGGCGTCGGGCTACACGATCATGGGCCTGCTCGGCATTGGCGGCTACAAGGCTGCATCCGCCGCCTCCGTCGAAAAAGCAAAGTATTGGCTCGACAAGACCAGACTGACCGACCGGGCTGACGATCCCGCCGGCGATCTGCCATATGGCGACCAGCGCCGGCTGGAAATCGCGCGGGCCATGTGTACCGAGCCGCTGCTGCTGTGCCTCGACGAGCCGGCGGCGGGCCTCAACCCGCGCGAGAGCCTCGAGCTCAACAACCTGCTGCGCTCGATCCGCAAGGATGACGGGGTCTCGGTGCTGCTGATCGAGCATGACATGAGTGTGGTCATGGAAATCTCGGACCATGTGGTCGTGCTCGACTACGGCACCAAGATTTCCGACGGCACGCCGTCCCATGTGCAGAACGACCCGAAGGTCATCGCCGCCTATCTCGGTGTCGAGGATGACGAGGTCGAGGCGGTCGAAGCGGAGGTGGGCCTGTGAGCGCGACGACCGGGACAGCCGAAGCCGCCGCCAACGCCATGCCGGGCTCGGGCGCACCCATGCTCTCCGTGCGCGGGGTCAAGACCTTTTACGGCAACATCATCGCCCTCAAGGGTGTCGACATCGATGTGAAGCAGGGCGAGATCGTCACGCTGATCGGGGCCAACGGGGCCGGCAAGTCGACGCTGATGATGACCATCTTCGGCAATCCGCGGGCGCGGGAAGGCACCATCACCTATGATGGCCGCGACATCACGGCGATGCCAACCCACGAGATTGCCCGGCTCGGCATGGCCCAGTCGCCCGAAGGCCGCCGCATCTTCCCGCGGATGACCGTGTTCGAGAACCTCCAGATGGGGGCATCGGTGGCGGGCATGTCGCATTTCAGCCAGGATCTCGACCGCGTCTGCACGCTGTTCCCGCGCCTCAAGGAGCGCCTCCAGCAGCGCGGAGGCACGCTCTCGGGCGGTGAGCAGCAGATGCTCGCGATCGCCCGCGCGCTGATGGCACGGCCCCGGCTGCTGTTGATGGACGAACCCTCG